>JAEZHP010000166.1 GCA_023416515.1 Pseudomonadota bacterium | reverse complement strand
CGGCCCCTACATCGTGGACTTCGCCTGCCTCGAAGCCCGGCTGATAGTGGAAATCGACGGCAGCCAGCACAGCGAACCGACAGACGCGTCCCGCACCGCCTTCCTCGAAGCCCGGGGGTTCCGCATTCTGCGTTTCTGGAACCACGACGTGCTCGCCAATCTCGACGGCGTCCTGACCCACGTCCGCACCGCCCTCGCCGACCTCAGCGAACCCACAAGACCCTCCCCAACCCCTCCCGCAAGCGGGAGGGAAGGCATGATTGCGGTTCTCGCGCTGACCGCCCTGCTCGGCGCCCAAGAGCCCGATTGCCGCGACCCGCAATATCAGGCCGAGATGAACCGCTGCGCCTATCTCGACTTCCAGGCCGCCGACCGCGAATTGGATCAGCTCTGGCCGCAGATGATCGCCGCCGCCCGCCGCGCCGACGCCGAGATCGACCGCAGCTACGACCAGGCGCCGACCAGCGAGGCGGCGCTTCGCAACGCCCAGCGCGCCTGGATCACCTTTCGCGACGAGCATTGCACCTATGAGGGCCACGAGGCCCGCGGCGGCAGCATGGAGACGATGCTCTACGAAGGCTGCCGAGCCACCCTCACCCGCCAGCGCATTGAACAGCTGCGCGCCCTGTTGGAAGTGCGATAGGGTGAGGATGCCGGCGTTTCTCGGGTGGTCCCTGATTTACGGCTTGGTGACGGCGTTTGTCTGTTTTCGGCTGACGTTTAGCTGTGGTCTCGGGCCGGATAGTCCTGCTGCTTGCAACGCCCGAGCAGATTCTTCTGCCACGATCTTCCTTGGTGGCGCCCTGATCGTCTACGGGCTCGCCACGATCCTATACCTGCGCCATCGTCGCACCGGAGCTAACTAGGTGTTCAAGAAGATCCTGATCGCGAACCGGGGCGAGATTGCCTGCCGGGTCATCCGCACGGCGAAGAAGATGGGCATCAAGACGGTGGCGGTCTATTCCGACGCCGACGCCCGCGCGCCGCACGTGTGCATGGCCGACGAGAGCGTCCGCCTCGGCCCGGCGCCGGCGAGCGAGTCCTATCTCAATCCCGAGCTGATCATCACCGCCTGCAAGGAGACGGGCGCCGACGCCGTGCATCCGGGCTACGGCTTCCTGTCCGAGCGCGAGAGCTTTGCGCGCGCGCTCGCCGATAACGGCATCGCCTTCATCGGACCGCCGCCCAATGCGATCGCCGCGATGGGCGACAAGATCGAGTCGAAGAAGCTCGCCCAGGCCGCGGGCGTCAACGTCGTGCCCGGCTTCCTCGGCGAGATCCGGGATACCGAGCATGCCGTCGAGATCGCCGGCGAGATCGGCTATCCGGTGATGATGAAGGCCTCCGCGGGCGGCGGCGGCAAGGGCATGCGCCTCGCCTGGTCCGAGCAGGACGTGCGCGAAGGCTTCGAGGCGACCAAGCGCGAGGGGCTCGCCAGCTTCGGCGACGACCGCGTGTTCATCGAGAAATTCATCGAGAGCCCGCGCCACATCGAGATCCAGGTCATCGGCGACCAGCACGGCAACATCCTCTACCTCGGCGAGCGCGAATGTTCGGTGCAGCGCCGCCACCAGAAGGTGGTCGAGGAGGCCCCCTCCCCGTTCGTCACGCCGGAGATGCGCAAGGCGATGGGCGAGCAGGCCGTCGCTCTTGCCCGCGCGGTAGGCTATTACAGCGCGGGCACCGTCGAGCTCATCGTCTCGGGCGCCGACACGAGTGGCAAGAGCTTCTACTTCCTCGAGATGAACACCAGGCTCCAGGTCGAGCATCCGGTCACCGAGGAGGTGACCGGCCTCGACCTGGTCGAGCTGATGATCCGGGTCGCGGCCGGCGAGAAGCTTCCGCTCGGCCAGGACGACGTGAAGCTGAACGGCTGGTCGATCGAGAACCGAGTCTATGCGGAAGACCCCTATCGCGGCTTCCTGCCCTCGACCGGCCGCCTCGTTCGCTACCGCCCGTCCGCCGAGAAGCGCGAGCCTGACGGCGTCGTCCGGGTCGACGACGGCGTGTTCGAGGGCGGCGAGGTCAGCATGTTCTACGATCCGATGATCGCCAAGCTGATCACCTGGGCGCCGACCCGCGACGAGGCGGTCGCCGCCCAGGTCGAGGCATTGGACGAGTTCGTGATCGACGGCATCGGCCACAATGTCGATTTCTTGTCGGCGCTGATGCAGCATCCGCGCTTCCAGGAAGGCCGCCTCACCACCGGCTTCATCGCCGAGGAATATCCGGAAGGCTTCGGTGGGGCCCCGGCGAGCGACGAGCTGATCGCCGACCTCGCCATCATCGCCGCGGTCGCCGGCCACGTCACCGACGGCCGCGCCTGCGCGATCAGCGACCAGCTCAACGGCGCGGTGGCGGCGCCGGACCTTCGCGTCGTCCGCATCGCGGGCGCCGAGCACCAAATCGTGATCGAGGATATCGAGCAGGGAGTGCTCGCGCGGCTCGACGGCGGCGATCCGGTCGAAGTGATCGGCCGCTGGCAGCCAGGGCAGATCCGCTTCCGCGGCACCGTCGATGGCCGCCGCCGTATCGTCCAGATCGGCCGCTCGGGCCGCGACTGGCTGCTCACCGCCCGCGGCGCGAGCCACAAGGTGCAGGTCTATCCCGCCCATGTCGCCGAACTGACCCGGCACATGATCGAGAAGATCCCGCCCGACCTGTCGAAATTCCTGATCGCGCCGATGCCCGGCCTGCTCACCGCCTTGAACGTCAAGGAAGGCGACAAGGTCGAGGCGGGCCAGCCCCTCGCGGTGGTCGAGGCGATGAAGATGGAGAATATCCTTCGCGCCCAGAAGCCGGGAACGGTCGGCAAGGTCGCCGCCCGGCCCGGCGACAGCCTCGCCGTCGACGCGGTCATCCTCGAATTCGAGTGAGCTTTCGAGGCAACTAGGCCGGTCATTTCTAGGGCGGCAGGAACCCAGCTCTCCTTTTTTCTTTCTGCTCAAACGGCTTCCATTAAAAGGCAGCTGGGTCCCCGCCTCCGCGGGGATGACAATGAAAAGAAGGGGGCTTCATGATCCGCGCCTTCTGCCTCGGCCTCGCCGCCGCTTCCGCTCTCTCCGCCTCGCCCGCACTCGCCCAGGACGACGAGGAGCCGCCGCTGATCCTAAGCCTGGGAGTGGGCGGCCAGATCCTGCCCCAATATCCCGGCGCCGACGAATACGCCCTCAACCCGCTGTTCACCGGCTTCGCGCGCCGAAGGGGCGACCCGATCCCGTTCCGGACTCCCGACGACGGCATCGGGATCGGCCTTCTCGGGCGCAACAGCGTGATCGACTTCGGCCCGCTCATCCAGTTCCAGGGCAGCCGCGACGAGGAGGATGTCGGCGCCGCGGTCGGCGACGTCGACTTCACCGTCGAGGCCGGCGCCTTCGTCAACTTCAACATCAGCCCGAACTTCCGCCTCCGCCTCGAAGGCCAGAAGGGTATCGGCGGGCATGATGGACTGGTCGGCACCGTGGCCGCCGACTTCGCGGTTCGCGGCGGCAACGACACACTGTTCACGGTCGGCCCGCGCCTTCGCCTCAACGACGACGAATATGCCCGCGCCTATTTCGGAGTGACCCCAGCGGTCGCTCTTGCCACCGGCCTTCCGGTCTACGATCCCGACGGCGGAATCCGAGCGGTCGGCGCGATCGCCGGAATCACCCACCAGATCAGCCGGACCTTCGGAGTCTATGGCTATGCCGGCTACGACCGGCTGGTCGGCGATGCGGCGGACTCGCCGATCGTCCGCAATTTCGGCTCGCGCGATCAATTCTCCGCCGGTGTCGCCTTGTTCGTCAGCTTCAACATCGGCAATCCGTTCTGATGAGATTGCTATTGGTCGTCGCGTTCCTGCTCTTCCCGGCGGTCGCTCAAGCGCAGCTGAGCGAGGCCGATCGAAGGGTCGTCGAGACCGTCCAGCGCGAGACCGACCGTAACGTCGCGCTGCTCGAGCGGATGGTGAACCAGAATAGCGGGACCCTGAACCTCCCCGGCGTTCGCGCCGTCGCGGACATGCTCCGCCCCGAGTTCGAGGCGCTCGACATGGAGGTGCGCTGGGTCGACATGGCTGAGACCGGCCGTGCCGGCCACCTTGTCGCCACCCACCAGAACCTCACTCGGGGCGCGAGCAAGCACATCCTCCTGATCGGCCATCTCGACACCGTGTTCGAGCCGTCGAGCCCGTTCCAACGCTTCGTCCGCACCACCGCGAATGGGGGCGACCGCGCCACCGGCCCCGGAATCGGCGACGACAAGGGCGGAGTCGCGGTGATCATCGCAGCGCTCCGGGCGCTCCACTCGACCGGGCAGCTTCGCCGGATGGACGTGACCGTCATTCTGACCGGCGACGAGGAGCGGCCCGGCTCGCCCCTCTCCATCGCCCGCCGCGACCTCATCGCCGCCGGCCGCGAAGCCGATTACGCGCTGGAGTTCGAAAATCTCGCGCGCGACGACGGCCGCGACTTCGGCACGGTGGCTCGGCGAAGCTCGTCGAGCTGGACCCTGACCGCGCGCGGCCGAACCGGCCATTCGAGCGGCATCTTCACCGAAGGCCAGGGCTATGGCGCGATCTACGAGATGGCGCGGATCCTCGATACTTTCCGTCGCGATCTCCCCGAGGCCAACCTTACCTACAACGTCGGGGTCCTCGGCGGCGGCACGCCCGCTCAGATCGACGCCCAGGGCCTCAACGTCACCGCGTCGGGCAAGACCAACATCATCGCCGAGACCGCCATCGCGCGCGGCGACCTTCGCACCCTGACGGCCGATCAGGACCGCCGGATCCGAGAGCGCATGCAGGCGATCGTCGCCCAGCACCTCCCGCAGACCTCGGCCGAGCTGGTCTTCGCCGACGACGGCTATCCACCAATGCCGCCGACCGAGGGCAACCGGCGCATCCTCACGCGCCTCAACGAGGTCAACCGCCTGCTCGGCTATCCCGAGATGCCGGAATATGATCCCGGCCGCCGAGGCGCTGCCGACAGCGCCTTCGTCGCCGCCGACGTCGACACGCTCGCCGGCCTGGGAATGGCGGGCGGCAGCGCCCATGCCGAAGGCGAATGGGTCGACCTCACCAGCCTCCCCCGCCAGGCGATTCGTACCGCCCTCCTGATGATGCGCCTATCGCGCAACTGATCCTCCCCGGGACGGGGAGAGGACCGCCGCCGAAGGCGGTGGTGGAGGGGGCCCTCGGCCGGCGCGGCCTCTCGGCCTCCTCCGTCTCGGCTTCGCCGAGCCACCTCCCGGTTCCGGGGAGGATTAAAGCTTCCGCGCCGTGACCAGGTAATTGAGGCTCATGTCCTGGCCGAGATGGAGGCCCCTCAGTGGGTTCCAGGCGAGGCCGCAGCTGTCGGTGACCTGGAGGCCGGCAAGCGCCAGCGCCGCGGTCAGTTCGTCCGGGGTCAGGAACCGGTCCCAATCGTGGGTGCCCTTCGGGATTCGGCCCAGTGCCTCGGCGGCCCCGACCAGCAGCATCCGCGACATGTTCGTGCGGTTGGGAGTGGACATGACGAGCATCCCGTCGGGCGCGAGCGCCTTGGCAAGGCCCGCAAGGAATGCCGGCACATCGGCGACATGCTCGACCACTTCCATCGACGTGATCAGCGCATAGGGCCCGTCGAGCGCCTCCACGCCCCCGACTCGGTAGTCGATCTCCAGCCCCTGCCCCAGCGCATGGGCGCGGGCGGCCACGATATTCTCCTCGGCCGCGTCGACCGCAGTCACTTGGCCACCGAGCCGCGCGAGCGGCTCCGCCAGAAGTCCGGCGCCGCAGCCGACATCGGCGACCCGCCTGCCGGCGAGCGGCCGCCGATTATGCTCGTCCGAGCCGAAGTGATGGTCGATCTGCTCGCGCAGATATTTGAGCCGAACCGGGTTCAGCTTGTGGAGCATCGCCGACGAGCCATTCGGGTCCCACCAGTCGGCGGCGAGCTTGCCGAAATGCTCGGCCTCTCTCGGATCGATGGTCGACATGGGCGGTTCGCTTGCTTGGGCCATTCGCGGCTCCTACCAGCCGGCGGCGCTTCGGTTCCACGCTTTTCGAGCAAGGCCATCATGGACCATTTCAACCTGAGGCACGGCATCGCGCATTGCGAGGACGTGCCCCTGCCCACCATCGCCGATGCGGTCGGAACGCCCGTCTATGTCTATTCGACCGCGACCCTCCGCCGCCACGCCGCGGTGATGCGTGAGGCGCTTTCAGCGCTCGACGATCCGATCGTCGCCTATGCCGTGAAGGCGAACCCGAACGCTGCGGTCCTCGCGACGCTGGCCCGTGAGGGGCTCGGCGCCGACGTCGTCTCGGGCGGCGAATATAGCCGCGCGCGCGCCGCCGGCATGGACCCGAACAGGATCGTCTTCTCCGGAGTCGGCAAGACTGCGGAAGAGATGGCGCTGGCCCTCAAAGGCGGCCTGTTCCAGTTCAACCTCGAAAGCGTCGCCGAGGCCGAGACCCTGTCCCGCGTCGCCCAGTCCTTGGGCATCGAGGCACCGGCCGGCTTCCGAATCAATCCGGACGTGGAGGCCGGAACCCACGCCAAGATCACCACGGGGGCGGCTGACAACAAGTTCGGTGTCGCCCTTCACGAGGCGATCGAAGCCTATGCCCATGCCGGCCGCCTCCCCGGCCTTCGGCTTCAGGGCGTCGCCGTCCATATCGGAAGCCAGCTGACCAGCCTCGCGCCGCTCGAAAGCGCCTTCGCCAAGGTCGGCGACATGATCCGCGACCTTCGCTCCGCCGGCTGCGACATCCAGGTTGCCGACCTCGGCGGCGGCCTGGGTGTGCCCTACGATCCGGACCTTCCGCCCCCGCCCAGCCCCTATGATTATGGCGAGATGGTTGCCCGCGTGACCCGCGATTGGGACGCGCGCCTGGTGTTCGAACCCGGCCGGCTCATCACCGGCAATGCGGGAATCCTGCTCACCCGAGTCATCCGAGTGAAGCCGGGCGCCGCCCACCCCTTCGTCATCGTCGACGCGGCGATGAACGATCTGATGCGCCCCGCCCTCTACGACGCCTGGCATGCCATCGACGCCGTACAGCCGAACGGCCGCCGCTTCACCGCCAACGTCGTCGGCCCGGTGTGCGAAACCGGCGACACTTTCGCCACCGCCCGCGCCATGGACGAAGTCGGCGAGGACGACCTCGTCCTGTTCCGGACCGCAGGCGCCTACGCGGCCGCCATGTCGAGCACCTACAACAGCCGCCCGCTCACCCCCGAAGTCCTCGTCGACGGCGACCGCTGGGCCGTGGTCCGCCAGCGCCTCCCCCTCGAAGCCCTGATCCAACGCGACAGCGTTCCCGACTGGCTCCGCTGATTGCCAAAATCGGATACTCTTGTTATAACAAACGTATGAACGCGCTGAAAATCCAGAAGATCGGCAACTCCGCCGGCGTCATCCTTCCCAAGGATTTGCTGGCTCACCTTCATGTCGGCGTGGGCGAGACAGTGTCGGTGACGAAGACGCCGAACGGGATCGAGCTTCGGGCGCCGGATACGGATTTCGAAGCGCAGATGGCCGTCGCCCGGGAGGTGATGGCCAGACGCCGACGGGCTTTGCGCGAGCTCGCCAAGTAGTTGGCGAGCCAAGACTGGATCTGGGTTGCCGTTGAAGTAGCCGTAGCGGCGCATGCCGAGCAGATCGCGGAGCATGGCGGCGGAGAAGGACTGCGCGACACGGGCAGCCTCGACAGTGCAATGGCCCGGCCGATGAATCTTGTCGCCTATGGGAGACCCGACGCCGCCGATCTCGCTGCTGCTTATGCCTATGGCATTGCCCGCAATCACCCTTTCGTCGACGGCAACAAGCGCACTGCCGCGGTGGTGAGCGAGACCTTTCTCATGCTCAACGGCCACTCCATCGGCGCCACCGATGCCGAAGTGGTTGTTGCCTTCCTGGCTCTTGCCGCCGGCGAACTGAGCGAGGTGGAAATGGCGGACTGGTTTCGCGAGCACCTGGTGCGCTGACGCGGGCGCGTTGACCGCGCGCGCGGCGCTCCTTAATCGCCGCCGCTCAATGGCTCGCATCGTGATGAAATTCGGCGGAACGTCCATGGCGGGCATCGAGCGCATCCGCCATGTCGCTTCGCTCGTCCGCCGCGAGGTTGAACGCGGCAACCAGGTCGCCGTCGTCGTCTCGGCAATGGCCGGCGAGACCGACCGGCTCGTCCATCTGTGCCGCGAAGCCGCCTCGCTCTACGACCCGCGCGAATATGACGTGGTGGTCGCGAGCGGCGAGCAGGTCACTTCCGGCCTCCTTGCAATCACCCTCCAAGGAATGGGCCTCAACGCGCGCTCCTACATGGGCTGGCAGCTTCCGATCCTCGCCTCCGGTCACGCCGCCGCGCTGATCGAGGGTATCGACGTCAACGTTCTCGAGCGCGTGTTCGACGGCGGCGGGATCGCCGTCATCCCCGGCTTCCAGGGTGTCACCGCGGACGGCGAGCTGGCGACTTTGGGGCGCGGAGGCTCGGACACCTCGGCGGTCGCGCTCGCCGCGGCGATGAAGGCCGACCGCTGCGACATCTACACCGACGTCGACGGAGTCTACACGACCGACCCGCGCATCGTTCCCAAGGCGCGCAAGCTCGACCTCGTCACCTATGAGGAGATGCTGGAGCTCGCCTCGGTCGGAGCGAAAGTCCTTCAAACCCGCTCGGTCGGCCTCGCCATGCGCTACGGAATGCCGCTCCAGGTCCTGTCCTCGTTCGAGGACCGGCCCGGCACGCTGATCGTGGGCGACGATGCCCTTGAGGAAAGCCCAATGGAAAGAAACGTCATCACCGGCATCGCGCACGAGAAGAACGAGGCGATGGTCACCCTGACCGGGCTTCCAGACTCGCCGGGCACGGTCGCCAACATCTTCGCTCCGCTCGCCGCCGCCAACATCAACGTCGACATGATCGTTCAGAGCGTTCCGCGCCGCGGCGAGGAGAGCGTCCTCACCTTCACCGTTCCGCGCGCCTCGCTCGCCCACACCACGGCCGAGCTTCAGAAGGTGAAGGCTTCGGTCGGCTTCGACGAGGTCGTCACCAACACCGAGGTGGTGAAGGTCAGCGCGGTCGGGGTCGGCATGCGCTCGAACGCCGGCATCGCCGCCCAGATGTTCCAGACCCTGGCCGAGCGCGGGATCAACATCCTCGCCATCACGACGTCCGAGATCAAAGTCTCCGTGCTCCTGCCCGAGGAATATACCGAGCTCGCGGTCCGAGTGCTCCACACCGCCTACGGGCTCGACTCAGAGGATTCCGAATGAACTTCACGCCGGACAGCGTGGGCCACGACCGCCTCAAGCGCCTGATGCAGCGCGGCGCCGAGTTCCTCGGCTGCGAGGTCGCGATCATGGGCGGCGCGATGAGCTGGATTTCCGAGCGCAACCTCGTCTCGGCCTTGTCCAACGCCGGCGCGTTCGGGGTGATCGCGTGCGGCGCGATGACTCCGGAGCTTCTCGATACCGAGATCGCCGAGACCAAGAAGCGGACGTCGAAGCCGTTCGGCGTCAATCTCATCACCATGCACCCCCAGCTCAGCGAGCTGATCGACGTCTGCGCGAAACACCATGTCGGACACATCGTCCTCGCCGGCGGCCTTCCGCCGCCCGGGGCGATCGACCGCATCAAGGGCAGCGGCGCCAAGCTGATCTGCTTCGCGCCCGCGTTGAGCCTCGCCAAGAAGCTGATCCGCTCCGGGGTCGACGCCCTGGTGATCGAGGGGATGGAGGCGGGCGGCCATATCGGCCCGGTCTCGACCTCGGTCCTCGCTCAGGAGATTCTTCCGCCGCTCGCCGCCGAGGTGCCGATCTTCGTTGCCGGCGGGATCGGCCATGGCGGCCTTCTCGCCGGCTATCTCGAAATGGGCGCGGCCGGCTGCCAGCTCGGCACCCGCTTCGTGTGCAGCCACGAATGCATCGCCCACCCCAATTTCAAGAAGGCGTTCATCCGGGCCTCGGCCCGCGACGCGATCACCTCGGTGCAGATCGACCCGCGGCTTCCGGTCATCCCGGTCCGCGCGCTCAAGAACCGCGAGATGGAGAGCTTCGCCGCCAAGCAGCGGGAGGTCGCCCAGCTGCTCGACGAGGAGAAGGTCGAGATGGGCGAGGCCCAGCTCCAGATCGAGCATTATTGGGCCGGCGCCCTCCGCCGCGCCGTGATCGACGGAGACGTCGAGACCGGCTCCGTCATGGCCGGTCAGTCGGTCGGGATGGTCAAGTCCGAGCAGAGCATCGCCGAGATCCTGACCCAGCTCGTCGACGAAGCCTCCCACGCCCTCGAGCGCCGCTCGGGCTAGCGGCCCTCTCCCCGCGGGGGAGAGGGCTATCCGATCAGTGGCCCGCGTAGACGCGCCCAGACTGGGCGAGGCGCTGACGGCTGGTGTTGCCCGGAACCGCGACATGGGTCGCGGGATCATATTCCTTGCCCACCGCAGGGCTGCCCTGAGGCACCCAGATCTGCACCAGGGTGTGGCTGTAGCCCTGCGGGATGTAGCGGATCGAGTAGCCGTCCGGATGGAGGCTCCAGCGGCCCGAGGGGACGCTCTGGCTTCCCGGCCCCATCGGCGCCATTCCAGCGAGCACCGCGACCCGCTCCATGTCGGCGAAGCTCGCTCCCGGGGTGGTCAGCATTTGGCGAAGCTGAGCCTCGGCCTGGGCGATCTGGCGAAGCGGCTCGGGAACGCCGCCGATCAGCCGGCCCAGCGCGGGGCCGGTCAGAACATCGAGCGCGCTTCGATTGAGGCTCACGAGCTGGCGCGGTGTCAAAAGGCGCGCGGCGACCGCCTTGTGCTCGGCCGACAGGTCCTCGAACTTGGCCCGAGCAAGGATCGCCCAGATCAGCGTCTGGATGCTTCGCTGCTCGATCTCGGGATGGTTCACCGAATTCCGAAGGATCGTCATGACCGCTTCCTCCGCGGGACCCTTCACCGGCGCATAGATGTAACCGTCGCCGCCGCCCGGCCCGTGGGTGCCGGCGTGAAGACAATAGCTCTGCGTGTGCATCTCATAATAGCCGGGCTGAAGAACGAACCCTCCATTCGGAGTCCGCTGAAGCGTCTGCAGCGGCCGCACCGGCTCGCGCGGCGTGAAATTGTCGAGATCAGGCTGAGCCCAGCGCGCATCGGCGAGGCTGGTGGTGATCGGCGCATTGCCGCCGAGCGGATTGCGGATTCCGATTCGCTCGCCCAGCCGCCCGAGGCCGCCCAGCTGCCCCTCGGCGGGCGCGTTGCCGAACAGGAGCGCCGCCGCAAGCGCGACGCTGAACAGGATTCTCATGTTCTGGTTCTTTCACTCGTGAGGAAACAAGCGGCCGGACCCCCCTGCCGCAGTCTCCGGCTAGCCGAAGCCTTGGGGGAGGCAGCAATCCCACGACAAAAACGACGTTTCGAGCGACCGATCTACGGCCGTTCTTCGCCCTGGCCGCGCTGAAATGGGCCTCGACGGAGTCATGTTCATCGCACAGCAATGCAAGTTCGTCCCTCTGCCCTTCCCCTCTGCGCGTTGTTATTGCATGTTGCGGCAATGGAAATTGCGCTCTCGGCAACGCCGGATTTTTCCCCCGACCGTGATTGTCCCAAGGTCTTGAGGCAGAACCTGGCGCCGCATCCGCCGAGCGAGGCCGCCTCGGGCGCCGCCCTGCGCATGCCGAGCCTCACCAACCAGGCGCGATGGCCGGAAGCGATCGCTCTGACGGTTTCGCTGTGGCTCTTCGTTCTGCTCCTCTTCTTGCCCATCATCATCGCCCGCTACGAGGGCGCGAGCTGGTCGAGCGTCGCTCTCGACTGCTCGACGGTGCCGGTATCGATCATGCTCGCCTTGTCGATGTTCGCGGTGTTCCGGCGGACGGTCGACCAGACTTTGCGTCAGCGGGTCATCGTGATGATCGTGACGGTGATCGTCACGGCCACCATCAACACCGCGTTCGATCTCACCTTCCAGACGATGGTCGCCAGCCGTCTGGACCACCTTTTCGCCGAGCTTCCGTCGGACATGTCGCGGGCCTACCCGTCGCTCCTGAACTACATCCTCGTGTTCGGGGTGAACATGGCGCTGTTCCAGGTGAGCTTCGCCCGGCGCGCCGCACTCAAGCAGGAACTCGCGCTCAGCCAGGCGCTCGCCAACGCACAGCACGCCCAGCTTGCGGCGCTCCGCTACCAGCTCAACCCGCACTTCCTGTTCAACGCCCTGAACTCGATCTCAGCCCTGATCGTCACCCAGCGCAACGACGATGCCGAGCAAATGACCGACAAATTGTCGAGCTTCCTCAGGTCCTCGCTCAACGCGGATCCCGGCGAGCTCATCCCGCTCGAGGAGGAGTTGGCTCTGACCGAGGAATATCTCGACATCGAAAGCGTCCGCTTCGGCGAGCGCCTCGACGTCGAGGTCGATTGCAGCCCCGGCGCCTGCGAGGCGCTCATTCCGAGCTTCCTGGTCCAGCCGCTGGTCGAGAATGCGATCAAGCACGGGGTCGCCCGAACCCGCGGCGCGACCAAGATCGACATCACCGGCGAGGTTGCGGACGGAGTCCTCAAGATCAGGGTCGCCAACTGCCTGCCGACCGAGAAGAACGGCCTCTCCCACCTCTCCAGCGGAGTCGGCCTCATCAATGTCAGCCGCCGGCTGGAGGCCGTCTACGGCAAGGCTGCCAGCCTCGAAGCGGGGGTCGCCAACGATCGCTACCTCGCCACCATCACCATCCCCGTCTTGCGGAATCCACAAGAGGCTTGACGCCCGGGCGGTTTGCTCGCCACTCACTCCAATCGGGGAAGTGGGAGAGTGGCCGCATGCGCGTGTTGCTGGTCGATGACGAGTCTCTGGCGATCGATCGCCTGAAGACTTTCTTCGCGGACATCGAAGGAGTCGAGCTCGTCGGCCAGGCCGGCGATGGCGATGAAGCGCTGGAGAAGATCCAGCAGCTCACCCCGGACCTCGTGATCCTCGACGTCCAGATGCCGGGCAAGAACGGTCTTCGCGCCGCCGCCGACATCGACATCGAGCCTCGGCCCGAAATCGTCTTCGTGACCGCCCACGAACATTATGCGCCCGACGCGTTCGATGTCGACGCCGCCGACTATCTGCTGAAGCCCGTCCGCTTCGACCGGCTTCGCCAGGCCGTCGACCGGGCCCGCCGGCGCAAGTCGCTTCGAGCGGCCGAGGCCCGCGCCGGCCAGCTCGAGGAGGAAGTCGCGGCGCTGAAGTCGGGCACCACTCCGCGCCCGCATGACGATGACGGCTTCTGGGTTCCGGAGCGCCACGGCCAGCGCCGGGTGCCGATCGACACGATCGACTGGATCGAGGCTGCGCGCGACTATGTGCTCCTCCACACCAGCATGCGGAGCCACCTTCTGCGCATCACCATGGCGGCGCTCGAGGAGCGGCTCGCCCACTCGCCGCTGCTGCGGGTCCACCGCTCGGCCTTCGTTCGGCCGGACAAGGTGACTGAGGTGAAGAGATCGGGGCGCTCCTTGTGCCTGGTGCTCCAGGGCGGCGCCGAAGTTCAGGTGGGGCCGAGCTACGTGTCGGCGGTCAAGAGCGCGCTCAACTTCGACTAAGCAGTTGCGAGGCAGCGAGACGCTGCCGGCCCGGCAACTGCGACCGAGAACGGTCTAGGAGGAGCGGGGAGCGGAACCGAATCGAAGGAAACTTGGTCCTGTCAGATCCGGTCCCGGTTGGAGTGCGGGGAGGCCGTTGAGCGGCCGGCGAATGGAAGGCCTCGCATCGAGGACCGCTTCGCCCGAGTCAGACGAGCTGGGCGGTGGTGGCGGCCGACAACAGCATGGTGCTGACGAACAACGCGGCAGCGAATGTCGACCAGGTACGGAAAGTCTCCGCAGTCATCTTCTCTCTCCTCTAGGCAGCGGGCGCTCCATTGCGCCGCCGATCTGCTGCTAGACCCGAGGGGAGGGACAATCATGGCCGGTTCGACGACCGCGCTCGAAGCGTCGACCGGGCGTGGCCGCTATCGACAAAGAGGCGGGCCGCTCCGACGAAGGCGACCTGTCGGCACTCAGTCGCCTTGGAGCGGCTGGGCGGGTGAGTCGCCGGCCGGCGGGCCTTTGGAATCGCTGAGCAGGCGCGCGATATGCGCAAGCAGCTCGCGCTCGATATAGGGCTTGCCCAGCGTCGGCACGTCCTCGAAGTCCGGGTGAACGACCTGGCTCTCATGATAGCCCGTCAGGAACAGGAACGGCACTCCGCGCGCCTTGAGGATCGCCGCGACGGGCCACACCAGCCGGCCGTCGACGTTGAGGTCGAGAATGGCCGCGTGGATTTCCTCCTCGCCCGCGGCGGTCAGGGCCACGTCCATCTGATCGACAGGCCCGACGACCTCCCAGCCGCGCGACTGAACGGCCGTCTCGATCGAGTGCGCCGTCAGGATCTCGTCATCCACAATCAGGATGCGAGGTGTCGTATGTTCCGGAACTGGCTCCAAAAAATGCCTCCGCGCGCTCTCGTTTCCGGAAGAAAGACGAACGGACCTTCACTTCGATCCATCGTTCCAGGGCGGCCGCGAAGATAGCCGAGCCACCGACGGCGGCCAAGCACATGCGCCCTGCTCCAGATTAGCCGGTCGCCGTGTCATCCGCGAGAGTTGGAAGCGGGCGCGGCATCTGTTAGCCGGTCTTATGCCCGACGCCTCAATCGCTTCCGCCCGCGAGATATTGACGGGCCTGCACGAGGTGATGGCCTCGCGCACGAGTGCGCAGGCGAAGCTCAACAAGGTGGTGAACATCGTCGCCGAGGCGATGAGCAGCGAAGTCTGCTCGATCTACCTGCTTCGTGACGGCCTGCTCGAGCTTTATGCCACCGTCGGCCTCAACCAGAGCGCGGTCCATGTCACCAAGCTCGCCCATGGCGAAGGCCTGGTCGGCACGATCGCCAAGAATGTCGAAGTCCTGAACCTCGCCGAGGCCGCGAGCCACCCCGAATTCGCCTATCGTCCCGAAACCGGCGAGGAGACGTTTCACAGCTTCGCCGGAGTGCCGATCATCCGCCAGGAGCGCGCCGTCGGGGTCCTCGCGGTCCAGCATGGCGACCCGCGCGCCTATGACGATCTCGAGATCGAGGCCCTGCAGACGGTGGCGATGGTTCTGTCGGAGCTGATCGCCAATGCCGGCCTCATCGACCGCCGCGCCAAGGCTGGCGAGACCGATCGCGACATCGGCATGGCCCGGCTCAAGGGGCTTAAGCTGGTCGTCGGAATGGCCCGCGGCACCGCGGTCTACCACCAGCCGCGAATCCTAATCGAACATACCGTCGCCGAGGATGTCGAGGCCGAACGGCACCGGGTCTATTCCGCCTTCCGCAAGATGCGCGAGCAGATCGACACGATGACGACCCAGGCCGAGTTCGGCACGGCCGGCGAGCATCAGGAGGTCCTCGAGACCTACAAGATGTTCGCCTATGACGAGGGCTGGTCGCGCCGGATCAACGAGTCGATCGACCAGGGCCTCACCGCCGAAGCGGCGATCGAGCGCGTCCGCCAGCGCATGAAGCGGCGGATGGCGGAGATCGACGACCCGCTGCTCGCGGAGCGGATGCACGACCTCGACGACCTGTCGAACCGGCTTCTCCGAATCGTCTCGGGCCAGCTGGGCACCGCCGCCCAGGCCGGCTTGCCGCCCGACGCGATCCTCGTCGCCCGCAATCTCGGCCCGGCCGAACTGCTCGAATATGACCGCCGCAAATTGAAGGGTGTAATCCTCCAGGAAGGATCGCTCACCGCCCATGTCACCATCGTCGCGCGCGCAATGGGCGTGCCCGTGATCGGCCGGGTCGCCTCCGCCCGCCAGGCGATATCCGAAGGCGACACCGTTCTGATCGACGGTGACGACGCGGTCGCCTTCGTTCGTCCGACTCCGGCGATCGAGGAGGCGTTCAACGCCAAGCTCGCGGCCGGCCAGAAGCGCCGCGCCGCCTTCGCCGCGCTCCGCGACGTGCCGCCGGTGACCAGCGACGGCACCCGAATCACGGTGATGGTCAATGCCGGCCTCCGCGACGACGCGGCCGCGCTGACCGCAGTCGGCGCCGACGGAATCGGCCTGTTCCGGACCGAATTCCAGTTCCTGGTGTCGGCGACCCTGCCCCGCCGCGAGAGCCAGCAGCGCCTCTACCGTTCGGTCCTGGATGCCGCCGACGGCAAGCCGGTCGTGTTCCGCACGGTCGATGTCGGCGGCGACAAGCAATTGCCCTATCTCCACGGCCTCGAGGAAGGGGAAGAGAATCCGGCGCTGGGCTGGCGCGCGCTTCGCCTCGCGCTCGACCGGTCGACCCTGATGCGCGCCCAGTCGCGCGCCCTTCTCGAGGCCGCCGCCGGCCGCGAGCTCCGGGTCATGTTCCCGATGATCTCGGAGCCGTGGGAATTCGACGAGGCCAAGCGGCTGGTCGAGGAGCAGCGCGCCTGGCTCGCTGCCCGCGGCAAGAAGCTTCCGAGCGCGATCTTCTACGGCGCGATGATGGAGGTGCCGGCGCTTGCGGAGGTGCTCGACATCCTCCTGCCCAAGATCGATTTCCTGTCGATCGGCACCAACGACCTCACACAGTTCCTGTTCGCGGCCGACCGCGCCAATCCCAAGCTCGCCGAGCGCTACGACTGGCTCAGCCCGGCGATCCTTCGCTTCCTGCGCCGGATCGTTCGCGCCTGCGACGATGCGGAAGTCACGGTCGGAGTGTGCGGCGAAATGGGCGGCCGGACACTCGAATGCATGGCTCTGATCGGGATCGGCCTCAGGCGCTTCTCGATCACTCCGGCCGCGGTCGGCCCGGTCAAGGCGATGATCCGTTCCCTGAATCTCGGCGCCGTGGCCGAATTGATGGACCGGATGCTGGAACGCCCCCCCGACGACCTGCGCGCCGCCTTGTCCGAATGGGCAGTCGAACAGAATGTCTCGTTGAGTTGATCCCGTCCGACGCGCTGCTATGACGGCGCGGACCGCGACACGACAAAATTGCTGAGGAGCCGGGTGCCGAATGGCCGAAGCGGAATATGAACAGGAAGTAGGCGGCAACAGCGTCGGCCAGCGGCTGCGCGAGGCGCGCGAAGCGCGCGGGCTTAGCCTCGAGGAAGTCGCCGCCCAGACCCGAATTCCGATCCGGCACCTGCGCAGCATCGAGGATGGCAAATATGAGGAGCTGCCCGCGCTGACCTATACGGTCGGCTTCGGCCGCAACTATGCCAATGCGGTGGGCCTCGACGGCGCCGAGGTCGGCCGTGAGCTTCGCGACCAGCTCGGCGGCGCCCAGCGCGGTTCGAGCATCTCGACCGAATATTATGCCCCGCCCGATCCGGCGCGCGTGCCGTCGCGCCCGCTCGCATGGATCGCCGGCGTGCTCGCTCTGGTGCTGATCGCGGGCTACCTGATCTGGCGCTCACAGCTCGGCAGCGAGGATCAAACCGCGGTAGCGCCCCCGGTCCAGGAACAGGCGCCGCAGCCTCAGGCCCAGCCGCAGCAGCCCGCGGCGGCCCAGCAGCAGCCCGCAAACCTCGCCGGCCAGCCGGTGACCCTCACCGCGGTCGGCCAGGTCTGGCTTCGAGTCTATGAGGAAGGCGGAGCAACGATCGCGCAGCGGACGCTTCAGGCGGGCGAGACCTACCAGGTCCCGGCCACCGCCACTCGGCCGATGCTTCGCGTCGGCGCGCCCGAGGCGCTTCGAGTCACGGTCGGGCAGACGGCGATCCCGCAGCTTGGCCCGTCGGGCCAGCCGGTCGGCGGCGTGAGCCTTCGGGCCGAGGATCTTGGGCAGCGACTGCAGCAGGGCGCCCCGGGGGCCTCCGCGCCTGCGCCAGCAACTCCGCGTCCCTGACGTCCCCGCAGGATTGCGGGCTATCGCGGCGCTCATGCCCGTGCTTAAGGCTGGCGACAGGCTTTAACCTTCAATAACATGGCCGCGAGACATATAGTCGGCGGGGACGGGGTAAATGCGTAAATTGTTGATTGCCATGCTGTTGCTCGGCGCAGCCACGCCGGCGATGGCCCAGCAGAATGTCGAGCGGCGGGTCGACCGGCTCGAGCAGGAAATGCGCGCGGTCCAGCGCCGCGTCTTCCCGGGCGGCGCAGGCGCCACTGTCGATCCCGAGATCCGGCCCGCGACTCCGACCCGTCCGGCGGTCGAGACCGGCGACGCCATCTCAACGCTCAACGCGCGAGTCGACGCGATCGAGGCGCAGCTCGCCCGAATCACCGGCCAGGTCGAGGAAAACGGCTACCGGATGCGCCAACTCGAGGAGCAGCTGAACCAGCTGCGCACCGAGACTCAGGCGCGCGCGGCGGCTCAGCAGGTCGCTCCCTCCGAGCCGGCGCCGACCACGATGCCGGTGATGGAGCCGATCGTCGAACGGCCGTCGACCTCCGCCGCTCAGCCGAGCGCCACCGATCCGGCTGAAGCCGCCTACAATGCCGGCTTCCGTCTGTGGGAGCAGCGCAACTATGCAGCGGCCCAGACCGCGCTCACCCAGGCCGGCGAGCGCTATCCGCGGAGCCGCTGGGCGAGCTGGGCCCGCAACCTCGCAGGCCGCGCCTATCTCGACGACGGCAAGCCCGCGACCGCGGCTCGGATCTTCCTGTCCAATTACCAGGACAATCCGCGCGGGGAGCGTGCCGCCGACAGCCTCTTCTATCTCGGCGAGGCGCTGGTTCGCCTCAACCGCCGCGGCGAGGCCTGCCCGGTCTATGACGAGCTGGAGCAGAACTACCCCAACATGCGCTCCTTCCTTCGCGAACGCCTGCCCGCGGCCCGCCGCGCCGCGCGCTGCAGCTGATCCCGGGGGCGGGAACGGGCGATGAAGCCTGATCCTGCCCTCGTCGCCCGGTTCGAGGCCGATCTCGAGAAGCTGACCGGCGGGCGGCCTGAGAAGCTCGGAATTGCCGTGTCGGGAGGCCCCGACAGCCTGGCACTGCTGCTTCTCGCGACCGCGGCCTATCCCGGTCGGGTCGCCGCGGCGACGATCGACCACGGGCTCCGCAAGGAGAGCACGGACGAAGCCCGCATGGTCGCCGGGGTCTGCGCCCAACTCGGCATCCCTCACGAAATTCTCGCTCCCGGTTGGAGCACGGCCCCGAGCAGCAACGTCCCGGCTCTGGCTCGCGACGCGCGCTACGCCGCCTTGGCGGATTGGGCCGAGCGCAACCGCGCCGCCTGGGTCGCCACCGCGCACCACGCCGACGACCAGGCCGAGACCTTCCTCATGCGCCTCGCCCGGGGTTCGGGCGTCGCCGGCCTCGCCGGAGTCCGGGCGGTCAATCCTCTCCACGGGGCAACCATCGTTCGGCCGCTGCTGGGCTGGCGAAAGGCTGAGCTCGTGGCGATCGTCGAGGCCGCGGGCCTGAAGCCGATCCAGGACCCGACCAATGACGACGAACGCCTCGACCGAACGCATGCGCGCCGTTTGCTCGCGGCGGCCACGTGGCTCGATCCAGACCGCATCGCCGCCGCCGCAGCGACGCTGCTCGACGCCGAGGAAGCTCTAGCCTGGACGCTGGACCACTTGGCCGAGACCCGGCTCGCCAAGTCGACGGACGAAACCAGCGTCACGATCGACCCCAATGGCCTTCCGCGCGAGCTGACGCGCCGCCTGCTGCTCCGCGCCCTCGCCCACTTCACCGACGAAAGCGCGATCCCGGGCCCCAAGCTCATGGCCCTTCTCGACAGGCTCCAGGATGGGGAGACGGGCACTCTTGCGGGGGTGAAAGTCGAAGCGGGCGACAAATGGCGCCTCACATTCGCCCCTCCCCGGCGCAGCTGACCGCTTGTTGCCGCGCCGCCGCCTCATGCTAAGGGCGGCTCATGCACGTCACCCTCTTCACTCCGGACTCGAGCTACGACCAGTTCCGCGATGTCTGGGAGGCGCGAATCGCTCTTTATGCCGACCTACTGGCGCCGCACGGGATCGTCCTGGAGCCCGTCGCCTGGCCGAACGCCAAGCCGGTCCGCCCCGCCTGGGCTCAGCTCGCCTGGGGCTATCATCTGCAGCCGGCCCGCTGGGAAACGCTGCTGGCCGCCTGGCCGGAGGACATGCTCCTGCTCAACCCTCCAGCTCTGCTGCGCTGGAACAGCGACAAGCGCTACCTCGACCACCTCGCGGCCGCCGGAGTGCCGATCGTCCCGACCCGCTTCGTGGGTATCGCCACCGAGGCCGAGCTGGCCGACGCCCGCGCCGCCTTCGGAGCTGGACAACTGGTGGTGAAGCCGCGAATCTCGGCCTCGGCCTCGTCGACGAGCCGGGTCGGCCCGGGCGACCCCGCCCCCAACCTCGCCGACGCGATGATCCAGCCTTTCATGCCGTCGGTGCAGGACCGGGGCGAGCTGTCCGTCTTCTTCTTCGACGGCGAGCTCGCCCATGCCGTGCGAAAGGTCGCCGCCCCCGGCGATTTCCGGGTCCAGCGCGAATATGGCGGCGCCTTCACCCTGGTCGAACCGAGCGAGGCGGAGCTGGCGGTTGCACGAGCCGCCCTCGCCGCGACTCCGCAGCCGCCCTTCTACGCCCGCGTCGACATGGTCCCTGACGCGGAGGGGCAGCCGCGGGTCATGGAATTGGAGCTGATCGAGCCCGACCTCTATCTCGACCTCGCCCCGGACCGCGGCGCCGGCTTCGCGGCAAGGCTGGCGGAGCGGCTGAAAACCTGATTCCTGCTGCGGGATCGATCTCTCCGCGGCGTCTCCCCGCCATGAAGGGAGAGGAAATCGTGGAAGGTCGGCTGGTGCTTGGCATGTTGGGAGTCGTGCTCGCGACCGCCGCTTTGTTGATCGCGCAAATTCTCTAGCTGGACTGAGCGCGCCGCCGGCCTATCCTGCCGCGGTGAAACGGCTCGGAGCGATCCCACTTTTCCTGCTGGCGTCCTGCGCCGGGCCGGCGGCCTGGGACTCGCCGATCGGGGCGCGAACGATCGCCAGGCTCGAAAGCGGATACCAGCTGCGCCGCAACATCCAGATCGTCGGCGTCGTCGACTCCGCTTCGATGAACGAAGCGGCGCGCGTTCGAGTCCGCAACGTCATCTGCTCGGGGCCCGAACGCGACCGGATGACCTGCACCTATGACGCGGACCACTGTCTCGAAAGCGAGGAGGACCGCGACGGCGACGGCTGGTGCGCCCGCGTGGAGACTTTCGTTCGCTGGCTCGCCCCGCCGGATCCGGCTTTCAGCGACCGCGGCTGGTTCCTGGAGCGGCCGCTTCCGCAAGATTGACCCTCCGCGCGCGTAAGCGCCCATTCACTTCCCGCCGCTACATTGCGCGGCTCGCGCGAATGCCTATCTTGGGCGCATACCCCAACAGGGACAGATGATGAGCGACGACAACAACAAGGATCCGCAGGGCTCGGCCAATCCGTGGATGAAGAGCCTGCTGATCTGGGCCGGCATCCTCCTCGGTCTCGTCCTGTTCGTGCAGATGATCGACGGCGGCCGAACCACCGCGCGCGACGCGATGACCTATTCCGAGTTCCTCAACAAGGTCGAGGACGGCTCGGTGAAGAGCGTGATCATCGGCAAGGATTCGATCCGCGGCCGCCTCGCCGACGAGCAGCAGTTCGCGACCAACTCGACACTCGGCGCCGACCCGCAGCTCGTCGAGCGCCTTCGCGCCAACAATGTCACCTTCGCGATGGAGGCCGAGGCGCAGACCAGCATCTGGATGCTCCTCCTCTACCAATCCCTACCGTTCCTGCTGATCCTCGGCGTCGCCTTCTTCGTGATGCGCCAGATGCAGAAGAATGCCGGCTCCGGAGCGATGGGCTTCGGCCGTTCCAAGGCCAAGCTCCTCACCGAGAAGCATGGCCGGGTCACCTTCGACGACGTCGCCGGAATCGACGAGGCGCGCGAGGAGCTCCAGGAGATCGTCGAGTTCCTCAAGGACCCGACCAAGTTCGCCCGCCTCGGCGGCAAGATCCCGAAGGGCGCCCTTCTTGTCGGCTCGCCGGGGACGGGAAAGACGCTCCTCGCCCGCGCCATCGCCGGTGAGGCGAATGTGCCCTTCTTCACCATCTCGGGCTCCGACTTCGTCGAGATGTTCGTCGGCGTCGGCGCGAGCCGCGTCCGCGACATGTTCGAGCAGGCCAAGAAGAACGCGCCGTGCATCGTTTTCATCGACGAGATCGACGCGGTCGGCCGCCATCGCGGCGCCGGCCTGGGCAACGGCAACGACGAGCGCGAGCAGACGCTGAACCAGCTTCTGGTCGAGATGGACGGCTTCGAATCCAACGAAGGCATCATCATCATCGCCGCGACCAACCGGCCCGACGTGCTCGACCCGGCGCTTCTGCGCCCCGGCCGCTTCGACCGCCAGGTCGTCGTTCCGCGCCCGGACATCGAGGGCCGGGAGAAGATCCTCGCGGTCCACATGAAGAAGACTCCGCTGGCCCCCGACGTCGACAGCCGCACCCTCGCCCGCGGAACTCCGGGCTTCTCGGGCGCCGACCTCGCCAACCTCGTCAACGAGGCCGCTCTCCTCGCCGCGCGCAAGGGCAAGCGCCTTATCGCGATGAAGGAGTTCGAGGAGGCCAAGGACAAGGTCATGATGGGCGCCGAGAGGAAGTCCATGGTCATGACCGACGAGGAGAAGCGGGCGACCGCCTATCACGAGGCCGGCCACGCGCTCGTCTCGCTCCATGTCGACGGCTGCGACCCGCTGCACAAGGTCACCATCATCCCGCGCGGCCGGGCGCTGGGCGTGACCTGGAACCTGCCCGAGCGCGACCGCTATTCGATGAGCATGAAGCAGATGAAGGCGCGGCTCGCGCTCTGCTTCGGCGGCCGGATCGCCGAGCAGCTCATCTATGGCGAGGACGCGCTCAACACCGGCGCCTCCAACGACATCCAGCAGGCCACCGACATGGCTCGGGCGATGGTCATGGAATATGGCATGAGCGAGAAGCTCGGCTGGCTTCGCTACCGCGACAACCAGGACGAGGTCTTCCTCGGCCACAGCGTCGCGCGCACCCAGTCGATCTCCGGCGACACCGCCAAGCTGATCGACGAGGAGGTCCGCCGACTCGTCGAGGAAGGCGAGAACACCGCCCGCCGGGTTCTCACCGAGAATCTCGACGAGCTCCACCGCCTCGCCGGAGCGCTTCTTGAGTTCGAGACGCTGAGCGGCGAGGAATCCAAGCGAGCGATCCGCGGCGAGGATATCGGCCGCGAGGACCCGCTGTCCAAGCCGTCTCTGATCCCGGCATCGGGCGCCTCCATCCCGAGCACCCGCCGCCCGCGCGGCGGCGGCGGCCTCGGCGGCCCGGCTCCCCAGGGGGCCTAGCCTCTCTCGTCATGCTGAACTTGTTTCAGCATCCATTCCTTCATTCGCGCTTCGGTCCGGATGTTGGAATGGATGCTGAAACAGGTTCAGGGTGACGGGTTTGGAAATCCGCTCGTAATGATCCTCACCGGCCTCCTTGGCGGCTCGTTCAACCCGGCGCATCGCGGCCACCGCCACATCAGCCTCGCGGCGATGGAGGCGCTTGGCCTCGACGACATGTGGTGGATGGTGTCGCCCGGCAATCCTTTAAAGCCGAGCGAGGGCATGGCGCCGCTTCCGGCCCGCTTCGCCTCCGCGCTTCGCGCTGCCGAGGGAACCCCGATCAAGGTCACCGCGATCGAGGAGGAGCTCGGC
Source organism: Pseudomonadota bacterium (assembly GCA_023416515.1). Lineage (GTDB taxonomy): Bacteria > Pseudomonadota > Alphaproteobacteria > Sphingomonadales > Sphingomonadaceae > Allosphingosinicella. The sequence continues at coordinate 8,098 of JAEZHP010000166.1, read as the reverse complement.
ACCCTCTACACGCTGGAAACTCTCCAGGCGCTGATCGACCGCTTCCCCGAGCGCCGTTTCGTCTGGCTGATGGGTGCGGACAATTTGTCACAGTTCCACCTGTGGAAGCAGTGGCAGGACATTGCGCGAACGGTGCCGATTGCCGTCGCCGGCCGCCCGGGCTATGATGAGGACGCTCAAAAGGCACCCGCCATGAGCTGGCTGCGGCGCTTCGTCCTCACCGCGGACCAGGTTCGGAACCGGACGATGGGGAGTTTGCCGGCGCTCGTGCTGCTGCAATTGCCGCCCGACCCGACGTCAGCCACCGCCATCCGCGCCGCCGATCCCGATTGGCACGAATCCACGGACTATTCGTTCAACTCGAAGAGCCTGAGTGACCAGGTCACCCAGCGGCTCGTCATATAAGGAGGCCGTTTGCCCGCTCCCGCCCCAGCTTCCACGGAAGCCCGCCCCCCGAAGGACCACGATTCGTCTGAGGCCCTTCACAACCTCGTCCTTCGGTCCCTCGACGACGATCAGGCGGTCGAGGTGGTGTCGATCCCGCTCAGCGGGAAATCCAACATCGCCGACTATATGGTGGTCGCCAGCGGCCGCTCGAGCCGTCAGGTCTCGTCCATGGCCCAGAAGCTGTCGGAGCGGATCAAGCAGGAGCTCGGCCGCCACGTGCGGATCGAAGGCCTGCCGGTCGCCGACTGGGTTCTGATCGACGCCGACGACGTCATCGTCCACCTGTTCCGCCCCGAAGTGCGCAGCTTCTACAATCTCGAGCGCATGTGGGCCTTCGAGGAGAATGCCCGCCCCGCCGCGGCGGGCGCATAAGCCCTTTGTCCTCCCCGAGGTTCTTCGGGGAGGATCAGCAGTTCTGATGCTCCTTCACATCGTCGCCCGCGGAAAGATCGGCCGCTCGCCTGAAGCCGAGCTGGTCGACCGCTATCTCGGCCGAATCTCCTGGCCGACAAGGGTCACCGAGCTGCCCGAGAGCGGCGGCAAGGTCCCGCCCCGCCCCTCGTCGGGCGCTCTGATCCTGCTCGACGAGAAGGGCGAGAACCTCTCCTCGATGGAGCTCGCCAAACGCCTCGAGCAGTGGCGCGACGGCGGCGCCCGCGAGGCGCAGTTCCGGATCGGCGGCGCCGACGGCTTCGGGGACGACGAGCGCGCCGAGGCCGACCTCATCATTTCCTTCGGCCGCGCCACCTGGCCGCACCTGATGGCCCGGGCCATGCTCGCCGAGCAATTGTGGCGGGCCGTCTCAATCCTTGCGAACCACCCCTATCATCGTGAAGGATGACGCGGTGCGCATCGGCATCGCGATCCTGGCCCTGGGCCTGACTGGCGGAGGCCTCGCCGTGGCTGCGCCGGGCGTTGACCCGGCGAGCTTCCGAGCCGCCCTGAACGAGGCCCGCGAGGCGGAGCAGCGCGCCGACCGGCTGGAGCGACAGGCGGCACAGGCCACCGACGAGGCCGCCCGAGCCCGCGTCGAATCCGAAAGCCTCGTCGCGCGGATCGAGGCGGCCGAGGCCGAGATCACCGCCGCCGAGGGGCGAACCGCCTTCGTCGCGGCTCAGTTGCGCGAGCAGCGCGCCCGCCTCGCCGAGCGTCAGGGCCCGCTCGTGCGCCTCACCGCCGCCCTCCAGAATCTTTCGCGCCGGCCACCGGCACTCGCGCTCGTCCAGCCCGGAAGCCTCGACGACGCGATGCGCGTTCGCGCAGTCTTCGCCGCCGCCTTGCCTCACATTCGGGCGCGCACCGCCGGCCTTAGAGCCGAGATCGACCGCGCCAACACGCTTCTCGCCCAGGAGGAGCAGGCGCGCACAGCGCTGGTCGGCAGCCGCGAGGAGCTCAGCGCCCGCCGCGCGGCTCTGGCGCAGCTCGAGGTCCGCCAGCGTGCCCGCTCGCAGGGCCTCGCCGATCAGGCGCTCCAGGAGTCCGACCGCGCCCTCGCCCTCGGCGAGGAAGCCCGGGGCCTGGAGGAAGTGGTCCGCGACCGCGCCTTCCAGCGCCGGCTGGAGACGAGCCTCGCCGAGCTCGACGGTCCGGTGGCTCGCCCGGGCGCCGACTCGGCGCCTCCGCGCGGCAATTTCCTGCTTCCGGTGCGCGGGCGTGTCCTCACCGGCACCGGCGAGCTGTCCGACGCTGGAGTCCATTCCCGCGGTCTCACCCTCGAGGTCGATCGCCAGGCCGAGGTCCGGGCGCCGGCCAACGGGCGGGTCGCCTTCTCGGGACCGTTCCGCTCCTATGGCTCGGTCGTCATCCTCGATCATGGCGGCGGCTGGACATCGGTGGTCACCAACCTCGCCGGCATCGGCGTCGCCTCGGGCCAGCGGGTCCAGCGCGGGGCACTGATCGGCCGCGCCCGAGGCGGCGACGAGCCGGTCACGATCGAGCTTCGTTTCCACGGCCGTCCGGTACCCGTCACCGCCGCGCTCGCGGGGTGATCCGTTCATCGGGCGTTGCTTTCTTAAGGCATAGAAAGCCTGTAAAGACGGCGACCGACCCTCCACATGGGACTCATATGAACAGCAATCTCTTCCGCTCGCTGGCCCTGGTCGGAGCTGTCGCCCTGGTCCCCGCAACCACCGCGGCGCTCGCCCAGGTCGAGGTCGACACCTACAAGAATCTCGATGAGTTCGTGAGCGTCCTGAACCGGGTCCGCTCCGAATATGTCGACCAGGTCGACGACGAGCGGCTGATCCGCGGCGCCATCGACGGGATGCTTGCGAGCCTCGACCCGCACTCCTCCTATCTCGACGCCCGCGACTTCCAGAATCTGATGAGCACCACCGACGGCAATTATGGTGGTCTCGGCCTCACCGTCACGATGGAGGACGGAGCGGTGAAGGTGATCGCGGCGACCCGCGGCACCCCGGCCGACCGCGCCGGAATCAAGGCCGGCGACTTCATCACCCATATCGACGGCCAGCTCTTCTTCGGCGGCACTCTCGACGAGGCGGTCGAACGAATGCGCGGCGACCCGGGCACGTCGGTTCGCCTGCGGGTCATCCGCGCCGGCCGCGAGCAGCCGCTCGAGCTCACCGTCACCCGCGCGATCATCGACATTCCGGCGGTGCGCTCGGAGCTGCGCGACCGTGTCGGCATCCTCACCGTCACCACCTTCAACCGCAACACGACCGAGATGGCCCGCCGCGCAATCGCGGAGATGGAGCGCAATCCGAGCACTGCCCCGCTCGGCTATGTGCTCGATCTCCGGTCAAATCCGGGCGGCCTCCTCGACCAGGCGATCTCACTGTCCGACCTGTTCCTCGAGCGCGGTGAGGTCGTGTCGCAGCGCGGCCGCCGCCGCACCGACATCGAGCGTTATTATGCCGAGCCAGGCGATGCGACCAACGGCAAGCCGATCGTCGTCCTCGTCGATGCCGGCAGCGCGTCGGCCGCGGAGATCGTCGCGGCGGCCCTGCAGGACCACCGCCGCGGCCTCGTCATGGGCGAGCGCACCTTCGGCAAAGGCTCGGTGCAGACGCTGGTGCCGCTCGGCAATGGCACAACTGCGCTTCGCCTCACCACCGCCCGCTACTTCACGCCGTCGGGCCGCTCGGTCCAGGAAGGCGGGGTCAATCCGGACATCGCCGTTCCTCAGCTCAGCGATCCCGATTACCGATCGCGCACCCGGGTGCGCGAATCCGACCTTCGCCGCCACCTCGTCAACGAGACCTCGGTCCAGGAAGACGTGATCCAGGACGACGGCCGTCCCGATCCGCGGTTCGCCGCGACTCCGGCCGAGCTCGAGCAGCGCGGAATCCAGGATTATCAGCTCCACTACGCCCTTCAGACCATTTCGCGCCTCGGGCGGGTCCAGCAGGCCGGAAGCGCCGCCGGCGGCCAGCCCTCGCGCCGCTGACGGACCGAAGGATCATGGCTGAAGCGAACCGCGCCGGCTTCGACGCGCTCTATGCCGCAAAGCTGATCGCGCTCGGCGTGCCCGCAGCGTTGCTCGCCGGCGCCTACGGCTCGCAATATATCGGCGGCCTGGCGCCCTGCGAGATGTGTTACTGGCAGCGTTATGCCCATTGGGCCGGCCTCGCCTTCGCCGTCGGCGCTTTTCTGCTCGCGCGAATGCCGGATCGCGGCCGTTCGCTGGTGTGGCTCGCGGCCCTCGGGATCCTCGCGAGCGGGCTGATCGGCGGCTACCATGCCGGAGTCGAGGCCGGGATCTTCGCCGGCGCCACCCAGTGCACGTCCATGGCCAGCGGTGCCACGACCGAGGAACTGCTTCGATCGGTGATGAGCGCACCGATGGTCCGCTGCGACGAGATCCAGTTCGAGTTTCTCGGCATCTCCATGGCCGGATGGAATGCGATCCTTTCGATCGCTGCCGCGTTGGTGATCCTATGGCTCAGCCTCAAGCGTCCCCGGCCCGTGGCCGGAGCACCGGCATGACGATCGCTGCGCGCCCGTCCTGGCGTCCCGGGGATCCGCGCGCCGACAGCGATTCGATGCTTCGGGTCGACCAGGCCGGCGAATATGGCGCGACTCGAATCTATGCCGGCCAGCTCGCGGTGTTCGGGACCCGCCACCCCACCGCTCGAATCGTCGCCCACATGGCCGACCAGGAGGAGCGCCACCTCTCCCATTTCGACCGGATGATGGCCGAGCGCGGGGTTCGCCCGACCGTCCTCCAGCCCTTCTGGCATGCCGCCGGCCACGCTCTCGGCGCCGTCACGGCCTTGATGAGCCCTAGCGCCGCGATGGCCTGCACCGCCGCGGTCGAGGACGAGATCGACTCCCATTATGGCGAGCAGCTGCGAACGCTCGGCAACGACGATCCGGAGCTGTCCTCGGCGATCGAGAAATTCCAGGCCGAAGAGGTGGAGCATCGCGACACCGCACTCGCTCACGGCGCGGAGGGCGCGTTCGCCTACCCGCTCCTCTACTCCGCCATCCGCGCCGGCTGCCGTGCAGCCATTTTCCTGTCCAAGAGGATCTGACCCATGCGTGCCCTGCTTTTCCTTCTCGCCGCCTGCTCCGCCACTGCCGCGACGGCGCAGAGCGGCCAGCCCGGCGTGCCCAACCCTGAGGCGGCGCGCGCTCTCGGCACCACGCCGGTCGGCGAGCCGACGGTCGAGGACGTCGCCAACATGCAGGTCAACCAGATCTACATCTTCGGCGACGACGCCTGCCCGCCGAGCACCGATCCGAACACGATCAACGTCTGCGCGCGCCTGCCCAGCACCGACCGCTTCCGCATCCCCGCGAATCTGCGCGGCAATCCCGATGCGCCCGAGAACCAGTCCTGGACCAACCGCGCGATCGAGCTGTCTTATGTCGGGCGCACCGGCATCGGCAGCTGCACGCCCGTCGGGCCCGGCGGCTGGACTGGGTGCAACCAGCAGCTGATCAATCAGGCGGTGGCCGAGCGCCGCGGCCGGCCCGAGGTCAACTGGGCCCGCCTGATCGAGGAGGCGCGCCAGCAGCGCCTCGCCGGAATCAACCGCGCCTCGTCCGAGGCCGAGCTCGAGGCCGGCGGCAACCGCCGGGTCCAGCAGCTGCAGATCGATCCCGGCCAGCTCTGCCCGCCGAGCACCGAAATGGTGATCATCACCTGCACCTATCCCGACGGCCGAGCCGCTCCGACCCAGCCCGCCGGCGAGCCGGTCATCCCGATCGGCGGCCGAGTGGTCCCGGCCAACTCGCCGCAGCCGCACCAGCAGCCGCGCAACGATTGAGGGATGGTGGCGGGAGGCATCGCGCCTCCCGCCTCGACTTAGGCGGCTTCCAGCTCCGCGGCGACGGTTTCCTCGATCCAGCCCCCGCCGAGCAGCCGGTCGCCGTCATAGATCACCGCCGCCTGTCCCGGCGCCACTCCATATTCGGGCGAGTCGAACCGCACCGTCGCACCTGACTCGCCGACCTCGATCCGCGCCGGAGCGGGCCGCGCCAGCGACCGGACCTTGGCGGTGAGCCCCTCGCGCTGGCCCTCGCCAAGCCAGTTCAGGCCGCTGAGCTCCGCGGCCCGCACCGCGAGCGCGCGCTTCGGCCCAGCGACGACCCGCTGGGTCTCCGGCTCCAGCCGGACGACGTAGAGCGGCTCCGGCTGGCCGCCGATCTCGAGCCCTCGGCGCTGGCCGACGGTGAAATGGATGAGCCCGCCATGGTGGCCGAGCACCCTTCCCCCCATGTCGACGATCTCTCCCGGCACCGCCGCCTCCGGCCGCACCTTCTTCACCACTGACGCATAGTCGCCATTGGGAACGAAGCAGATGTCCTGGCTATCGGGCTTGTCGGCAACGAGCAGGTCGAGCTCGCGCGCCAACTCGCGAACCGCCGGCTTGGGCAGGCCGCCCAGGGGAAAGCGCAGATCGGCAAGCTGGTCGCGCGTCGTCGCGAACAGGAAATAGCTCTGGTCGCGCGCGGGGTCGGCGGCGCGGTGGAGCTGCGGCCCGCCGGGCGTGACGACGCGGCGGACATAATGGCCGGTGGCGAGGCAGTCGGCGCCGAGGTCTCGGGCGATCCCGAGCAGGTCGCGGAATTTCACGCCCTGGTTGCACTCGACGCAGGGGATCGGAGTCCGGCCGCGCGCATAATCGTCGGCGAACTTCTCGATCACGCCCTCGCGAAACTGCGACGCGAAATCGAACACGTAATGGGCGATCCCCAGCCTGTCGGCGACGGTTCGGGCGTCGTAGATGTCGCGCCCGGCGCAGCAGCTCTTGGCGCGCCCGACCGCCTCGCCATGATCGTAGAGCTGAAGAGTGACCCCGATCACCTCGGCGCCGCTCTTGGCCGCGAGCGCCGCCACGACCGAGCTGTCGACGCCGCCCGACATGGCGACGACGATCCGCGAGTCCTTCAAGGGCTTGTCGAGCTGGAAATCCGCAATCATCACGGCCTCACATAGGGAGGATGAGCCGCTCCGCCCACCTCTTTACCTCGCCTTCAAGACTCCCGGCCTAAGGCGCGGCCATGGACCAGGCCTTCCTCCTGCGCGCCCAACGCCTTCTCGACCAGCGGCCGGCGGCTCATCCGCTCTATTCGGAGCTCGCCGCGCTCGCAGTCGCCCGCCAGGATTCGACTCCCACCGCTCAGGCTCACGGCCGCTGCGCGACCCAGTTCAAGAGCCAGTCCAGCCCTACCGCTCTCGCCGCGTTGCTGCTCGGCGAAGATGGCTGGACCGAGGCCGCGGCGGGACAATCCTGTTTCAGCCGTGCCATCGCGACACGCCGGATAAACCCCGGCTAAACCGCCATGACCGGTATTTTTACCACCCGGCTTTAGCCTTCCTTCAACCACATCCGATTACACCGCCTGCGGGGGACGAGAACGTCAGATCGATGCGTATCGTTGTTTTGAGGTAGTAATGATCGAAAACCAGAAATTCCGTCCCGCGCAGGTGATCGGGCCCCTCGGGGAACCGCTCACCCTCGAGAGCCTTCCGGCGCCGGGCACGACTCGTTGGGTCGTGCGTCGCAAGGCGGAGGTGGTCGCCGCGGTCAATGGCGGGCTCCTCACGGTGGACGAAGCGTGCGATCGCTATGGTCTGAGCCTCGAGGAATTCGCCAGCTGGCAGCGGGCGGTCGACCGGTCGGGCATGCCCGGCCTCCGGGTCACCCGAATCCAGCATTACAAGTCGCTGTACGAGCGTCAGCAGCGTTACTGACGACTTCGACACGAAATCTCGCGGCGGCCGTCCGGATAGGGCGCGCCGCCGCGATTCGTTTGCGTTAACCATTTCTCCGGCGCGAGCTCAGGAACAACACCAGCCTTAGAGCGTCTTTGGATCGGACCGCGTTCGAAACCAATTCGCGCGCACCCGTATCAAGGAGGCAAGGCTCATGATCGGTATCATCGTCTGGCTTATCGTTGGCGGCATCGTGGGCTGGCTCGCCAGCATCGTGATGCGCACCGACGCGCAGCAGGGCATTCTTCTCAACATCGTCGTCGGCATCGTCGGCGCCTTCCTCGCCGGCCTCATCGTCGGCGGCGGCAGCATCAACGAGGGCATCACCCTGACCTCGTTCCTGGTTTCGCTGGTTGGCGCGATCGTGCTTCTCGCGATCGTCAATCTGTTCCGCCGCGGGGCGGTGCGCTAAGCACCCCTCCCACTGGAACACAGTTATGCCGCGCCGGGGCCTCTCTCCCGGCG
>JAEZHP010000051.1 GCA_023416515.1 Pseudomonadota bacterium | reverse complement strand
CGGGGAGGTGGCAGCGCGAAGCGCTGACGGAGGGGGCGGCGAGCTGCTGCTCGGGTGGAGGGCCCCCTCCACCATGCTTCGCATTGTCCCCCTCCCCGTGCCGGGGAGGAGTTTATGGGGCGCACATAGGCCGTGACGGGGGCGTATTCAAACCGCGAAGACTGTATTAGGCTGGCGGGATGATCAGCCGTCTCGCTCTTTCCGCCGCGGCCGTCGCATTGGCCGGTTCCGTCGCCTTCGCCCAGCCGGCGCCCGCGCCGACCCCGCCGCCCGAGCGCAACCTTCAGGTTCTTCCGCGCGACATGCCGAGGGCCGAGCTCATCCAGGTGATGCAGTCGTTCACCAGGGCGCTCGGGGTGCAGTGCAGCTATTGCCACGTGCAGGGCGACTTCGCCTCCGACGCCAACGGGCACAAGAATATCGCGCGCGGGATGTTGCGCATGACCCAGCGGCTCAACCGCGAGCTTCTTCCGGAGATCCAGGGTCTCGGCGAGCCGCGGGTCAGCTGCTTCACCTGCCACCGCGGCGAGGCGGAGCCGGCGTCTGCGCCTGGCACTCCCGCGGCGGCGCCCCATCACCATTCGGGAGAGCGGGGCTAGGCCTCCTTGTCGGCGCATTTCCGGCTCTGCTAGGGCGCGCCGAAAGGGAGAACGAAATGTCCGATGCTATCATGGGCGGGGGGCTCGACTTCGCGCTCGGCGAGATGGCCGACACGATCCGCGACACCACCCAGCGCTTCGCACAGGAGCGGATCGCGCCGCTCGCCGCCAGAATCGACGAGGAGGATTGGTTCCCGACCGAGCTGTGGCCGGAGATGGGCGCGCTCGGCCTTCACGGGATCACCGTCGACGAGGCGGACGGCGGGCTCGGGCTCGGCTATCTCGAACATGTCGTTGCTCAGGAGGAGGTGGCGCGGGCGTCGGCCTCGATCGGGCTGTCATACGGCGCTCACTCGAACCTGTGCGTCAACCAGATCCGGCGCTGGGCCGATGCCGAGCAGAAGGCGAAGTACCTCCCCAAGCTGATCAGCGGCGAGCATGTCGGGTCGCTCGCGATGAGCGAGGCGGGCGCGGGCTCGGACGTGGTTTCCATGAAACTGAAGGCCGAGAAGGCCGAGGGCGGCTATGTCCTCAACGGGACGAAGTTCTGGATCACCAACGCGGCCTATGCCGACACGCTCGTCGTCTACGCCAAGACCGGCGAGGGCAGCCGCGGGATCACCACCTTCATCATCGAAAAGGGCTTCGAGGGCTTCGGGATCGGCCAGAAGCTCGACAAGATGGGCATGCGCGGATCGCCGACCGCTGAGCTGACCTTCAACGACTGCTTCGTTCCCGAAGAGAATGTGATGGGGCCGCTCAACGGCGGAGTCGGAGTGCTGATGAGCGGGCTCGACTATGAGCGCACCGTGCTCGCCGGAATCCAGCTCGGCATCATGCAGGCCTGCCTCGACGTGGTCCTGCCCTACGTCCGCGAGCGCAAGCAGTTCGGCAAGCCGATCGGCGCGTTCCAGCTCATCCAGGCCAAGGTCGCGGACATGTATGTCGCGCTCAATTCGGCGCGCGCCTACGTCTACACCGTCGCGAAGAATTGCGACGCGGGGAAGACGACCCGGTTCGACGCGGCGGGCGCGATCCTGCTGGCGTCGGAGAGCGCGGTGAAGGTGAGCCTCGAGGCGATCCAGGCGCTGGGCGGCGCGGGCTACACCAAGGACTGGCCGGTCGAGCGCTACATGCGCGACGCCAAGCTCCTCGACATCGGCGCTGGGACGAACGAGATCCGGCGGATGCTGATCGGGCGCGAGCTTATTGGGGCGGCGTAGTTTCACAAGGGAGTCATCCCGGCGGAAGCCGGGACCCATGAACACGCTGCTCAAAAGCAAGAACGCCGGCCCTGGACCTCAGGAACCGGCGCTCGTGGGTCCCGGCTTCCGCCGGGATGACTCACCAGTGGACTACCAGATCCGGACCCGCTGATCGGGCGTCAGGAACAGGCGCTGGCCCTGCTGGACGTTGAACGCCTGGTACCAGGGGTCGAGGTTGCGCACGGTCAGTGCGCGGAACTGGCCCGGGGCGTGGCCGTCGGTGGCGATCCGCTGGCGAAGCGCCTCGTCGCGCATCTTGGTGGCCCAGGACTGGGCGAAGGCGATGAAGAAGCGCTGGTCGCCGGTGAGGCCGTCGATGACCGGCGCCTCGCGGCCGCCAAGCGAGGCGCGGTACGCATCGTAAGCGGCGGCGAGGCCGGCGACGTCGGCGATGTTCTCGCCCAGGGTCAGCCGGCCGTTGACGTGGAGGCCGGGAAGCGCCTCGTAGGAATCATATTGGCGGGCCAGCGCGTTGCCGGCCTGCTGGAACCGCTCGAAATCCTGCGGAGTCCACCAGTTGCGCAGGCGCCCGGTCGAGTCGAACAGGGCGCCATTATTGTCGAAGCTGTGGCTGATCTCGTGCCCGATGACCGAGCCGATCGCGCCATAGTTGAACGCGGCGTCGGCGGCGGGATCGAAGAAGGGCTTCTGAAGGATCGCCGCGGGGAAGTTGAGCGCGTTCTGGACCGGCAAGTTGACCGCGTTGACCAGCTGCGGAGGCATCCACCATTCGTTACGGTCCATCGGCCGGCCGATCTTGGCGATCTGGTGGCGATATTCGGCGAGCCCCGCATTGTGCTGGTTGGCGTAGGGATTGTCGCCGCTGATCTGAACGCCTGAATAATTGCGCCAGGCGTCGGGATAGCCCACCCCGACAACGATCGAGCGGACCTTACGAAGCGCCTCTTCCTTCGTCGACGGCGCCATCCAGTCGATCGCCTCCACTCGGCGGGCGAAGGCCGACTTGATGTTCTCGACCATCTCCTGGACTTCCGTTCGAGCGGAGGCCGGGAAGTAGCGCTGCACATAGGCCTGGCCAACGGCGTCCTGAAGCGCGGAGCTGACCGCGTTGAGGGCGAGCTGGTCGCGCGGGCGCTGCTGCGGCGTGCCGTTGAGAGCGGTGCCATAGAAGGCGAAGCTCGCGTTGCGGATCGGCGCCGGAAGCACGTTGGCCTGCTGGTTGAGCGTATGGAAGACGAGCCATTCCTTCCACGCCTGAAGCGGTTCGGACCCGACGAGCGCCGACAGCTGCGGAATGGCATTGGCGTGATAGGCCTGGAACTTCGGCGCGTTGGCGAGGCCGGCCGCGCCGAGGAGGGCGCCCCAGTCTATGCCGGGCGCGCGCTGCTCGAGCTCGGCCCGGGTCCAAACCTGGGCACCGCGAGCGAAGTCCTCGCTTTCCTCGCGGGTGGCGTGGGCTCGGGCGATTTTGGTCTCGAGGTCCATGATCCGGCCAGCAGCGCCCTGCGGATCGGAAATGCCGGCATTCTGGAGGATCGTGGTGATATAGGTGCGATACTGGTCGCGAAGGCCCGACATCTGCGCGTCGCCGGACAGATAATATTCGCGCTCGGGAAGGCCGATGCCGCCCTGCATCAGATAGGGCAGTGTCTCGCCCGGCGTGTTGAGGCCCTGAGTCACGAATACGCCGAACAGGTTTTCGGTCTGGAAGTTGGTGGCGTTGAGCGGGTCCGTGTCGGCGCGCAGGGTGCGGCCGATCGCCTCGCTGAGCTGGCGCTTGTCCTGGATCGCCGCGATCGCGCGGATGTCGCCCTGCGCGGGAGCCATTCCTGCGCGGTCGATCGCCGCGGTGTCGGCATAGGCGCGATAGTAATTGGCGATTCTCGCCTCGTTGCTGCCCTCGGCCGGGTTCGATTCGAGGATCGAGTTCAACAGCTCCCGGGTCTGCCGCTCGCGCTGCTGGTCGGCGATGAAGAAGCCGCCGATCGACGAGCGGTCGGCCGGGATCTCGGTATTCGCGACCCAGCGGCCATTGGCGTAGCGGAAGAAGTCGTCTCCGGGCCGAACCGAGGTGTCCATCGAGGCAGCGACGATGCCGGCCTGCGTCCCTTCGGCCTGGGCGTTCGACTGGTTGTCGACCGCGGCGTTGCAGGCCGAAAGCGCGAGGGCGGAAGCGAAGAACAGCAAGCGGGGGAGTTTCATGCGGGGAGCTCCGTGGTTCGGCTGTCTGGTGTGCCGGCGGGCTAGCACGGCGCGAACCCTTTCGACAAACCGGCTTCGACTTTCGGCAAACGACCCGCGCTTTTCATGAACGCCGGACATGGCTAGGCGGGGCTGAACGGAGATCGATTTCGCCTATGGAACAAGCGTCAGCCTGCGTCTTTGAAGCCGGGTTCTCAATGCGCCCGGCCTCCGCCGGGCCAGTCCCGAAGGTGGCCGATGACTTTGATCGAGATTCTCGAATGGTATGGCGCGGCGGCCGGGGCGGTGGCGGCGTTGATCGTGTCGCTGGACCTCGGGCGACGGCCGACCGGATGGGCCTTCGTCATCTTCGTAACGAGCTCGATCGCTCTCATCCTATGGGGGCTGCTCGGGCAGGAGAGCGAGGGCATCGGCTACCAGAACATGATCCTGCTCGCGATCAACTGCGTCGGGGTGTACCGCTACCTCATTCGCAAGAAGCCGGTGAAGGCGGACTAGCCGCTCGAATCGTCATTGCGAGCGGAGCGAAGCAATCCGGCCCAGACGACTGGATTGCTTCGTCGCATGCGCTCCTCGCAATGACGGAGGCGGCGCGGTGACAGTTCTCACCTCCAAGATCGACACGTCATCGGACACTTACCGCGCTTATGCTGCGCACAATAAGGGTCTCGCCGAGGAGCTTCGCGAGCGTGTCGCCACGGCGGCGCGCGGAGGCAATGAGAAGTCGCGCGAGCGCCACACGTCGCGCGGCAAGTTGCTTCCGCGTGAGCGGGTGGAGCGGCTGCTCGATCCGGGCTCGCCCTTCCTCGAGATCGGCCAGCTCGCGGCCTGCGACCTGTACGAAGGCGAGGTGCCGGCGGCCGGGATGATTGCCGGCATCGGCCGAGTGTCAGGCCGCGAGGCGATGATCGTGTGCAACGACGCCACGGTCAAAGGCGGCACTTATTATCCGATGACGGTGAAGAAGCATCTGCGCGCGCAGGAGATCGCACTGCAGAACCGGCTTCCCTGCGTCTATCTCGTCGACAGCGGCGGCGCGAACCTGCCGCATCAGGCCGAGGTGTTCCCGGACCGCGACCATTTCGGGCGGATCTTCTACAACCAGGCACAGATGTCCGCCGAGGGGATCGCGCAGATCGCCTGCGTGATGGGGAGCTGCACCGCGGGCGGCGCCTATGTGCCGGCGATGTCGGACGAGACGGTGATCGTTCGCAACCAGGGCACGATCTTCCTGGGTGGGCCGCCGCTGGTGAAGGCCGCGACGGGTGAGGTGATCTCGGCCGAGGATCTGGGAGGAGGAGACCTCCATGCGCGCAGGTCCGGCGTGGTCGACCATCTCGCCGAGAATGACGAGCATGCCCTGACCATCGTCCGCGACATCGTGGCCCGGCTCAACAGTGTGAAGAATGTCGACATCGACCTCGCCGAGCCGCGACCGCCGAAATTCGATCCGGAGGAATTGTACGGCGTCATCCCGGACGACGTGCGCACGCCCTATGACGTGCACGAGGTCATCGCCCGGATCGTCGACGGGTCCGAATTCCACGAGTTCAAGCCGCTCTACGGCTCGACCCTGGTGTGCGGCTTCGCGCGCATCTGGGGCATCCCGGTCGCGATCCTCGCGAACAACGGCATCCTGTTCAGCGAGAGCGCCTTGAAGGGCGCGCATTTCATCGAGCTGGCCTGCCAGCGGCGGGTGCCCTTGCTGTTCCTCCAGAATATTTCCGGCTTCATGGTCGGCGGGAAATATGAGGCGGAAGGGATCGCCAAGAACGGCGCCAAGCTGGTTACCGCGGTGGCGACGGCGAGCGTTCCGAAGATCACCGTGCTGATCGGCGGAAGCTTCGGCGCGGGCAATTACGGCATGTGCGGTCGGGCCTACAGCCCGCGCTTCCTGTTCACCTGGCCCAACAGCCGGATCAGCGTGATGGGCGGCGAGCAGGCGGCGTCGGTGCTGGCCACCGTCCACCGCGACGCCGACAAATGGACTGACGAGGAAGCCGAGGCGTTCAAGGCGCCGGTCCGCCAGCGCTACGAGGACGAGGGCAATCCGTACCACGCCACCGCGCGGCTGTGGGACGACGGCATCATCGACCCGGCCCAGACCCGCGACGTCCTCGGCCTCGCCTTCGCCGCAACGCTGAACGCGCCGATCCCCGAGCGGGCGCAGTTCGGCGTGTTCAGGATGTGATGATGGAGAGGCTCACCCCTCCCCGGGCCCTTGCCGCCTTCCGAGCGGCCGGTGGAGTCATCGACTACTCATTCTTTCTGGCCACAGATGAGGATCTTGCCACCGTGGGAACCGCCATGCAGCGGCACTTCTCCGAGCTGGACGGCGTTGGACCTCTGTGGCGGCCTTCATTCGATGCCGCGGCGCTAGAGACGCTGCCGCGTCGAAAAGTGGACAAGGTGACTTTGTTCGGCAGCTGGTATGAACCCTCCACTGGAGAACTAAAAAAGCTCGGCTCGGGCGTGGTCAAAGGGAAGGGAAATCTCACCGACCCGTTGTATTCTGAGCTTGGCACCGGGCGCACGCTGAACTGGGCCGGTCCAGCGCCGGAAGCCGGAACGGGCGGACAATATGCTTATGCCTTCACTGAGCCACCTCACGGTTTAAGCGCCGAGCCTGCCACAGTGCAAAGCCTCTTCGACGATATTAACTCCGAGGTATTCCCAAGCAAGTTCGACCACCTAATTGTGGATTGGAGCGGTGAAGACCTTGTGAAGCTATCCAACTACTTCGAGGCTGGGATGGAGTGGTGGGGCGTTCTCCTCTTCACTGTCTATGTTCCCCACCTTCAGCGACTGACAGTCGTCAGCGCATCGACGACGGATTAACGGATGATCGCCTCCCTCCTCATCGCCAATCGCGGCGAGATTGCGTGCCGGATCATTCGGACTGCGCGCAGGCTCGGAATCCGGACCATCGCAGTTTACTCGGACGCGGACGCCAAGGCGCTGCATGTGCGGCAGGCGGACGAGGCGGTGCATATCGGGCCGAGCCCGGCGCGGGAGAGCTATCTCGTCGGTGAGAAGATCATCGCGGCGGCCAAGGCGACCGGCGCCGAGGCGATCCATCCGGGCTACGGCTTCCTGTCGGAGAATGCCGAGTTTGCGGAGGCCGTTGAGGCCGCGGGCTTGGTTTGGGTCGGACCGAAGGCGGCGTCGATCCGGGCGATGGGCCTGAAGGACGCGGCCAAGAAGCTGATGCAGGAGGCGGGCGTTCCGACCACGCCGGGCTATCTCGGCGAAGACCAGTCGCCGGAGCGGCTCCAGACCGAAGCGGACGGGATCGGCTATCCGGTGCTGATCAAGGCGGTCGCGGGCGGCGGCGGCAAGGGGATGCGCAAGGTCAACGCGGCCGGCGAGTTCCAGGAGATGCTGCTCAGCTGCAAGCGCGAGGCGGCGTCCTCGTTCGGCGACGACCGAGTGCTCATCGAGAAATATGTCGAGCGGCCGCGGCATATCGAGGTGCAGGTGTTCGGCGACAGCCACGGTAACGTCGTCCACCTGTTCGAGCGCGACTGCTCGCTCCAGCGCCGGCACCAGAAGGTGATCGAGGAGGCGCCAGCGCCCGGCATGGACGAGGCGACACGCGCGGCGGTGTGCGAGGCGGCAGTCAAGGCGGCGCGCGCGGTCGACTATGTCGGCGCGGGCACGATCGAGTTCATCGCCGATGCAAGCGAGGGTCTTCGCGCCGACCGGATCTGGTTCATGGAGATGAACACGCGCCTCCAGGTCGAGCATCCGGTGACCGAGGAGATCACCGGGCAGGATCTGGTGGAATGGCAGCTTCGCGTGGCGAGCGGCGAACCGCTGCCGAAGCGGCAGGAGGAGCTCAGCATCGATGGCTGGGCGATGGAGGCCCGGCTTTACGCCGAGGATCCGACCACCGGCTTCCTCCCGAGCACTGGAACGCTCGAGCATTTCGCCTTGAGCGAGGATGTGCGTATCGACACCGGCGTCGAAGAGGGGAGCGTCATCAGCCCCTTCTACGATCCGATGATCGCGAAGATCATCGCGACCGGAGAAACGCGCAACGCGGCGATCGCGGCATTGGTCGAGGCGCTCGATGAAACTGAGGTGTGGCCGGTTAAGACCAACGCCGCTTTCCTGGCCGAAGCCGCGTCCCATCCCGAATTCGGAGGAGGCGACGTCGATACCGGCTTCATTCCGAGGCACATCGACGCGCTGGTGCGGTCGGACGGTCCGGACGACTCGATCTGGCGGCTCGCCGCGTTTGCCATGGCAAACAGCAGCTTCGGCGAGCGTGAAGAACCGGGGCCTTGGGGTGAGATCGAAGGTTTCCGCCTCAACCGCGGCGAGGATCACCGGGTCGCGCTGAGCCATGCCGGCGAAACAAGGGTCATCGATCGGAGGATTCCGGCCGACATGGCTGCCGGTTCGGCGACCTGGCTCGACAAGCTGGTGGTCTTCTCCGAGGGACAGGCCTTTGGGTTCGAATGGCCCGGCCGGGCGGGCGCCGCCGGAGGCGGCGCTGCGGGCGACGGCGCTCTGATCTCGCCGATGCCTGGGAAGATCATCGCGGTCGAGGTGCGGCAGGGGGACGCCGTGACCAAGGGGCAGAAGCTGGTGACCCTCGAAGCGATGAAGATGGAGCATAGCCTCGTCGCTCCGTTCGACGGGGTGGTGGCGGAGCTGAACGCGGCCGAGGGCGGGCAGGTGAGCGAGGGGACTTTGCTCGCTCGCATCGAGAAGGGAGAGGGGTGATGCCGGGCCGCTGGTTCGACGAATGGGCGGTGGGCGATGTCCTTGAACATCAGCCGCACCGCACTGTGACGGAGACGGACAATCTCCTCATCTCGACCCTGACGCACAATCCGCAGCCGCTTCATCTCGACGCGGAATATGCCGGCACGACCGAGTTCGGGCGGATCGTCGTCAACGGCACCTTCACGTTCGCGCTGCTGGTGGGTCTCTCAGTCGGCGACACGACGCTGGGGACGCTGGTCGCCAATCTCGGCTACGACAAGGTGCGGATGCCGAAGCCAGTGTTCGTGGGTGACACTCTGCGCGCGTCGACCGAAGTGATCGCGCTCAAGGACAGCAAGTCGCGGCCGGATGCTGGAATCGTGACGTTCAAGCACCTCATGCACAACCAGCGCGGCGAGCTGGTGTGCGAAATGGAGCGTACCGCGCTGATGCGGCGGCGGGCGGCGTAACAATCCATGTCATTCCCGCGAAAGCGGGAATCCAGCTTTTCTTCTTCCAGCGCCTCGGCAACAAGGAAGCTGGATCCCCGCTTTCGCGGGGATGACAGCGGGGGGACGTCGCGGTGAGATTGCGCAGCTTGCTGTTCGTTCCGGGGGACCGGCCGGACCGGATGCAAAAGGCCTTCGCGGCCGGGGCGGACGCGCTGATCCTAGACCTCGAGGACGCGGTGGCGCTCGAACGCAAGCCGGAGGCTCGGCGTCACGTCGCCGACTTCCTTCGAGCAGTCGGCGGCAACCAGATCTTCGTTCGGGTGAACCCGCTCGACAGCCCCGAGAACGAGCGCGACCTCGAAGCCGTGGCGGGCGCTCATCCGCACGGCATCGTCCTTCCCAAGGCCGAGGGTGGGCGCGACGTCGACGAGCTTGCGCGGCGGCTGACGAGCCATGGCAACGTGTCGGCCCAGATCCTTGCGATCGCTACGGAAACTCCGGCGGCGATCTTCGGCCTTGGCTCCTATGGCGGCGCCAAGCGGCTCGCCGGTCTCACCTGGGGCGCGGAGGATCTTCCGGCGGCGATAGGGGCCGCGACGAGCCGCGAGGAGGATGGAAGCTTCACCGCGCCCTACGAGATTGCCCGCTCGCTATGCCTGTTCGGCGCGGCCGCCGCGGGCGTTGCACCGATCGAGACAGTCTATCCCAACTTCAAGGACGTGGAGGGACTCGCAGCTTACGCCGCCCGTGCGCGTCGGGACGGCTTCACCGGCATGATGGCGATCCACCCGGCGCAGGTGCCGGTGATCAACGACGCCTTCACGCCAAGCGAGGGCGAGATCGCTCACGCCCGGGCAGTGGTCGCGGCGTTCGACGCCAACCCCGGGGCAGGGGCCTTGTCGCTCGACGGCAGGATGATCGACCGGCCCCATCTGGTTCAGGCCCGTCGAATCCTGGACTCCGCCGGGCGGTGAGCCCGAGACCCCGGTGACTGTCCCGCTGCCGCTCCCCTTGATCGCCCTCGCCGCGGCGGTGCTCGGCGCGATCGTCGGCAGCTTTGTCGCGGCGCTGGTGATCCGCTGGCCGCGTGGGGAGAGCGTGGTCGGGGGGCGGTCGCGCTGCGATTCGTGCGGGGAGGTGCTTCGGCCCCAAGAGCTCGTGCCTGTGCTCTCCTATCTCGTCCAGAGCGGCCGATGCCGGCGCTGCGGGGCTCGGATCGATCCGAAGCATCTGGCGATAGAGCTGGCAGGCGCATTGATCGGCGCGGTTGCGGTATTGGCGCACCCGCTTCCGCTGGCGCTGGTGACCGCGGGGTTCGGCTGGTGGCTGCTCGCGGTCGCCGCCATCGATGCGGAGGAGCAGTGGCTGCCGGATGCGCTGACGCTGCCTCTGGTGCCGCTGGGGCTTCTCGCCGGCTGGGCAGGCTTCGGACCGCCATTGCTCGACCGTGCCCTGGGAGCGCTCGCGGGAGGTGTCGGACTGGCGCTCCTCGCCTTGCTCTACCGGGCGGCGCGGGGCCGCGAGGGGATGGGTGGGGGCGACCCCAAGCTGCTCGCCGGAATCGGCGCCTGGCTGGGCGTGCTGCAATTGCCGTTCGTGCTGCTCGGGGCCGGAATGGTGGGCCTGGTTGCGGCGCTGGCGATGGCGCTGCGCGGCGAGCAGGTCGGGGCGACGACACGGCTTCCCCTCGGCTCGCTGATGGCGGTCGCGGCCTGGCCTTTATGGATCATCGCCGCCGGCAACAGTTCAGCCTCCATCCATCTTTATATGCTATAGATTTTCCAAGGGCGGCGTTTTCCCTAGAGGCGCCGCCCGACCTTCTCCGAACCTCCGCGACCGCGCCGCTTTCCGGCTTGCGACTCCGCTCAGAACCTGTGACACCTCAAGGCGATGGAGGCGGGCGCTCGGGGGCGCTGCAGCCGTCCCGCGCCCAAGAGCGGGTAGGGGGCGGCAGTCACTCGGCTTTCCACTCTCCGTCGCAAATGCATCACATGCCGCGCCTAGCTGGCACGCATGGCCGGGAGGGGATTCGAAGCAAGTTTCATGGCGGTGGCCCTGAACCCGCGCGCGGAGCGTCTCCTCGCCCGCATGCCGCGCCTGACCGTCTATTCGGCCGGCGAGTTGCTTCTGCTCGTGCTCGTCGCGGTGCAGGCCGCGCGCCTGTTCTGGGCGGTCCTGACGCCGCTGGGACCGGTCGGCGAATATCGGGCGCTCAACACCGCCACCCCGCTCCAGCAGAGCGTCGGCACCCTTGCCACCTTCGATCCCTTCTTCCGACAGACCCCCGGAGCCGCAGCCGCTCCAGTGACTGTGACCGCTCTCGACATCCGCCTGTTCGGCACGCTCGAAGATCGAGCGACGGGCCGCGGAAGCGCGATCATCGGGACTCCGGACGGCCGCCAGACGAGCTATCGCGTCGGCGAGGAGATCATTCCAGGCGTGGTGCTCAGCGCCGTAGCCTTCGATCATATCACGGTGACTCGGGGCGGCACGCCCGAGCAATTGTTCCTCGATCAGTCGACCGCGCCAGCGGCGCCCGGCGCTCCGGCCCCGCAGCAGAACCCGATGATGACCCCGCCTCAGCCGGTGCCGGTGGTGCGCGCGCCGCCGGCCGCAGCTCCGCCGCCGCCCATGCAGACGTCCAACATGACGCAGCCGATGAGAGTGAATCAGTGAAGCGTATCCTTATCGCCCTCATGCTGGCCGGCGCGCCGATCGCCTTCGCGAGCCCGGCCCAAGCGCAATATGTCCTGAACCTGCGCGACGCGGACATCCGCGCCTTCATCCAGGACGCGGCCCGGGTCACCGGGCGCACTTTCATCATCGATCCGCAGGTGCAGGGGCGGGTGTCCGTGGTCACCGAGCGGCCGCTGTCTCGCTCCGAATATTTCGAGCTGTTCCTGTCGACCTTGCGCGCCAACGGCTATGTCGCGGTGCCGGCCGCAGGCGGCGCTCTTCGAATCCAGCCGGCCGCGGGCGCTGCTTCGTCAGCCCCGGTCGGCGGCTCGGCACGGCGCTCCGCGAGCGGCTTCGTCACCGAGATCTTCCGGGTTCGGAATATCGAGCCGGGCTCGGCGGTCGAAACGCTTCGGCCGTTGGTCAGCTCGAACGGGTCGATCACCGCCAGCCGAAGCTCGATCGTCGTGTCCGACTTCGCCGACAATGTCCGGCGCGTGCGCCAGGTGCTGGCGCAGATCGACGTCGGCGTCGACCGGAGCTCGACCCGGGTCATCGGAGTCGAGAATATCGGCCCGCGCGAGCTTGCGGCCGCACTGAGCTCCCTTGCGCCGGAAGGCGTGTCGGTGGTTCCGATCGACAGCGCCAATTCGATCGCCCTTCGCGGCGATGCCCAGACGCTGGCCCGGCTCGCCACGGTCGCAGCGGAACTCGACCAGCGCGCCGCCCGAGGCACCGACGTGCGCGTGGTGTTCCTCGAACATGCCGACGCGGCGCAGTTGCTGCCGGTGCTGCAAACCCTGCTCGGCCAGACCCCCACCTATTCGCAGCCGCTCCAGAACAGCCGTTTCGCCAATAGCGGCACGGCGGGCGCCGACACTTCGGGCCGGATGGGCGGCGGGACGCTCCAGGCCAACACGCGGGTGCAGACGACTCCCCAGCAGCAGGCGCCCACGGGAGGGCCTTCCGCGTCGCAGGCCGAGCTTCCGCCCGCCTACCGCAACGCGGTGGTGACCCGGTTCGAGGGCGCCAACGCAATCGTCATCTCGGCCACCCAAGACGTTCAGCGCATGCTGAGCGAGGTCGTCCGCCAGCTGGACGTCCGCCGCGAGCAGGTGCTGGTTGAGGCCATCATCGTCGAGATTTCTGACCAGGCGGCGCAGCAGATCGGTGTCCGCCTGTTCCTCGCCGGGCTCAACGGATCGGCGATCCCGTTCGGCATCACCAATTATTCCGGGCTCCAGCCCAATCTCGGCACCATCGCGAGCGCGGCGGCGGCGACCCAGCTCGGCGTCGGCCAGCGCACCGACACCGACGGCGACGGCGACATCGACAATGACGACGCTCCGGGGGTCAGCGACGAATTGATCCGAAACGCCGCCAACGCCCTGTCCGGGATCACCGGCGGGGTAGCCGGCCTCGGCATCCGCGCCGGCGATGCGCTGTTCGGATCGATCATCAACGCGGTCCGCTCGGACAACCGCTCCAACATCCTGTCGACCCCGTCGATCATGACTCTCGACAATCAGGAAGCGCGAATCCTGGTCGGCCAGGAAATTCCGATCACGACCGGCGAGGCGCTGAGCCCGAATTTCGACAACGCCTTCCGGACCGTGCAGCGGCAGAATGTCGGGATCACGCTTCAGGTTCGGCCGCAGATCAACGCCGGCGGCTCGATCAAGATGGACCTTCGGGTCGAGGTGAGCTCGATCGCGGGGCCGGTGTCGTCGAGCTTCCAGGACCTCATCCTCAACAAGCGCGAGATCGAGAACACGATCACCGTCGACGAAGGCGAGATCGTCGGAATCGGCGGGCTTCTCGACGACAATGAGCGGCGGACGATCGAGCGGATCCCGCTGCTCGGCGACATCCCGATCATCGGCAACCTGTTCCGCTCCCGCGGACGGGCGCGGGCGAAGACAAACCTGATGATCTTCATCCGTCCGACCATTCTTCGCTCGGCGGCGGACGCCCGGGCGATCGCGGCCCGGCGCTATGATTATGTCCGCGACCAGCAGCTCGCGATCAACCCGACCCGCGAGCCGACCATCGACGAGCTGGTCCGAGATTATCTCGGGACCGTCGCCCCGTCCGCGCCGCCGGAGCTGGCGCCGACCGGTATCCTGGTCGATCCGAGGCTGCTGCCCAACGTCGGCGGTCCCGAGGCTTCCGCTCCGGTGCTGCCCGCGCCGGCCCAGGCGGAAGTGCCGATGCCGACCGACTCGCCGCGGAGGCGAGGGCGGCGGCAGTGATCGCACCCGACGACGATGTGGTCCTCGAGCCGGCGGCGCCGGCGCGCATTCCCTATGCCTTCGCCCGGCGTCATGGCGTCGTTCTGGCGGGCGCCGACGATGGCAAGCCGATCGTCGCGATGCGCGAGGGGGCGGACCCGCAGGCGCTGATCGAGCTTCGCCGCTGGCTTGCCCGGCCGTTCGCGCTCGAGTTCGTCGCGCCCGACGCCTTCGACCGGCTGCTGTCCGATCAATATGCGATGAGCGGCGAGGCCGCTGCGGCCGGGGCCGGCGACCTCGGGATCGAGGAGGATCTCGGGCACCTCGCAAGCGACATCTCGGCCGAGGATCTGCTCGACACCTCGGACGATGCGCCGGCCATCCGGCTCATCAACGGCCTCCTCGCCGACGCTGCCAGGCAGGGCGCGAGCGACATCCATATCGAGCCCTACGAGACCGGAATGGTCGTTCGAATGCGGATGGACGGCGTCCTTCGCGAGGTGCTTCGAATGCCGGCTCACGTCGCGCCGGTGGTGGTGAGCAGGATCAAGGTGATGGCGCGGCTCGACATCGCCGAGCGGCGGCTGCCCCAGGACGGGCGGATCAGCCTGACTCTCGGCGGCAAGCTCATCGACGTTCGCGTTTCCACGCTGCCGAGCCGAGCGGGCGAGCGGGTCGTGCTTCGAATCCTCGACAAGGACAATGCGGGGATCGACCTCGAGATGCTCGGCATGAACGCGCCGATCGAGGCCTCCTATCGCGAAGCGCTGGCCGAGCCGAACGGGATCGTGCTGGTCACCGGTCCGACCGGATCGGGCAAGACCACCACCCTCTACGCCGGCTTGAAGCTGCTCAACGACGGCAGCCGCAACGTCCTCACCGTCGAGGACCCGGTCGAATATGCCGTGGACGGGGTCGGCCAGACCCAGATCAATCCGCAGGTCGGCCTCACCTTTGCAGCCGGGCTTCGAGCCATCCTTCGCCAGGATCCGGACGTGGTCATGGTCGGCGAGATCCGCGACCGCGAGACCGCCGAGATCGCGGTTCAGGCCGCGCTCACCGGGCACCTCGTGCTTTCGACCGTCCACACCAACGACGCGGTCGGGGCGATCACTCGGCTTCGCGACATGCGGGTCGAGCCGTTCCTCATCGCCTCGACGGTGCGAATGCTGATCGCTCAGCGGCTGGTCCGGAGGCTGTGCCCCACCTGTCGCCAGCCGGCGCAGGCGGAAGCGTCGCTCGCGGACCTGCTGGGGATCCCGGCGGGTACGCCGATCTACGAAGCGAAGGGCTGCGCGGAATGCGGCCAGACAGGCTATAAGGGGCGGATCGGCCTATTCGAGGCGGTTAAGGTGGACGACGTGATCCGGCGCCTGATCAATGCTGGCGGCGATGAGGCCGAGATCGCGGCGCACGCTTTCCGGAGCACACCCAATCTGGGCGCAGCGGCCCGGCAGCTGGTTCGCGACGGAATGACCACCGCCGAGGAGGCGGTGCGGGTGTCGAGGCATGACGGTGGCCCAGGAGGCTTGGGTGCCTGATTACGCCTATCTGGGAGTCGACCCGGCCGGGCGCGAGCGGCGCGGGCGGGTCCATGCCGACAGCCCCGAGCTCGCCAAGGCACAGCTCGCGGCACGGCGGCTCTATGTGGTCAAGGTCGAGGCGGCGGCCGCCGGCGATGCGGCGCCCCCACTGCTTTCGCGCGGGCTCATCCAGCGCAAGAAGCTCACCAACAAGCAGCTCACCTTGTTCACTCGGCAGCTGGCGACGCTTGCCCAGGTGTCGCCGCTCGAGGAGGCGCTTCGAACCGTGTCGCGCCAGTCGGAGCGCGAGGAAGTGCGAACCATCCTCGGCAACGTTCACGCCGGGGTCCTTGAAGGACGGCGGCTTGCTGACGCGATGGCCCGGGAGCCCAAAAGTTTCCCGCCGCTCTACCGGGCGATGGTGTCGGCGGGCGAAAGCTCGGGCACCCTGCCGCCGATCCTCGAGCGGCTCGCCGACCTGCTCGAGCGGCAGGCGCAGGTGCGCGGCAAGATCATGTCGGCGCTCGCCTATCCGGTGGTGCTCTCGATCGTCGCGGTGTTCGTGGTGTTCGCACTGATGATCTACGTCGTGCCCAAGGTCGTGGAGCAGTTCCAGGACGTGGGGCAGGAGCTGCCCTGGCTGACCCGGGCGGTGATCGGAGTTTCCAACTTCCTGGCGAGCTATTGGTGGCTTCTGCTGATCGGCCTGGCGCTTTCCGTCTTCGTGTCGGGGAGGGCGCTTCGGGAAGAGAGTATCCGGCTGACCTTCGACCGGTTCCTGCTTCGGCTGCCGCTGCTCGGGCGGCTTCAGCGCGACCTCCACGCGGCGCGGCTGGCGCGGACCTTGTCGACGATGATCGCGAGCCGGCTGCCCCTGCTGGAAGGCCTCAGGCTGACCACCCAGACGGTCCATAACCGGGTGCTTCGCCAGGCGTCGGCCGACATCGCCGAAACGGTGCGCACCGGCGGAAGCCTGTCCGGCGCGCTCAAGCGGGCGGGGGTGTTCCCGCCCTTGCTCGTCTACCTTACCGCGTCGGGCGAGGCGTCCGGCAAGCTCGACGTCATGCTCGAGCGAGCGGCCGACTATCTGGAACGCGAATTCGACAGCTTCACCGCGACGGCGCTGGCGCTTCTCGAACCCGCGATCATCATCGTCATGGGGGTCGTCGTGGCCGTGATCGTGTTGTCGATCCTGCTTCCGATCCTCCAGCTCGACACCCTCGCAAGCGGAATGGGTCAGGTATGAAGTTCGAACGGAAGACCCTTCGTCATTCCCTCAAAGGCGGGAATCCAGCTTCCTTCTCACCCCGGTGCCGGAAAGGCAGTTGGATCCCCGCTCTCGCGGCGATGACGAGGAAGGGACGCAGGAAGAAGCGCGAAGAAGGCTTCACCCTTGTCGAGATGATGGTGGTGCTCGTCATCATCGGGCTTCTCGCCACGGTGGTGATCATCAACGTGCTGCCGGCGACGGACCGGGCGGCGCGGACCCGGGTCCAGGCGGACCTGTCGACGCTCGAGCAGGCGATCGAGATGTATCGGCTCGAGAACCTGCGCTACCCGACGACGGACGAAGGCCTTGCCGTGCTCTCGCCCAATTATGTCCGGCGGCTGCCGAACGACCCCTGGAACAGTCCCTACGTCTATGTCTCGCCCGGCCCGAACGGAGCGCCGTTCCGGATCGCGTCGCTCGGCGCCGACAAGCGCGAGGGCGGTAGCGGCGAGAATGCCGACATCACCAATTGATCGGCGCGTGAGGGGGCGGACAAAGCAGTCGTGAGCGTCGAGGACACTCTTCTGATGTTTGCCGACGCGGCCGGGGTGCCACGCCGTTGGCGGCTGGTATCGGGCGGCGCGGTCGTCGGACGCGGCGACGAGGTCGCGGAGCTTCCCGAGGCGCGGCCGTGGGTGCGCGTGGTGCTTGCGGTCCCGGGGACCGATGTCGCCCTGCACTGGGCCGACCTGGCGGAGAATCTGACGGCGGTCCAGGCCGCGGCGGCGGCGCGGCTTCGTATCGCCGACGAGGCGACCGAGCCGGTCAACGACCTCCATATCGCTGCCGGGCGGGTCGAGCGCGGGCTTACTTGCGTGGCGGTGGTGCCCGCAGCGCGGATGGCCGCGTGGATCGCTTCGGCGCGGGCTGTGGGGGTGGAGCCTGAGATCATCCTTCCGGCGCCCCTCCTGCTGCTGGCGCCGGGCGAGGGGTTGGTCCGCTATGCCGGCGGAGACGTGCCCGATTATCGCGGGGTCGCACGAGCGTTCAGCATCGAGGACGAGCTT
This sequence comes from Pseudomonadota bacterium, assembly GCA_023416515.1. Classification (GTDB taxonomy): domain Bacteria; phylum Pseudomonadota; class Alphaproteobacteria; order Sphingomonadales; family Sphingomonadaceae; genus Allosphingosinicella. The sequence goes on along the minus strand of JAEZHP010000051.1, from coordinate 11,612 downwards.
GCGGCCGTGCTGGTCGGAGGCGCGCCGGTCACCGACATCGACGATTCCGAGCGCGAGGCGGGCCTCGGGCCGGCCCTCGCAGCGCCGGTCATCAACCTCCGCCAGGGCGTGTTTGCCAGGCGCCGCGAATGGGCGCTCGACTGGCCCCGCATTCGGCGGATGGCCGCGCTCGCCGTCGTGCTGCTGTTGCTGAGCCTCGCGATCCAGCTCGTCACCATCATGCGCACGACCTTCGCCGCCGACCGGGTGCAGGCGGAGGCCACCGAGCTTCGCCGCGCGACTCCGGGCTCGGTCAGGCTCGCTTATGCGCCGATCGCCGGCGTTCTATTCGAGGCGGTGCGCGATACACCGAACGTCACCCTGACTCAGGTGGTGTATCAGCCCGATGGGACCTTGCGCGCCAGCCTTCTCGCCGACACGCCGGCCACGATGGACCTGGTGCGCGGGCGCATCGAGGCGCGGGGATTGCAGGCGGTTGGCGCGCTTCCGACCGACATGGGCGGACGCTCCGCTCTCCAGATGACGATCAGGCGGCCGTGATGGCGAAAGTGGCGATCCCCAAGAGGCCCGGCTGGTGGGATGTGCGAAGCGCTCGCGAGAAGGGGCTGCTGCTCGTCATGGCGGCGCTGCTCGTCCTGCTCCTCGTCTGGCTGCTGATCATCCGCCCGCTGAACGACGCGCGCGCCAATGCCGAGCAGAGGCTCGACGCCGCGGTCGCCGAGTTGGGCAAGGCGCGAGCCGATGCGGCGGCTCTTCGGCAGCTCGGGGCGCGGCCGGCCGGCGCCCAGCCGGTGCCGAGACCGCTCGACGGCTTCCTGATCCAGGCGGGCAACGAGGCAGGATTCAGCAATCTCAACGTGATGGCCGACGGCGCGGCCCGGGCGACCATCAGCGTCGTCAGCGCTCGCCCGCAGGCCTTTTTTGGCTGGCTCTCGCAGCTCGAGCAGCGCGGAGTGGTTGTCGAGAGCATGAGCGCTCGAGTGAATGCCGACCAGACCATCGCCGTCGAGGCGGTGCTTCGCTCGGGGGACAGCTGATGCGCTTTCGGCTCCCCATCGGGCGGACCCTGTTCTTCCTTCTCGCTTTCCTCGTAGCGCTGCTCGCACTGCTTCCGATGCGGCTCGGCATCGACTGGCTCGGGCTCAGCACCCGCGGCCTCGCTGCGCGTGAGGTGGCCGGGAGCATCTGGCTCGGATCACTCAAGGAGGCTCAATATGGGAGCGTGGGCATCGGCGACGTCCATGCCGGGCTTCGCGGGCTGCCCCTGCTGGTGGGAAGGGCCCGGGTCGCGATGGAGCGCGACTCCGGGACGGCCTCCGACGCCTTCGACGGCGCGGTCACGGTCACTCGCCGCGGCTTCGGCTTCGACGATGTCGACGGGCGACTCCAGCTCGCCGGCGCGCTCGGGCCGTTGCCGCTGACCCAGGTCGACCTCGGCGACGTCAGCGTCCATTTCGCCGACGGCCAGTGCCAGCGGGCCTCGGGCGCCGTTCGCGCGGCGGTTTCCGGGGACATTGCCGGAATCGCTCTGCCCGGCGGCCTCACTGGAGCCGCGCGCTGCGATGCCGGCGCGCTCCTGCTGCCGCTGGTCAGCCAGTCGGGGACCGAGACTCTCAACCTCAAGCTGTTCGGCGATGGCCGCTACGAGGCGCAGGTGCTGATGCGAGGCGCCGACCCGACGCTCGCGCCGCGCTTCACCGCCGCCGGATTTGCGGTGACTCCTGCCGGATATGCGCTGACCGTCAGCGGTGAACTCTGACGAAGGATCGTTGACGGCTGATCTGCGTTGATCGCCGCATGTACGCACACCCGTGCGAGCGGGGCGGGCTTTCGCCGGCCATCCGAAAGGATGCCGGGATGAAACGGAGGCCATTGTGAAGACGATCATCTACGGCGCGACTGCGCTGCTTCTTAGCGGCACCGCCATGGCCGCGCCGGCTCCTACCGTGGCGACTTACGGCGCGAGCGCCTATTCGTGGACCACGGCTCCGCAGCTTGGCCAGGCAGCCTGGACCGGCGCGATGAGCTATGCCGAGGCGGCTTCCTGGACGGCCGACAAGCCGGTCGCGCTGACCGACGCGCAGATCGCCGAAAAGGACGCTTGGGTCGCCGCCAATCCGATGAGCGACACCGACATGGCTACGACCGCCAAGCCCGTTTCGGACGGCCAGGGCGGCCCCTATGAGCCGATCGCTTCAGCCTCCTGGCCGGCTTGCGATCCGGGTCCGGGCGACGACCGCTGCATCCAGCTTTATGAGCGCGGCGTCCGCGGCGCCTTTGCGCAATGGTCAGCGGGTCGTGACAACAACATGGCCATGGGCGGTCCGTATGAGCCGGTGAGCACGAGCAAGGCGATGGTTGGCGCCAACCCGACCACCGAGCCGACTGGGGTCCGCGTCGCCAAGGGCGAGATGGCGATGGACCATTCCAACATGGTCGATTCCACGCGCACCGCCGAGGATATGCGGAGCGCATCGGCCTACGGGAAAGTCGAGCCGGTCTATACGGGAGTCGGCGGCCCGCTCCAGGAGGTTCGAGCCTATCCGCGCTGCCGCAGCCGGAGCGACGATCGCTGTCAGCAGGGCAGCTGAGGCTTCAGCCTAGTCTGAAGGCGCCGGCGGGATCACGTCCTCGCCGGCACCTTCGTCTTTCTCGGACAGCCATTCCTTGAGCTTGTCGATGCTCCGTTCGAGCGCCGAAATGACGCTTCGGATTCGGTTCGGGTCCTGATCGGCAAGAGCGATGTCGGACAGCCACCAAGTCTGCGACAGCCATTCCATCCCGTCTTCGCGGTCGCGAACCGCCATCGACAGATAGGCCTCCTCGGCAGGGACCAGCTCGGCCCCTTCATATTCGAGCCCGTGGATGGCGACTCGGGCCGCCCGGATGTCGTCGCTGCACATCGCCCGAGCGGCCTTGAGCAGCGGGGCGACCTGGTGCCATTCGAGCTTTATCTGAGCCAGCGCCTCGACCGCGGCGTTGACGAGATGGTGCTGAACGTCGTCGTGGAAGTTCGAGCTCGTGTAAGGCGGCGGCTGGTCGTCCATCACCTCTCGCTGGCCCGCGCCGGGGGCGAGGTCAAGCGGCGCGCTTGTTCCTGCGGCCGAGCACGGCGACCGCGATCGACGCCGCGGCGAACCGAGCGGCGAGCGATCCGGCGGATGCCGGCTCGGCCTCTTGCTTCGGAACGGCTGGGGGAAGCGCAGGGCTGTCGGCGGGCTCGGGCTCGGCCGCGGCTGGATTGGCGGCGAGATCCTGTTCGAGCACCGCATTCACCTCCGCGCCGAGCAGAACGATGTAGGCGCTCAGATAGAGCCAGGTCAGGAACACGATCACCGCGCCCAGCGAGCCGTAGGTCGCGTTGTAATTGCCGAAATTGGACACGTAGAAACCGAAGCCGAGGGTGGCGATCAGCCACACCGCCGTGGCGAGGATGGAGCCGGGCGTGATCCAGCGCCACTTCGCGTTGGGCCGGTCCGGGCCGTAGCGATAGACGACCGCGAGAACCGCGATCACCGTCGTCGCAGCCAGCGCGAAGCTCAGCGCCTGGACGAGGAACTGTCCGAGGCCGCCCATCTCGGGCAGCACTTTCCCGACCAGAGCCATTGCCGAAAAAGCCAGGATCGCGAAGAGCATCACCACCACCGCGCCGGTGACCATCGCGATCGCCATGAGCGTGCGGGTGATGAAGCTTCGAGTCTCGTCGGTGTCATAGGCGATGTTGAGCGCCGTCATGACCGAGGTGGCGCCCTTGCTTGCCCCGTAGAGGGCGATGACGAGGGCGAGGATGAGCGCGAAACCGGTCTTCGAGTCCGCGCCCTGGGTCATGTTCTGGAGCTGATCGCCGATGATCCCGGCGCTTTCGCGCGGCATGACGCTGGTCAGCGTGTTCATGTGATGCACCACCGACGAAGGCTCGGCGACGAGCCCGTAGGTGAGAACGAAAGCGGTGAGCAGAGGCACCAGCGCCGAGAAGGCGTAGAAGGCAACCGCCGCGCCGAGCATCTCGAGATGGTCCTCGCCCGAATCCTTCCAGGCGCGCTTCAGCACGTCCCACCAGCCGCGTGGCGGGATGTCGGTCGGTTTCTGAGCGCCCTGCTGCGCCATGCTCGCTCCTTTTTCTTCGGGGCGATAAGCGCGGACAAGGGAAGCGGTTCCCTCATCATTCCTGCTTTCGCGCCGCATCCGGAGAGATTAGCGATGCATAATGACCGGCGCGGACTGGACCTTCTCGATCGACCGCGGCGGCACGTTCACCGATATCGTCGCGCTAGCGCCGGACGGGCGCAGGCATGTGCGCAAGCTGCTGTCCGACAATCCCGGCCAGTATGACGACGCTGCGGCGGCCGGAATCACGGCGATTCTCGCCGAGCATGGCGGCGGCCGGGTGGCGACGGTGAAAATGGGCACGACCGTCGCAACCAACGCGCTTCTCGAGCGCAAGGGCGAGCGGGTGGCGCTGGCGATCACCGCCGGCTTCGGCGACGCTCTTCGCATCGGCTATCAGTCGCGCCCCGACATCTTCGCCCGCAAGATCGTTCTGCCGAAGCCGCTCTACGACCATGTCATCGAGGTCGACGAGCGGATGACGGCGAAGGGGGAGGTGCTTCGCCCGCTCGGCCTCGCGGCAGCGGAGACGAAACTGCTGGCGGCCTATGACGAGGGCTATCGGGCGCTCGCGATCGTTCTCGTCCATGGCTGGCGCTGGACCGCTCACGAGGCGGCCCTGGCGGAAGCGGCGCGGCGGATCGGCTTCACCCAAGTGTCGGCGAGCCACGAGGTCGAGCCGCTGATCAAGCTCGTCGGCCGCGGCGACACCAGCGTGGTGGATGCCTATCTATCGCCGGTTCTGCGCCGCTACGTCGACCGGGTCGTCGCCGGCATCAGCTCGGGCCCCCGCCTGTTCTTCATGCAATCGAACGGCGGCCTGACCGACGCCGCCGCCTTCCGAGGCAAGGATGCGATCCTGTCGGGGCCGGCGGGGGGGATCGTCGGAATGGCCCGAACCGCGAGCCAGGCGGGGTTCGACCGTGTCATCGGCTTCGACATGGGCGGCACTTCGACCGATGTGTCCCACTTCGCCGGCACCTACGAGCGGACCAGCGAGCGCGCCGTCGCAGGCGTCCGGGTGCGCGCGCCGATGCTTGAGATCCACACGGTTGCGGCGGGGGGCGGCTCGATCTGCCATTATGACGGAAGCCGCTTCCGGGTCGGGCCGGACAGCGCCGGGGCTGTGCCGGGGCCGGCCTGCTACCGGCGCGGCGGGCCGCTCACCATCACCGACTGTAACGTCGTGCTCGGGAAGATCCGGCCCGAGCATTTTCCGGCCGTGTTCGGCCGAGGTGGCGACGAGCCCATCGATCGGTCCGCGTCGCTGGCGCGGGTGAGCGAGATCGCCGACCGCGCCGGAATGGAGCCGCGTACCGTCGCTGAAGGCTTCGTGCGGATCGCCGTCGACAACATGGCCAACGCGATCAAGCAGATCTCGATCGCCCGCGGCCACGACGTCACGCGCTACACTTTGCAATGTTTCGGTGGAGCGGGCGGCCAGCATGCCTGCCTGGTCGCGGACGCGCTCGGCATCGGACGCGTCATGATCCATCCGTTGGCCGGCGTGCTCAGCGCCTACGGCATGGGACTGGCCGACATGGTCGAGCTCAGGCAGCGCACCGTCGCTGGCGCCCCGCTCGAGGAAGTGCTCGGCGAACTGGAAGCCGAGGCCGTTGCAGCCCTCCGGGCGCAGGGCGTCGAGCGGCCCGAGGTGCGGCGGCGCGCGGCGCTGCGCTACGACGGCAGCGACACGGCACTGGAAGTGCCCGTCGGCCCGGACATGGAGGCGGACTTCGTCGAGGCGCACCGGACTCGGTTCGGTTTCGTCTCAGACGCGGGGATCGTGGTCGAAACGGCGATCGTCGAAGCGGTCGGGAAGGGCGAACACTCATCCTCCCTGTCGCGAAGCGATGGGGAGGGGGACCATGCGAAGCATGGTGGAGGGGCTGTTCGAGACGCGGGCCACCGCCCCTCCACCGCCTGCGGCGGTCCCCCTCCCCATGAGCCTTCGGCTCACAGGGAGGATGGGGTGTTGCAGAGGGAGCAGCTCCTACCCGGCGCCCAGATCCACGGCCCGGCCGTCATCATCGACGAGGCCGCGACTACGGTGATCGAACCCGGCTGGCAGGCGAAGGTCGACGCTCACGAGAACCTCATCCTCACCCGTGCCGTAGCCCGCGAAAGCACGCCCGCGATGGGGACGGAGGTGGACCCAGTCACCCTCGAGGTAATGGGAAATCTCTTCATGGCGATCGCAGAGGAGATGGGGGTCGCGCTGATGAACACGGCGAGCAGCGTGAACATCAAGGAGCGGCTCGATTTCTCCTGCGCCATCTTCGACTGCGACGGAGCCCTGATCGCCAACGCGCCGCACATCCCCGTGCATCTCGGCTCGATGGGCGACAGCATCCGCACCATTATTGACGCGCGCGGCGAGGGACGCGACGGCCGAGGCATGAAGCCCAGCGACGTCTATGTGCTCAACGCGCCCTACCGCGGCGGCACTCATTTGCCGGACATCACCGTGATCATGCCGGTCTTCGCGGATGAAGCAGACGCGGAGCCCGCCTGGTTCGTCGCGGCCCGCGGTCATCATTCCGACATTGGCGGGATCAAGCCCGGATCGATGCCGCCCAACAGCCGCGACGTGCACGAGGAGGGCGTGCTCATCGACAATGAGCTTCTGGTCGACGAGGGGCGCTTTCTCGAGGCCGAAATGCGCTCGCTGCTCGGTGGGGGGCGCTGGCCGGCGCGCAACCCGGACCGCAACATTTCCGACCTCAAGGCTCAGGTCGCCGCCTGCGCGCGCGGCGGGAGCGAGCTCAAGCGAATCGCGGCGGAAAAGGGCAGGGCGTTCGTCGACGCCTATATGGGCCACGTCATGGCCAATGCCGAGGAGGCGGTCCGGCGGCTGATCGGCACCCTGAAGGACGGCAGCTTCAGCTACGAGCTCGATAATGGCGCGGCCGTCCGCGTGAAGGTAACCGTCGACCGCGAAACGCGCTCGGCCGTGGTCGATTTTGCCGGCACGAGCGGCCAGCTTCCAGACAATTTCAACGCGCCTTATTCGATCTGTCGAGCCGCGACGCTGTACGTGTTTCGAACCCTCGTCGACGACTCCATCCCGATGAACGACGGGTGCATGCGGCCGATCGAACTCCGCGTGCCCGAAGGCTCGATGCTCAACCCGCATTATCCGGCCGCGGTGGTCGCCGGAAATGTCGAGACCAGCCAGGTCATCACCGACTGCCTGTTTGCCGCGGTCGGAGCCCTGGCGCCGAGCCAGGGGACGATGAACAACTTCACGTTCGGCAACGAAGCCCACCAATATTATGAGACGATCGCCGGCGGCTCCGGCGCAGGCCCGGGCTTCGACGGGGCGAGCGCGGTTCAGACCCACATGACCAACAGCCGCCTCACCGATCCCGAGATTTTGGAGACTCGGCTACCGGTGCTGCTTGAGCGGTTCGCCGTCCGGCGCGGCTCGGGTGGCGCCGGCGCGAGCCGCGGCGGCGACGGGGTCGAGCGCGTGGTGCGCTTCCTTGAGCCGATGACCGCCAACATCCTGTCCAACCGCCGCCGCGTCGCGCCCATGGGACTGGCGGGCGGAAGCGATGCTGCGCCCGGGATCAACAAGGTGGTGCGAGCGGACGGAAGCGAGGAAATGCTGACCGCGACCGCGTCGGCCGAGATGGCCGGAGGGGACGCGTTCGTCATTCTGACGCCAGGGGGAGGGGGTTATGGTGAGAGGTAGCGGCCAGTGAGCGAATATCTCCCGCTTCTCGGAATCCTGATCGTCGTCGTCGGCTTCGCTCTGAAGCTCAACCCGATGATCGTGGTGACGGTGTCGGCGCTCGCGACCGGGCTTCTCGCCGGCATGGACCTCAGGGAGGTCATCTCCACCCTGGGTAAGGCGTTCAACGACAACCGTATCATCGCGATCGTGTGGATCGTTCTTCCGGTCATCGGCCTGCTCGAGCGCTACGGCCTCCAGCAAAGAGCGCGGGCGCTGATCTCCGGATTCCGCAACGCGACCGTGGGTCGCCTCCTCGTCCTCTACCTCATCTACCGCCAGATCACCGCGGCGGTCGGCCTTCATTCGACCGCCGGCCACCCGCAGACGGTTCGCCCGCTGGTCGCGCCGATGGCGCTTGCCGCGGCGGAGAAGCAGGGGCCGGTCGACGAGGCGCGGGCGGAGAAGGTCAAGGCTTACGCCGCAGCGACCGACAATGTCGGCCTGTTCTTCGGCGAGGACATCTTCTTCGCGATCGGTTCGATCGTTCTCATCCAGGCGACCCTTGCGACCTACGGGATCGACCTGACTCCGCTGCAGCTGGCGCTGTGGGCGATCCCGACCGCGGTCGCTGCGTTCGTGATCCACGGGTCACGGCTGTTGTTGCTGGATCGGCGCTTCAAATCCTCCCTGTCGCGAAGCGATGGGGAGGGGGACCGCTCGCCCCAGGCGAGTGGTGGAGGGGCAGATCAGGCGCCAAGCCCCTCCACCGCCTTCGGCGGTCCACCTCCCCATGAGCCTTCGGCTCACAGGGAGGATCCGCGATGATCACCCTGCAGTGGATCTACACCCTGGTCGGGCTGATGTTCGGGGCCTTCGCGCTATTCAGCGCGCTCGACCGGAGCAACGGCAAGCGGCTCGGCAACGCGGCCTTCTGGGGGCTGATGGCGCTGAGCCTCCTCGCCGGCTCCTGGCTCGGCGACTTCGTCAACGGGTTGGTCGTCCTGGGCCTCGCCGGACTGGCCGGTTTCGGCTTCATCGGCCGCTCCAATCCGCCGACGACGAACGACGAGGAACGCGCCGCCTGGTCCGACAGGCTCGGCAACAAGCTGTTCCTGCCGGCCTTGATCATCCCGGTGACTGCGATCGTCGGGACGTTGCTCTACACCTACACGCCGCTCAAGGACGCGGGCCATTTCGAGGCCAAGCGCGAGACCTACATGTTCCTCGTGGTCGGCGTGCTGCTCGCCCTCGCGGTCATTTTCGCCTGGCTGAGGCCGCCGGCTTCGGCGCCGCTTCAGGAGGGCAGGCGGCTCATCGACGCGATCGGCTGGGCGGCGGTGCTTCCGCAGATGCTCGCCGCCCTGGGAGTCGTATTCGCGGCGGCCGGGGTCGGCGAGATCATCGGCGACGCCACCCGCGCGGCCATTCCCGAAGGCAGCATCTTCCTCACGGTCGCCGTCTTTGCGATTGGAATGGCGCTGTTCACGATGATCATGGGCAATGCCTTTGCCGCCTTCCCGGTGATGATCGCTGCGATCGGGGTTCCGCTGCTCATCCAGACCTATGGCGGGAACGCGGCCGTGGTCGGAGCGGTCGGAATGCTTGCCGGCTTCTGCGGCACGCTGATGACCCCGATGGCGGCCAACTTCAACATCGTGCCGGCGGCGCTCCTCGAGCTCAAGGACCGCAACGGCGTGATCAAGGCCCAGATCGGGACCGCTCTTCCGCTGCTCGTCGTCAACATCCTCTTCATCTGGTGGTTTGCGTTTAGATGACCCACGACCTCACCCTCGCCGCGGCGGAGCGGTTCGCCGAGGCCGCGCTCGGCCATGTCACCCGCGAATATCCGCACAAGCTCGACCATGTCATGGACGGGCCGGAGGACGTCCGCGGGCCGCGTGACCTCCACCCGATCTTCTTCGGAAGCTTCGACTGGCACAGCTGCGTTCACGGCTATTGGCTGCTGATGCGGCTTCGCCGGCTGTTTCCGCAGATGGCCCAGGCACGGCGCATCGACGCCCTGTTCGAAGAGATGCTTACCGAGGACAATGTGGCGGGCGAGCTCGCCTATCTCGACCGCGCCTATTCCGGCGGGTTCGAGAGGCCTTACGGCTGGGCGTGGCTGATCGCTCTCCACCGCGAAGCGCAGGAGCGCGCGGACCAGCCTTATGCGGACATCCTTCAACCGCTCGCTCGCGCCTTCGCGGACCGTTTCCTCATTTACCTGCCCAAGCTCACTTATCCGATCCGGGTCGGCACCCACTTCAACACGGCCTTCGCGCTTATCCTTGCGCTCGGCTGGGCCGATCGAAACGACCCCGAGCTGGCCGCCTTGGTGCGAAGCCGGGCCTCTGATTATTATGGCCGCGATCGCGACTGCCCGGCCTGGGAGCCCGGCGGCGACGAATTCCTCTCCGCCGCGATGGTCGAGGCGCTTCTGATGCGCCAAGTGCTCGGCGAAGGCGAGTTCGCCTCATGGTTCGGCGCCTTCCTTCCTCGACTCGCGGAGGGACAGCCGGCGAGCCTGTTCACTCCGGCTTCCGTGTCGGACCGGAGCGACGGCAAGATCGCTCACTTGGATGGCTTCAACCTGACCCGCGCCTGGTGCTGGCGCGGAATCGTCGACAGGCTCGATCCGAACCTCGCCGATCGCGCTCGGGCGACCGCGGACGCACATCTCGACGCGAGCCTCGCCCACGTCACCGGCGACTATATGGGCGAGCATTGGCTTGCGACCTTCGCGCTACTCGCGCTGGAGCAGCCCGCCTGAGCCGAACGCTGTCGGCATGGTTTACAATTTCCTAACGACAGATTCTCGAAAACCGCGCAAATCCGCCATTGGCCCGGCTCTTGCCTGTGTGCGGGCATGTTGAAGAAGATCGGACGCCTGTTCGTCATCAAGACCCGCTTCGAGGCCTGCGCAGTGATCTACGCGCTGGCCGTCGGTGCGATGACCCGGGGCATGCAATATCTCGAAATCTACCCCGGCCTGCCGGGCTATCTGTTCGTGGCGGCGGCCGCGGCGGCGGTGTTCATGGCCGGTGCCAAGCTGATGGAAGCGACCCGTCCCGACGCCGGCTACCGCCGCCGCAAGGAAGACCTCGACCAGTTCGGAACGCCGCTGCGCACCGCCCGTTGACCTTTGAAGGTCAGCAAGGACAGGCGACGATGACGGACAAGAACCAGCCCTCGGGCGAAGTCGAAGGCGCGCTCGCCAGCGGCGGCGAGAGCCAAGGCGGCGAAAAGCCCGGCGCGCGCGAGGGAAAGAAGCCCAGCTTCTCGGGCGGCCAGACCGAGAAGGGCTATCACGGCACCGGCCAGCTCGGCGACCAGAAGGTCGGCGACGGCAACCAGAACCCCCCCGCGAAGAGCGACAGCAAGTAGCATCCTATCCCTCCCCGGAACGGGGAGGTGGCGCGCGCGATAGCGCGTGACGGAGGGGCTTCGCCGAGGCTCTCGCCAGCCCTCTATCGCTCGCCTTGGGCGCGAGCGGTCCCCCTCCCGTGCCGGGAGGATCAGTCCCTTCCAACACTTGGTGGAAATTCCCAACAGGTGGCGATGCTGTAGCGCGCCGCGTCCGGCTTCGCGCCCAAAAACCGCAGTTTTCTGCGGCTCTGCGCAATTGGCACGCCTCCTGCAAAGTTCCTGGTGTCGCAATGATGCGGCAGGAATTTTGGGAGAATGACCGTGAACATCCGCTTCGAGAACATCCGCCGCCAGTCCGCTTCGGCGGCCGCCGCTTTGGCCGTTTCGGCCCTCTTCATCAGCGCAGCGGTCGGCCTGTCTCTAATACAAATATTACGCTGCCGACGAATTAGACGGTGTA
>JAEZHP010000016.1 GCA_023416515.1 Pseudomonadota bacterium | reverse complement strand
AACCGACTTCGCGATATCCAACCCTATGACCCGCACGTCTGCCATCGCTCTTCTCCTCCACTCGATGCGGAGCAGACTAGAACTTGCTCCGCGGCTGGTGGAGAGCCGTCCACAGCATCAATTGCGGCCGCTCCGGGCCGTGTTCGCCGCTCCTGAAACCGGACGTTCGTTCAGTAAGGCTGGCTACGACTTTTTTCGACCCATCTCGGACATTTGCTCGCTCGCCGGAAGTCTTCGGCCAAGCGGTCGCCAAGTGGATCGGGTTCAATTTTTCTCAGCTGAAGAGGTCAGCCGCCGACGTGCAAATAGTCCGGGTGAAAATCGCCAATTTCCATGAGTCGATCCATATCGAGGATCGTCAAATTTCGCAGCCCTAGAACACCGTCGCCGCGAAGTTCTCGAAGCATTCGGTTGACGTGAACCGGTGTGAGGCCGGTTGCATCCCCGATCTCCTCCTGGGTCAGGGGCAGAGAAATTTGGTTCGCCGACGGTAGACCGGCAGCGGTTTGTCGAACGGAGAACTCGCAGAGCAGGTGAGCGATACGGGATTTGGCATTTCTCCGCCCGACATTGAGAACCCATTCGCGGTAGATCGACGCTTCGATTAGCGTGTCGCGCCAAAGTGCCGTGCCGATCGCTGGGCTATTTTGAATCAGAGATCGCAGAGCCTTGCTGGACACCCAGCCGACGATGGCTGGTGTTATCGTCTGGAGATTATGGTCGGCCCGTTCCAGCATCAGGTGCTGCAAATCGAGGTCGCCGGCCATGTGAAAGGATACGATTTGGCGTCCACCTCGGCTCGTAAGCTTGTGGCGGCAAGCGTAACCATCAATTAGAAAGCACCACTCTTCTACTGCCATTCCCTCGCGCACGAGGTGAACGTTTGTGGGCACTTTCGCAATCCGGTGGGGAAGCGCTCGCAAAGCTTGGCGATCCGCAGCAGTCAACGGGGCCAGGCACGCCAGCTTCCGAACTACCGCTTCGAACGGTTCCGCAGCCACGGTGACAATCTACATCAGTTCGACGCCGGAGCGCTTGATCCAGATCAAGGTGTGCTCGGTGGTCTGAAGAGGGATAGTGACGATGGTTCTTGCTAAGACCGCTTGCCGCCTATGGCAGACGTTCGCCTCGATCTGGCCGGCCGCGCGAGCGGGGTGTCCGTATGGGTGGGAAGCGGCCCCACAGCCCAGGACCGTTCAGACCCTGAAACCCCCACGAGACTCGAGGTGCGCCACATCCGCTGCAATCTCGTCCGCGATATTGCGAAGCGCCTCCGCCGTCGTCGGTCGGTTGTGGTCTTGGCCAACCGGCGACACCACTCGATCTGGTTGTGCATGTGGTCAATAGTCTCGTCGGACATCAGGAAGCTTTCTGCTCCTCGTCACCGCTCAGGACAACATCGGATCGCTGCGCGGGCGGCCGTCGCAGCTCGGCCAGGAGCAGTTCCTTCACGTGGCCGAAGGTGCCCACCTCGTGACCGCACTCCCGGCAGACGACTTGACTGTCGTCGGTGTCAGCCTCGTCGAGGCTGAAATTATTTTCGCCGCATACGGCACAGCTCAACTCGACTCGCACAGGCGCCTCAGGATGATCGTGGCACGAGAGCCACACGATATGGGCCTGTCGACGCTGGCTCAACCGTCGTGTGTTCGGCCTCCGCTGCTTCGGACCTAATGAAGATTGAGCTGCTCAGGAGGGGTCTCAACCGGAGTTGCCCGATGTTTCTTTTAATTATCTCCGTTGAACGTATCCGGCCTTGCCATGGTATAAGCAGCGGCATCGTAGCGACACCGGGGGGCGCTTCGTGACAGAGTATCTGCTCTATTGCTTCGACGGACAGCAGCTTGTCCGCTGTGACGTGTTCCACGCCCCCGACGATGAGTCGGCCATCCACGGCGCTCAAACTCGGCACGACGGGCTAGCGGCCGAACTTTGGGCCGGGAGCCGAAGGGTCAAAACCTTCCATAAGTCTCCGGATTTAGACCCCAGCCAACGTGAATGAGGGGAATGTCCGCAATGGGTCGTAAACGGACTTTGGGACCGCGATCTCGGCTTCAAAGTCCGCTTTCGCCGAGATCGCAGCCGAGAGCCGACGGTCCGCTGTCGGCCAATGTCAGACGAACCCGGGCAGAAGAACATCACTCGCCGTCATGCGAGTGATAACTCGCCGTCAAATCATGAGGGCGCTGCGGCCGAGCATCCGTCACATTTGCTACTTGTCGCTGTGACGGGTCCGTCATATGTAGGATCCCGAGCGCCGCGGAAATCTGCGCTTTTCTCAAGGGCGTCCGAGCCCGACTGATCCTGGGCGAGGTGGTCTCCGACTCCTGCCGCCCCAGCCAAATAGTGTTGCGGTTTGCGCAACGCCTCGCTGCGCTTCGCTCCACTCCTTTGACGAAGCGGGACCCACTACATCGGTTGCAACGAGGCGCGGCTTTCCGCCGGCGCCGTTGGGAGACGACCAATGATCGAAGTCCGTCCGTTCGACAGCCTTGGCGGCGCCAATCATGGCTGGCTCGACGCCAAGCACCATTTCTCCTTCGCCGACTATCACGATCCCTCGCGCGTCCACTGGGGCTCGCTGAGGGTGTGGAATGACGACACGATCGCTCCGCGCTCCGGCTTTCCGCCCCATCCCCACCGCGACATGGAGATCATCACCTACGTCCGCGAAGGCGCCATCACTCATGAGGACAGCCTCGGCAACAAGGGCCGAACCGAAGCCGGCGATGTCCAAGTGATGTCCGCCGGAACCGGGGTCCGCCACGCCGAATATAATCTCGAGGACCAGACCACCCGCATCTTCCAGATCTGGATCATCCCGGAGAAGACCGGAGGCGAGCCGCAATGGGGCAGCAAGCCGTTCCCGAAAGACGACCGCTCCGGAGCCTTCGTCACCCTTGCGAGCGGGCTTCCCGAGGATGAGGGTGCCTTGTCGATCCGCACCCCGGCTCGGGTCGCGGGCGCTAGCCTGCGCGCCGGCGAGACGGTCACCTACAAGCTGGGTGAGGGCCGCCACGCCTATCTCGTGCCCGCCACCGGCGCGATCGAGGTGAATGGAGTCTCCGCCAACGCCCGCGATGGAGTCGCGGTCAAGGACGTCGCGGAGATCTCGATCACCGCCCGGGAGGATAGCGAGCTGGTGCTCGTCGACGCGGCGTAGTGGATGTCAGGTGCGCGGCGGGCGGCCCCAATCGCCCGCCGCCGCCATCCACAGGCTGAGCGCTGCGAGTGCTGCGGTCTCGGCGCGAAGGATGCGGGGGCCGAGCGCGACGCCCTGCGCGGAGGGGAGTGCGCGGATCGCCGCGCGCTCCCCCGCTGCGAAGCCGCCCTCCGGCCCAATCAGGATGGCCGAGGGGCCGGGCATGGCCGCTTCCTGCAGTGGAACGCCGCCTTCCTCGTCGGCGAACAGCAATGTCCGCTCCGCCGGCCAGTCCTTCAGCAATTTGTCCAGCTTGACCGGCTCGTCGAGGGCGGGGAGGGCGGTGCGGTCGCACTGCTCGGCCGCCTCGATGCTGATCGCGCGCAGGCGATCTAGATTGACCCGGTCCACCACGGTGCGCTGGGTCACCGCCGGTACGAGGCGGCTCACGCCCAATTCGGTCGCCTTCTCGATCATCCAGTCGAGCGGCGCCCGCTTCACCGGGGCGAACACCAGCCACAGGTCCGGCACTTCCTCGCGCGGCCGCAGGTGACGGGTGACTGACAGCGTCACCCGTTTGCGGCCTGCCTCCTGGACCCGCGCAAGCCACTCGCCGCTCACGTCATCGAACAGCTTCACCTCAGCCCCCTCGCCAAGGCGAAGCACGTTGCCGAGATAATTGGCGGGTGGGCCGGCGAGGGTGAGGGTGAGCCCGTCGGACAGCGCCTGCTCGACAAACAAGCGGGGAAGGCTGGAGGGTGGCCAGGCGGGCGTTGCGGGCATGGACCTCGAAAGAGAAGAAGTTGGATGCCGGATCAAGTCCCGCATGACGATTTTCGTTGAGCGTCGACCGCTCGTCTCGGCCCTCACCCCACTTGATCCGGGGTCAACCTTCCTTTCTATCCCGACCGGTGAGCAGCGCCCCAACCGACATTGTCCCCGATTCCGAGCAGCGCGGCCTGATCGGCGCCCTGCCGCCGAAGGCTCGGCCCTACGCATCGCTGATCCGCCTCGATCGGCCGATCGGGGTGTGGTTGCTGTTCTGGCCGGGCGCGTGGGCCGTCGCGCTTGCCGGAATGGGCGGCGGGCCGCTGAGCCCGGTGGGCTGGACGCTGATCGCCTGGTTCGCGCTCGGCGCTTTCGCGATGCGTAGCGCCGGCTGCGTCTATAACGACATCGTCGACCGCGATCTGGACGCGCAGGTCGAGCGCACTCGGCTTCGTCCGCTCGCAAGCAAGCGCGTGTCGCTAAAGGGTGCCTGGGCTCTTCTCGTCGGAATGAGCCTAATCGGCCTCGTTGTTCTGCTCCAACTCCAGACGACCGCGCAGATCGTCGCGCTCGGCAGCCTGGCACTCGTCGCCGCTTACCCGTTCATGAAGCGGATCACCTGGTGGCCGCAGGCCTGGCTCGGGCTCGTCTTCTCCTGGGCCGCCCTGGTTGGCTGGCCGGCGGTAACCGGCACGGTCGATGCGGCGCCGCTGCTTCTCTATGGCGGCTCGATCTTCTGGGTGATTGGTTACGACACCGCCTATGCGCTTCAGGACAAGGAGGACGACGCTCTGGTCGGTGTCAAATCCTCCGCCCGGGCGCTCGGCCGCCACGCGCGCCTCGGTATCGGGGCCTGCTACCTCGTCGCGCTGATCCTTTGGTCCGGCGCCTTCTGGGCGGTACGGCCGCAATGGCTCGGCTTGATCGCGCTCGTTCCGATGGCCGCTCATCTCGCCCGACAGGTCGTCCGCCTCAGGCCCGACGACAACATGCAGGCGCTGGCGACCTTCCGATCCAACCGCTTCGCCGGCCTGCTGATGTTTCTCGCCTGCCTCGTCGTCGGCACCACCGCCTGACCGCGCCCTTGCCCGGCGTGGCCGCCCGCCCTAAGTCCGCCGCCTCATGCTGAACGTTGAACAAGCCGAGGCGCGCGCAGGCGCTCTCATCGCTGCTGCCCGCAAGGCCGGAGCGGACGCCGCCGATGTCCTCTATGTCGGCGAAGCCTCGCTCGGCGTCCAGGTTCGCCTCGGCGAGCTGGAGGATGTCGGGCGCTCCGAAGGCGAGGAGATTGGGCTCCGCCTGTTCATCGGCACCCGCTCGGCAAGCGTCTCCTCCTCGGACCTGTCGGCCGATGCGCTGTCGGCGCTCGTCGAGCGGGCGGTGGCGATGGCCAGGGAAGCGCCCGAGGATCCCTATGCGGGCCTGGCGCCCGAGGAATTGCTGTTCAAAGGCGAGCTGTTGCCGCTCGAGGGCGACGACGGCGCCAATCCCTCGCCGGCGGAGCTGAAACAGCGCGCGCTCGACATGGAATCGGCGGCGCGCGGGGTTCGCGGAGTGACCAACAGCGAGGGCGCCGGAGTGAGCGCCGCCCGCAGCGTGTTTGCGCTCGCCACGAGCACCGGCTTTTGCCGCGGCTACCATTCCAGCCATTATTCGGCCGGAGTTAGCGTCGTCGGCGGCGAGGGCGGGGCGATGCAACGGGACCATGCCAGCCACAGCGCCCGCCATTTCGCCGACCTCGACGGCCCCGAGGAGCTCGGGCGCCTTGCCGGGGAGCGCACGGTGAAGCGCCTGAACCCGGGCAAGCTCGCGAGCGGCGTCATTCCGATCGTATTCGACCCCCGCGTCGGAGGGGGCTTGGTCGGCCACCTCGTCTCGGCGATGTCCGGTCCGGCCATCGCCCGCCGAACGAGCTTCCTGCTCGGGCGCGAATGCGAGCAGATTCTTCCCGAAAGCCTGTCGATCGTCGACGATCCGCACCGGGTTCGCGGCTTGCGCTCGCGGCCCTTCGACGGCGAGGGAGTCGCGACCGCGGCGCGTGCGCTGGTCGACAATGGACGGCTGACCGACTGGCTGCTCAACAGCGCCTCGGCACGGCAACTTGGCCTCGCGCCGAACGGCCACGCCACTCGCGGGGTGGGTGGGGCGCCTGGAGTCGGGGCCACCAACGTCCATCTGACCCCGGGCACTCAGAGCCCCTCCCAGCTGATCGCCGATATCAGCCAAGGGCTCTACGTCACTGAGATGATTGGCCAGGGGATCAACCTGGTCACCGGCGACTATAGCCGCGGGGCGAGCGGCTTCATCATCCGCAACGGCGAGATCGCCGAGCCTGTCGCCGAGATCACCGTGGCTGGGAATTTGCTGGACATGTACCGCACGCTGGTCGCGGCGAACGACCTGGAACATCGCCGCGCAGTCAATGTTCCCACCCTGCGGGTCGAAGGAATGACGGTCGCCGGTGCTTGAGGACATTGTAGAGATTACCGAACAGGCCGGGCGCATCGCGCTCGGGCGCTGCGGCACCGACTATAAGAGGTGGGAGAAGGAGCCGGGGCACCCGGTTTGTGAAATCGACCTCGAGGTCGACAATTTCCTCCGCGAGCAGCTGATCGCTCTCGACCCGGAGGCGGGCTGGCTGTCCGAGGAGACCGCCGACGAATCCGACCGGATCGAGCGAAAGCGCGTCTGGGTCGTCGACCCGATCGACGGCACCCGCGACTATCTGCGCGGCCGAACCGGCTGGGCGGTCTCGGTCGCGCTCGTCGAGAACCGAGCAGTGAAATATGGAGTCCTTTCGGCTCCGCAGCGCGAGGAATTGTGGACGGCCGAGCTGGACCGCGGCGCCTGGCGCAACGGCGATCCGATCCGGTGCAGCCAGCGCAGCGAACTTGTCGGCGCTCGGGTTCCGGCCGACAGCCTGCCCAAGGTCGATCGCGATCTCGTCATGGTCGCCAAACCCAATTCGATCGCGCTTCGAATCGCCATGGTCGCGGCCGGCGAGGCCGACCTCCTCGCGACTCTGCGCTGGGGCCGCGAATGGGACATCGCCGCGGCGATCCTGATTGCTTCTGAAGCGGGTGCAACGGTCACCGGCGCGCTCGGCCAGCCGCTCACCTTCAACAGCCCCGACGCTGCTGCCTTCGGAGTGCTCGCCTCGTCGCCCGGAATCCACGAAGCCGCGATCGAGCGCCTGCGCGAACGCGCGATGGCCGTCGTCTAGGCGACCGGTGCGACGCCCAGCCGCGGGATCTCGATCTTAGGACAGCGGTTCATCACCACCTTGAGGCCCGCCGCTTCGGCACGAGCCGCGGCTTCCTCGTTGATCACTCCGATCTGAAGCCACACGGACTTCGCGCCGGCTTTTATCGCTTCGTCGACCGCCTCGCCCGCGGCGGCCGGCCGGCGGAAGATGTCGACCATGTCGATCGGCTCGCCGATTTGCGACAATTCGCGCCAGACATATTCGCCATGGACATGCTCGCCGGTGATCTGCGGATTGACCGGGATCACCCGATAACCCTGGTCCTGCAGGTAGCGCATCACACCATAGCTCGGCCGGTCCGGCCGGTCCGAGGCGCCGACCAACGCGATCGTGCGGGTCTCACGAAGCAGCTCGGCAATGTCCTCGTCACGCTCCAGCGGCATCACTCACCTCCTGTCAGCGGCCGATCTGCTCAAGCAGCCGCCCCGCGATGTCGCGGAAAATAACTGCTTCGTAAGCGTCGCCGGCGGCCGGCGGTTCCCCCGCGTCGCTCGCCTCGCGGATCGAGAGGGTGAGCGGAACCCGGCCGAGGAAGGGAATGTCCATCACCCGCGCAGCCGCTTCGGCGCCGCCGGCCCCGAACGGGTCGCTCACCTGCGCGCAATGCGGGCATTGATAGCCCGCCATGTTCTCGACGAGGCCGATGATCGGAACGTCCATCTTCCGGAACAGGTCGATCGCCCGGGTCGCGTCGATCAGCGCCAGGTCCTGGGGGGTCGATACGATAACCGCTCCGGCCGGCTTCCATTTCTGGACCAAGGTCATCTGGACGTCGCCGGTGCCGGGCGGGAGGTCCACGATCATGATCTCGGTATCGCCCCAGTCGCCGTCCATCAGGTTTCCCAGCGCGCTCGCCGTCATCGGCCCGCGCCACGCCACGGCGGTGCCCGGCTCGATCAGCTGCCCGATCGACAGCATCTTCACGCCGTGGGTGTCGACTGGGACGATCTGCTGGTCGTGGAGCTCCGGGCGGTCGTGATTGCCCATGATGCGCGGCTGCGACGGGCCGTAGATGTCGGCGTCGACCAGACCCACCTTCTTTCCCAGCCGCCCGAGGGCCACTGCGAGGTTGGCGGAGAGCGTCGACTTGCCGACGCCGCCCTTGCCGCTGCCGACCGCGATGATGAGGCGCTTCACCTTCTCGACGCTCATCGCGACGCGGCTGTCGGTCACCCCGGGCACGCCCACCAGGGCCGCGCCGAGGCGGCGTTCGAGCGCCGCTCGCTCCTCCGCGGCGATGCCGGTCGCGTCGATGACGATGGTGGCGAGGCCATCCTTCACCCGCGCGACCTGGATCCTTTTGGCATCGACGATGGGAGCAATGGCGTCGCGGACGGCTTGGGTCGGGTCGGTCATGTCGAGCGGACGGATAGGCGATAAGCCGGTCCTTGCCACTGTTTTTCCGCGGATCGCTACCTATAAGAGCCTTCATGAGACGATTTCTGAGCTGGGGCTGGCGCGGACTTGCCATGGGTGAAAATCGCGGCCCCTGGGGCGGCCGTGGGTCGGGCGAGGGCGGCGGCGACGGGTCCGGCGGCGACGGTTCGGGCGGCGGCGGTGGCCCGCGCAGCCCTTGGGGGC
>JAEZHP010000002.1 GCA_023416515.1 Pseudomonadota bacterium | reverse complement strand
GCGAGTCACGCTCCGAGAGCCGAGCGGGGGTAAATCGGGGCGATTCGAAAGGAGAGCTTCGATGCGAAAAGTGATGATTGGAATCCTGCTTGCGGGTTCGGCCGCGCTCGCCGGCTGCGCGACAACGCCCCCCGCGGTGGTTGCGGCCAACGGCCAGGTGTGCGGCACCGGCTCGATCGACGCCAACGGCGACGGAGTCGTCACTGCCGCGGAGTGGACCGGCTGGCATACCAGCGGCTTCAGTGCGTGGGATCTGAACAAGGACAATCGGATCGACCGCACCGAATTCCAGAACTGCTACACGGCCGGCGGATTCTACCCGACCGCTTATTACAACCCCAGTTACTGGACCAACTATTGGAGCGCCTTCGACCGCAACGGCGACGGCTATCTCAGTGCCGACGAATACTGGTCGGCCCAGACGTGGGCGAATGTCGATCGCAACAATAACGGCGTGATCGACGCCAACGAATGGGTTTGGTGGCCGATGTAAGTTGAACGGGCGCCGCTTCGCGCGCGCGTATACGCGTGCGCGCGGGGTGGCGTCCGGCTTCACAATCGGCTAGGTCGTCCTATCTGGGGGGCAGGCGCCGATTCCGGCGCCCTATTCCCGCGTATCCGGACACAAAGATAGGACAGGCTTTTGGCCACCCAACCGCCGGCCGACGAAGGCCGGGACATCACCGACCCGAGCGATATCGCACCCATCTCGATCGTCGAGGAGATGAAGACCAGCTACCTCGATTACGCGATGAGCGTGATCGTCAGCCGCGCTCTTCCCGACGTGCGCGACGGCTTGAAGCCCGTCCACCGCCGAATTCTCTATGCATGCCAGGAGGCCGGGTACGTCGCCGGGCGTCCGTACCGCAAATCCAGCCGCATCGTCGGTGACGTTATGGGTAAGTACCACCCGCATGGCGACCAGGCGATCTACGACGCTCTCGCCCGCATGGTGCAGCCGTGGTCGATGCGGGTGCCACTGGTGGACGGCCAGGGCAATTTCGGATCGATGGACCCCGATCCGCCGGCGGCGATGCGCTACACCGAGGCGCGGCTCGCCAAGGTGGCCAATTTCCTCCTTGCCGACATCGACAGGGACACCGTCAACTTCCAGCCCAATTACGACGCAAGCGAGAGCGAGCCGCAAGTGCTGCCGGCGCGTTTTCCGAACCTCCTGGTCAACGGAGCCGGCGGGATCGCCGTCGGGATGGCGACCAATATCCCGCCGCACAATCTCGGCGAGGTGCTCGCCGCGTGCCGCGCCTACATGGCGGATCCGGCGATCAGCTCCGAATCGCTGATGGAGCATGTGAAGGGGCCTGACTTCCCGACCGGCGGCTTCATCCTCGGACAGTCGGGAATCAATTCCGCATACACGACCGGGCGCGGCTCGATCATGATGCGCTCGCGCTACACGATCGAGGAGGGAAGGGGGGATCGCCGGTCGATCGTCCTCACCGAAATTCCGTATCAGGTCGGCAAGTCGGGCTTGGTCGAGAAGATCGCCGAGGCGGCGAAGGACAAGAGGATCGAGGGCGTCGCGGACATTCGCGACGAGTCCAACCGCGAGGGCGTCCGGATCGTCATCGACCTCAAGCGGGACGCGACCCCGGAGGTCGTCCTCAACCAGCTGTGGCGACACACACCGGCGCAGTCGAGCTTCCCGGCCAATATGCTCGCGATCCGCGGCGGGCGCCCGGAGACGCTGACGCTCCGCGACATCATCGAAAGCTTCGTCCGCTTCCGCGAAGAGGTGATCACCCGCCGTTCGAAGTTCGAGCTGATGAAGGCCCGCGAGCGCGCCCACATCCTGCTCGGCCTGGTGGTGGCGGTGACCAACCTCGACGAGGTGGTGAAGCTGATCCGCGGCTCGAAGACACCGGTCGAAGCACGCGAAAAGCTGCTCGCCCGCAAGTGGCCGATGGAGGAAATCCGCCCGTACATCGCTCTGGTCGAAGCCGTCGAGCCGCAAAAGCGCGACAAGAGCTACACCTTGTCCGAGGCGCAGGTGAAGGCAATCCTCGAACTGAGGCTCCACCGGCTGACGGCGCTCGGCCGCGACGAGATCGGCGGCGAGCTCAAGGAGCTTGCCGATTCGATTGGCCAGCTGCTCGAGATACTGGCGAACCGCGCTCGGCTCTACGAGGTGATGCGCGAGGAATTCGACGAAGTCGAAGCGCAGTTCGCCACTCCCCGCGTCACCGAGCTCGCGCCCGCCGCGGACGGCATCGAGGACGAGGACCTCATCGAGCGCGAAGACATGGTCGTTACGGTGACCATGACCGGCTACATCAAGCGCACGCCGCTCTCGATCTTCCGCCAGCAGAAGCGCGGCGGCAAGGGCCGGTCCGGAATGGCGACCAAGGACGAGGACATCGTCACCGAGCTGTTCGTCACTTCGACCCACAATCCCGTGCTGTTCTTCTCGAACATCGGCCGCGTTTATCGAATGAAGGTATGGAGGCTTCCGGAAGGAGGCCCGAACACCAAGGGACGCCCGATGGTGAACCTGTTGCCGCTCGCCGAAGGCGAGACCATCTCGACGGTACTTCCGCTGCCCGAGGATGAGAGCGAATGGGGCGGGCTGCACATCATGTTCGCGACCTGCAAGGGGACCGTCCGACGCAACAGCATGGACGCGTTCACCAACATCCCGACCGCCGGCAAGATCGCAATGAAGTTCGGGGTATCGGAGGAGGAAGAGGACGTCACCGACCGCATCATCGGCGTCGAGCTTCTCACCGAGGAGGATGACGTCCTTCTTGCGACGCGCAACGGCAAGGCGATCCGCTTCAGGTCGACCGACGTTCGCGAGTTCCAGTCGCGAAATTCAACCGGCGTGCGCGGCGTGCGTCTGCTCGACAACGACCAGGTGATATCGATGTCGATCCTTCGGCGTGTCGGCACCAGCCAGGAGGAGCGCGAGGCGTACCTCCGCTCGCCGCGCTGGCGCGACAACGAGGCCGCGGATGGCTTGTCCCCGGAGCGCTACGCGGAAATTTCCGAGAAGGAGCAGTTCGTGCTCACCGTGACCGAGAACGGTTACGGGAAGCGGAGCTCGACCTACGAATATCGCAGGACCAACCGCGGCGGGCAGGGCATCATCAACATCGTCACCAGCGAGCGCAACGGCGGAGTCGTTGCCAGCTTCCCGGTGAAGCAGGGCGAGCAGCTGATGCTGGTCACCGATCAGGGCAAGATCATCCGAACCTCGGTCGGCGACATCCGGATCACCGGACGCAACACGCAGGGCGTCACGATTTTCAATGTCGCCGGCAACGAGAAGGTGGTTTCGGTCGCGAAGATCGACGAGAGCGAGGAGGAAGAAATCGAACTCGACGCCGGAGAAGAAATCGATCCGACCCCCGACGCCGTAGTCGGCGAGGACGAGCTCGCCCGGCCGGTCGATCCGGAACAGGAGTAACGGTCTCCCGCCCCAACCGACGTTCGTTCATCGCGGGCGCCGCCGGTAACGGGAACGGCGGTGCACCGGGGCGCGTTGCTCCGGCAAAGCTCACG
>JAEZHP010000170.1 GCA_023416515.1 Pseudomonadota bacterium | reverse complement strand
GAATTCAGCCTCGCGCGTCATGTTGTCGATCTGCTCGCGCATCCTTCGGAACGCCGAGTAGACGCGATCGCGTTCCGCCTCCGTGTCATCCGCGACGGTATGTTCGACGACCACGCGCGGCTCGTGGAACACGGCCTGGCCCTTTGCCATTCCGGCGACGAGCTTGAGGCCGGTCAACCGCAGCGCGCCGCCGCCGCGAACGCGGCCGCGCCGCGCGCCGTCGATCAGGCGCGCGCCGGCGATCAACTCCGACAGCACCATTGCCACGGTTTGAAGCGCCTCGATCTCGAGATCGGCGTAGCGTCGCGGTTCGGCGTGCTGGACCGAAACCACACCCACCGGGCTTTCGCGATAGATGATCGGGACTCCCGCGAAGCTGTGGTAGCGCTCTTCGCCAGTCTCGGGGCGATAGACGAACTCGGCATGGCCCGCCGCCTCGGCGAGGTTGAGGATGCGGCCTTCCGCCGCGATCGTGCCGACGAGCCCTTCGCCGAGCTTGAGCCGCGTCACGTGCACGGCTTCCTTGCGCAGGCCGCGGGTTGCGAACAGCTCGAGCTTGTTGTCCCGAAGCAGATAGATGGAGCACACCTCGCTCTCCATCGCCTCGGCGATCAGGTTCACCACCTTGTCCAGCTTCGACTGCGCCGAGCCGCGGCTCGCCATCACCTCGTGAAGGCCCGTCAGAATCTCGCGGGCAGACGCAGCAGCGGTCAGCGGCATGGCACGTGCGCTATCAGATGGGCCGCGCCCGTGTCACGCGGAAGCGAAGCCGTCAGCCGCGACTTTCAAGCGCCGCCGCGGCTTCGTCGACGAGCTCTTTGATGATGTCGGCGACGGGCTCCTCGCGGTTGACCATGCCGACCGACTGGCCGGCCATCACCGAGCCCGTTTCGACATCGCCGTCGATGACGGCGCGCCGCAGCGCGCCTGCCCAATAATGCTCGATCTGAAGCTGCGCCTCGGCCATTTCGATCGCCTGCTTGTCGAGCAAATCGGCGACTTCTCGCTGCTTGGCGGCGAAGCGCTCCGTCTCGGCATTCCTGAGCGCGCGCACCGGGATCACCGGCAGGCGCGGGTCGATCTGCACGGAGAGGATCGCGTCGCGAGCGGAGGCGCGGATGAAGGCCTTCTTGAAATTCGCGTGCGCGATGCTCTCGTTCGCGCAGACGAACCGCGTGCCGAGCTGCACGCCGACCGCGCCCATTTCGAGGTAGGCGGCGATCGCTTCGCCGCGCCCGATGCCGCCCGCGATGAAGATCGGGATGTCGTGGCAGACGTGGGGCAGGATTTCCTGGGCCAGGACCGACGTCGAGACCGGGCCGATATGGCCGCCGGCTTCCATCCCCTCGATCACCAAGGCGTCGACCTTTGAGCGCATCAGCTTCTTCGCGAGGCTGAGCGCCGGGGCGAACGCCATCAGCTTGGCGCCGCTCGCCTTGACCTTGTCTATCGCCCAGCCGGGCGGCAGGCCGCCAGCCAATACGATGTGCCCGACGCCGTGCTTCACGCACACGTCGATCAGTTCGGAGAGTTGCGGATGCATGGTGATGAGGTTGACGCCGAAAGGGCGGGTGGTCCGCGCCTTGGTTTGCGCAATCTCGGCATCGAGAAGATCGGCGGTCATTGCTCCGCAGGCGATCACTCCGAAGCCGCCGGCGTCGGAGATGGCGGAGACGAGATTGCGCTCGCTGACCCAGCTCATCGCGCCGCCCATGATCGCCCACTTGCAACCGAGGAACTCGGTGCCGCGATGCATCAGCTCCTTCAGCCGCGCATGCCCGGCGCCGGGGTGCACCGCCCGGGCCTCGGGGATCAGCCCTTCGCCGCTCATGCTGTCGCCTTGTCGTCGAGGCCAAACGCGCTGTGGAGCACGCGGACCGCAACATCCAGGTCAGCTTCGGACACCAGCGCGCTCACCTTGATTTCGGATGCCGTCACGGCGAGGAGATTGATCTGCCGCTCCGCCAGCGTCTCGAACATCTTCGCCGCGAGCTGCGGATTGGAGCGGACGCCGACGCCCACGATGCTGACCTTGGCCACTGCATCGTCGGTCAGGAGATCGGAGTAGCCGATCGCATCCTTGCGGCCCTCAATCACCGATTGCGCCTGCGCCAGGCTTGCCCGCGGAACGGTGAACGTGAGATCGCTTGCCCCCGCGGAAGGCGTCGCGGCGTGCACAACCATGTCGAACGGGATGCCGGCGTCGGCCAGCGGGCCGACCACGGCAGCCATCGTCCCCGGCCGGTCGGCAAGGCCCGTGACCGTGATCCGCGCCTCGTTTCGATCCGCCGCGATGCCGGCGATCTCGTTCCTCTCCATATCCGCTCCCGAAAGCTCGGCGACGACGCGCGTCCCCGGCAGGTCCTCAAAGGCCGAGAGAACGCGCAGCGGCAAATTCTCGCGCATTGCGAGCCCGACCGAGCGCGGCTGAAGCACTTTCGCGCCGACCCCCGCAAGCTCGAGCATTTCCTCGAACGTAATCGCGTCGAGCTTTTGCGCCCTTGGCACGATCCGTGGGTCGGTGGTGTAGACACCGTCGACGTCCGTGTAGATGTCGCATCGGTCCGCCTTCACCCCGGCGGCGATCGCGACCGCGCTGGTGTCCGACCCTCCCCTCCCCAATGTCGCTAGGCGGCCGTCGCCCGACACGCCCTGGAAGCCCGGGATCACGGCGACGGTTCCGGTCGACAACGCCTCGTCCAGAAGCGCGCTTTCGATGGCATCGACGCGGGCGTTCCCGTGGACTCCGCTGGCCTTCACCAGCTGCCAGCCCATGAAGCTCCGAGCGGTCAGCCCCATGTTCTGGAGAGTCATTGCGAGCAGCCCGGCGGTCACCTGCTCGCCGGACGCGACGACGACGTCATATTCCTTCGGATCGTGAAGAGCCGACGCTTCGCGGCAGAGCTGCACCAGCCGGTCGGTTTCGCCGGCCATTGCCGAAACGACGACGAGGACCTCGTTGCCCGCCTCGGACTCACGGCGCACGCGCGCGGCGACATTCCGGATGCGCTCGATCCCGGCCATCGATGTGCCGCCGAATTTCATGACGATACGCGGCATTCGGAGAGGCCTGGCTCCTTGGGCTTGAGGGCGCGCCCTGTTAGGAGGCGACCATGGCCGAAACAAGTTCATCGATCGACGCCGGCGAGATCGAACGGTTCGCGGCGCTCGCCGGCGACTGGTGGGACCCCAAGGGTGCGTCGGCCATGCTGCACAAGCTCAATCCGGTGCGGCTCGCCTACATCCGCGACCAGATCGACCAGCATTGGTCGCTCGACGAGCGCTGCTTGAGGCCTCTCGAGGGCAAGTGCGCGCTCGATGTCGGCTGCGGCGCCGGCCTGCTGGCGGAGCCGCTGGCAAGGCTGGGCGCCTCGGTGACAGCAATAGACGCCGCGCCGGAGCTCATCGCCGCCGCGCAGCTGCACGCACGCGGACAGGGCCTCGAGATCGACTACCGCGCCACGGCCGTCGAGCAGGTCGAAGGACAATTCGACCTGGTCACCGCGATGGAGGTCATCGAGCACGTCAGCGACCCGTCGAGCTTTGTCCGATCGCTCGCCGGCAGACTGAAACCAGGGGGGCTGCTGATCCTGTCCACCCCAAACGCCACGCCCTGGTCGCGGCTGATGATGATCACCATCGGCGAAGGTTTCGGCGCGGTCCCGAAGGGAACGCACGAGTTCGACAAGTTCATCGCCCCCGAGCAGATGAAGGCACTTCTGGGCAACGCGGGGCTTCGATGCACGGACGTCGAGGGCATCGCCTGGTCGCCGACGCGCGGCCTTCACCTCAGCGACGACGTGCGGCTCAACTACCTGATCACTGCAGTCCGCGCCTGAGCCGCCACTCAGGCGGAGCTGCCGTCTTCCTCCGTCTCGAAGATCGACTTGAGCGCATCGGCGCGCGCCGACAGGCGCACGGTGTCGCCTTCAATGTCCGCCACCAGCCCTACCGGGATGAAATGATGATGCCCTTCGTGCGCGCCCATTCCGGCGCTGTCGCGGATCAGCTTGATGCGGTCGCCTTCCAGGCGGTCGACCCTCCCGACTGGCGCGCCTTCTGCGTCGATCACTTGCATGTGTTCGCGAATGTCGTCGAT
>JAEZHP010000147.1 GCA_023416515.1 Pseudomonadota bacterium | reverse complement strand
CACCGAGATTGCCGAGCCCCGCATTGATCGCGAGCGCATTCCCTTTCTCGGATTTCGGGAAGAAATAGCTGATGTTCGCCATCGACGAGGCGAAGTTGCCGCCGCCGAACCCGCACAGCAGCGCGAGGACGACGAAGAGCAGGTAAGGAGTGCTCGGCTCCTGCACCGCGTAACCGATGCCGAACGCCGGGATGAGAAGCGATGCAGTGGACAATGTCGTCCACAAGCGCCCGCCGAAAATCGGCACGAGGAACGCGTAGAAGATCCGCAGGGTCGCCCCGGAAAGGCCCGGCAAAGCTGCGAGCCAGAACAATTGGTCGGTGCTGAATTCGAACCCAATCGCGGGCAGCCGCGCGACGACGACGCTCCACACCATCCACACCGCGAAGGACAACAACAGGCAGTAGGTCGAAATCCACAGATTCCGCCGCGCGACGGCGCGTCCACCGCTTTCCCAGAAACCGGGCTCCTCGGGCCGCCAATCGGCGATCGGGCCGGCGCGGCGGGGCGGAATCTTTATTCCCGCTTCGCCGAGGCCGCGCATTTCCGGAAGCTCGGGCACCTGGGCGGCGACGCCTCTGCGCTCGGCGCTGCGTTCCATGTGCCGGATCGCCGAATGCATCCACACGAGCGCGACGGAGACCAGGACGAACAACAGCACGAAGCAGCTGGTCCAGACGCCGGTCAGGTCGAGCAATGCGCCGAACGCGAGCGGCAACACGAACCCGCCGAGGCCGCCGACCATTCCCACGAGCCCGCCGACGGCGCCGACGTGGTTCGGGTAATAAGAGGGGATGTGTTTGAACACGGCCGCTTTGCCGAGGCTCATGAAGAAGCCGAGCACGAAGAGCGTCACCAGGAACGGAACGAGGCCCATTTCCGTGTGGAAGGTGATTGGACCGTGGATGCCTTCAACGATGTAGGTCGTCGGCGGGTAGGACAGCATGAAGGTGGTCAGAACCGACACGCCGAAGGTGACGTACATCACCGACCGTGCGCCGTAGCGGTCGGACAGCTTGCCGCCGTAAATCCGGAAGAGGCTGGCGGGCACCGAATAGAAAGCGGCGAGCATGCCGGCCGTTTTCACGTCGAGCTCGTAAACGCCCATCAGATAGCGTGGAAGCCAGAGCGCGAGCGCAACGAACGCGCCGAACACGAAGAAATAATAAAGGGCGAACCGCCAGACCTGCAGGTTCTTGAGGACGGAGAGCTGACTTGCGATGCTTTCGGCGGCCCGACCGTCGCGCTTTCTGGCAAGCTGTTCCGGGTCTTCCTTCGTCAGCAGAAGGAACAATAGCGACGTGACGATCAAAGCGGCCGCCCAGACCTGCGCGACTGCCTGCCAGCCCGCCGCGACCATGACGAAAGGCGCAAGGAACTTCGTCACCGCCGAGCCGACATTGCCGGCGCCGAAGATGCCGAGCGCGGTGCCTTGCTTCTCACCTGGATAGAATTTCGAGACGTAGGTTACGCCGACCGAGAAAGCGCCGCCCGCGATGCCCACTCCGAGCGCCGCGACGAGAAGCTCGATGTAGGTGTCCGCATAGGACGTCAGGAATGTAGCGATCGCGGCGAGGATCATCACCGCCGTGAAGACCCGGCGTCCCCCGAACTGGTCGGCCCAGACACCGAGCAACACTCGCGTCAGCGAGCCCGTCAGGATCGGCGTTCCGACGAGCAGGCCGAACTCCGTTTCGGACAGGCCGAGCTGGTCCTTCACGCCCAGGCCGATGATCGAGAAGATCGTCCAGACCGCGAAGCAGACGGTAAATGCAACGGTGCTGGTCCAAAGCGCCTGAGTGGCGCCGGCGGCTGGGCCGCGGGCCGGCTTTGCGGTCATTTCAGTTTGCCCCCCGGCACTGTCCTCGATCCGCGGCCCGTCGGTGGGACCATGAATCGCTCGCTCGATTGGTGAGTGAAAAAAGGAACCCCGGCCCTAGGTTCGGTAGGAGGGCCGGGGCTCATTGCGGAGGCTAGCGGGATGGGGAAAGCCTCCGGGAAAGATCCGACGCGGGTACGGCATCGATCCTCTGAAATCCGATCTGGCACGAATGCCGGCTCGTGGACTTGATCCAGATCATTTGTTCGCACGGTCACCCTCCCGTGACGCTCATATGCCGGCCGACGGCCGGAGCCGCATTCGCCCGGATTGCGAACTGGTGCCTCCGCGGCTTGGCAAGAAGGAGGTCGTCGAGCGCATCGGACACGAGCTGCGGGTCACCCGCGCGAATCAGGTCTCGCAATTCCACCTTCTGGTCGTGGCCGAGACAGCCATAGACGGTGCCGGTCGCAGCGATCCGGATGCGGTTGCAGCCGTCGCAGAAATTGTTCGTGAGCGGAGTGATCAGGCCGAGCTTCGCGCCGCTGCCCTCGACATCCCAATAGCGTGCCGGGCCGCCGGTGCGCGCAAGCGAGGGAATCAGCGAGAATTCCTGCTCGAGGCGCGATTTGACCGCGGTGAGGGGAAGATAATGCTCGGTCCGATCCTCCTCGATCTCTCCCAACGGCATGGTTTCGATCAGCGTCAGGTCGAAGCCGCGCGCCACGCACCAGCGCAGCATCGGCGCGACTTCATCTTCGTTGAGGCCCTTCAGCGCGACCATGTTGATCTTGACCTTCAGCCCGGCATTCGCCGCAGCCTGAATCCCGCCGAGAACCTGGTCGAGATCGCCTCGACGGGTGATGTGGCGGAACCGGTCCCGATCGAGGCTGTCGAGGCTGACGTTGATTCGGCGGATCCCCGCATCGCGGAGCACCGTCGCGAAACGGGCGAGCTGCGTTCCGTTCGTAGTCAGCGTCAATTCGTCGAGACCGCTGCCGATCCGCTTTCCAAGCTCGGAGATCAGCTGCTCGATACCCTTGCGGACCAGCGGTTCGCCGCCGGTCAGCCTGATCTTGCGAACGCCCCGGCTGATCAGCAGGTCGGCGAGCGCCGTGATCTCCTCGAACGACAGCACGTCCTTGCGCGGAAGGAAGCGCATCGTCTCCGCCATGCAATAGCGGCAGCGCAGGTCGCATCGATCGGTGACGGACAGGCGAACGTAGGTGATCTTGCGGCCGAAGCCGTCAACCATGCCTTGCGGAAGAGTCACGCTTTGTTGCACCACCCGCTCTAGCCGCGCCCTAGCGACCACCCGTTAGTCTGCTCGTGATTTAAATCAACGAGTGCCGGCTTTCGATCCGTAGCTTTACGGAGATGACTTCCCGGGAAACCTTCGAGCGCTACGCGCAGATGCGCGTACCGCGCTACACGAGCTACCCGACGGCGCCTCAGTTCGCCCCGGCGATCGACCAGGCCGAATATCGCCGCTGGTTGCGTGATCTCGATGGTCAGGATCCGCTATCCGTCTACGTTCACATCCCTTTCTGCCGCGAGATGTGCTGGTATTGCGGGTGCCACACGACCGTCACCAGGCGCCACGCGCCCGTCAGCCGCTATGTCGATACGCTGATCGACGAAGTGAATCTCGTGGCAGCCGAGATGCGGGTTCGGCCTCGGATCGGTCACATGCATCTCGGCGGCGGATCGCCGACGCTGCTGAGCCCGAGGGATCTCGGAAAGCTGGATGCAGCCTTGCGCGCGCACTTCGAGTTCGCGGCTGATGCAGAGATCGCGATCGAGGTCGATCCGCGGACCCTAAACCCCGAATTCGCGTCGGCATTGGGCGACGTTGGCGTGAACCGTGCAAGCCTGGGCGTGCAAAGCTTCGACCCGAAGGTTCAAGCGGCCATCAATCGCACGCAAAGCTTTGACACGACCTCGGCGGCAGTGGATTTGCTGCGGAGCGCCGGGGTTCGCGGAATCAATCTCGATCTCGTCTACGGCTTGCCGTTCCAGACTGCGCGATCCTGTGTCGACACCGTAAAGCAGTCGCTCCGACTCCAGCCGGACCGCTTCGCCGTCTTTGGCTATGCGCACGTTCCCTCCTTCAAGGTCCACCAGCGCAAGATCGGCGAAGCCGCTTTGCCGGGCGCGGCCGAGCGGCTCGAACAATCTACGGCCATTGCGGAAACCCTGATCGCGGCGGGCTACGCGCAGATCGGTCTCGATCATTTCGCACGGCCCGACGACAGCCTCGCGATCGCGGCGGAGGCCGGCGCGCTCCATCGAAACTTCCAGGGCTACACCGTGGACCGCTGCCCAACGCTGATCGGGTTCGGCGCGTCGGCGATCGGACGGCTGCCACAGGGCTATGTCCAGAACGCAACGCGGATCCCCGATTATGCGGAGCGGATCGCGGCCGGACGTCTCGCTACCGTCCGGGGTTATCGCCTGACCGACGAGGACCGGCGTCGAGCGGAGATCATCGAACAGCTCATGTGCGGCTACAAAGCCGACATCGGCTCCATTGAAGCGCCGCTCGATGAGCTGGAAGCGGACGGCCTGATACGGCGCGACGGCAGCATCATCCAGGTGGTCGAAGAGGCCAAGCCGCTCGTTCGGACCGTGGCGGCCGCGTTCGACGCCTATCTGCCGAAGACCGCGAGCCAGCACGCTCCCGCGCTCTGATCGGCATCATCCGCATTTCGAGTAGCCGCAGTCGAGGCAATTGTTGCAGCCTTCCGACTTGACCAGCGACGATGCTCCGCACTGCGGACATTGCGGAAGCGCCATTTGCGTGGGGGCGGGTTCACAAACACTCGCGGTAACCGGCCGCGCGCCAAGGGCGCCAAGGTGGCGTTCGACGATATCGCCGATCGCGGCGAGCAGGGACGGCACGTAGCGGCCCTGCATCCAGGCGCCTCCGCGCGGGTCGAACACTGCTTTCAGCTCTTCGGCGACGAAGCCGACGTCCGCGGTCCTTCTGAAAACCGCCGAGACCATCCGCGTGAGGCCGAGCGTCCAGGCG
>JAEZHP010000113.1 GCA_023416515.1 Pseudomonadota bacterium | reverse complement strand
GGTTCGGGGCGCTTGGGCGGCGGCGCCGGACGGGCGACCGGCGTGAATCGGACCGGCCGATCCTCGCGTCCGGCAGCGGCAGCGGCGGCCGCAGCGGGCTCTGCAGGCTCGGCGGGCTTGGGCGCCGCGGCTTCGGCCTCGGCGGCCTTGCGCGCCTCTTCCTGGGCCACTCGCGCAGCCTCAGCGGCGGCCTCTTCCGCCTTACGATTCTCTTCGGCGCGGCGCTTCTCGTCCTCGGTCGCGGCCTTGGCGTCGCGGTCCTCGCGGCGGCGCGCTTCCTCGAGCGCGCGCATGCGCTGCTCCTCGGCCTCGCGGAGCAGGCGCGCCTGGCGCTCCTGCGCGGTCTCGTTGGAAACTGGGCGCGGCGGGGCAGGACGCGGCGCGGGGGCCGGGGCGGGCGCAGGCGCAGGCGCCGGTGCCGCCTCGACCACCTCGGGCTTGGGAGCCTCGACGGTCTCGCCCGGGCGTCCGAGCACACGGCGCTTCTTCACCTCGACCACGACCGTGTTCGAGCGGCCATGGCTGAAGCTCTGCTTCACCTTCCCCGCTTCGACGGTGCGCTTGATGCCGAGCGGTGCGCGCGCTCCCAGCTTCGGCTTGTCGGTCGTGTCGCTCATTCTTGTCCTTCGTATCCTTCACCCGCCCCATATTGGGCGGAAGCGCCGGAAGCCGCGGAAGCGGCCTCTAGCGCAGCATCTCTTCCGATAAAAGCGCCCCACCTGCTCAGCAGGTCGCGAACCCGCGCGGCAGCCGCCGGGTTCAGAATGGCGACATGTACCACATTTTGCCGGCCAAGGGCCAACGACAATATGGTCCTGTCGGCCGGAAAAACCAGCCCTTGCCGGTCCTCGCCATCTGTTCCAACGCGAAGCGCCTGATCGCGCTTGCCACGCCCGTCCGCCCCGGCGTCCGACGCATGGATGAGCAGTCGGACCTCGCCGCGGCGAAGCGCCACGTCGATCTTCTCGCCGCCGGTGACGAGATTGCCCGCCCGCGCCTCCAGGCCCAGCCTGTCGAGCACCGCCTGGCGAAGAGCCGCCTCGATCCGCTCGCCGAGGTCGTCGGGAATGGTGACCGCGGTCGTCTTGAACGCACGCGACAAGGCGGCCTTGAGCTTGCCCTTGGCCTGGGCGGCCTCGAGCGTCGCGCGATCCACCCCGATCCACGCGCCCCGACCAGGCGCCTTGGCGCGCACGTCGGGCGCCACCGAACCGTCAGGCCCGAGCGCGAGCCGGATCAGCGACGCGCGCGGCGCCGCCGTCCGGGTGAGGATGCAGGTGCGCTCGGGGACGTGCCCCGAAACGCCGTCACTCAGCTCGAGCGTATCATTGGGAGGTTTCCGCAACCGCGTCCTCCCCTTCGTCCTCGAACCAGTGCGCGCGGGCGGCCATGATGATCTCGTTGCCCTGCTCGTCGCTGAGCCCGTACTCGGCGAGCACGCCGCCCTTGTCCTCGGGCCGCTCGGCACGCTCGCGCTGGCGGCGCTGCTCGGGCCGCTTCTTCTGCACCAGCTCGTCGGTGGCGAGATCGGCGAGATCGTCGAGCGTCTTGATGCCCGCCTTGCCCAGCGTCACCAGCATCGCCTCGGTGAGGTAGGGAAGCTCGGCGAGGTCGTCCTCGACGCCCATCGCACGGCGCTCCTCGCGGGCCGCGGCCTCGCGGCGCTCGAGCGCCTCGGCAGCGCGGCTCTGAAGCTCGGCAGCGAGCTCGTCGTCGAAGCCCTCGATCGACGCGATCTCGTCCGGCTCGACATAGGCGACTTCCTCCAGCTCGCCGAAGCCCTCGGCGACGAGCAGCTGGGCGAGAGTCTCGTCGACGTCGAGCTCCTCCTGGAACATGGTCGAGCGCTCGACGAACTCACGCTGGCGCTTCTCGCTCGCGTCCGCCTCGGTCATGATGTCGATTTGCGAGCCGGTCAGTTGGCTCGCCAGGCGCACATTCTGGCCGCGGCGGCCGATGGCGAGGCTGAGCTGGTCATCGGGAACCACGACTTCGATGCGACCCTCTTCCTCGTCGATGACGACTCGGCTGACGGTCGCCGGCTGGAGGCCGTTGACGACGAAGGTGGCGAGGTCCTCGGACCAGGGGATGATGTCGATCTTCTCGCCCTGCATCTCCTGGACGACGGCCTGGACTCGGCTGCCCTTCATTCCGACGCAGGCGCCGACCGGGTCGATCGAGCTGTCATGGCTGATCACGCCGATCTTGGCGCGGCTGCCCGGGTCGCGGGCGGCGGCCTTGATCTCGATGATGCCGTCGTAGATCTCGGGCACTTCCTGAGCGAACAGCTTCTTCATGAAGTCGGGGTGCGCACGGCTGAGGAAGATCTGCGGGCCGCGGGTCTCGCGGCGCACGTTGAGGATCAGCGAGCGGGTGCGGTCGCCGACGCGAAGAACCTCGCGCGGAATCTGCTGGTCGCGGCGAATGACGCCCTCGGCGCGGCCGAGGTCGACGACGACATGGCCGAACTCGACGCGCTTGACGACTCCGGTGATGATCTCACCGACGCGGTCCTTGAACTCTTCGAACTGGCGCTCGCGCTCGGCGTCGCGGACCTTCTGGAAGATGACCTGCTTGGCGGCTTGGGCGGCGATCCGGCCGAACTCGATCGGCGGCAGCGGGTCGACGATATAGTCGCCGACGACCGCGCCCTTCTGGAGCTTCTGGGCGTCGTCGAGGCTGACCTGCTTGAAATAGTCCTCGACCTCTTCGACCACCTCGACGACACGCCACAGGCGCAGGTCGCCGCTATTCGGGTCGAGCTTGGCGCGGATGTCGTTCTCGGCGCCGTAGCGGGCGCGGGCGGCGCGCTGGATCGCGTCCTCCATCGCCTCGATGACGATGCCCTTGTCGATCAGTTTCTCGCGCGCGACGGCATCGGCGATCGCGATCAACTCGGCCTTGTTTGCCGAGACTGCGCCGGGGGCGGCGGGATTGGGGGCAGTGGTCGCCATTTTAGGTATCCTGTCCTTCCACTTTGATCTGGTCGGCGCCTTCCGCGGACAGCGGCGCGGTCGCCTCGATGAGCTTGTCGGTCATGATGAGCTTGGCGCTTCGGATGTTCGCCAGGGTCACCCACATCTCGCCATGGCCGGGAACGTCGATCCCGATCAGTTCGCGCTCGATTCCGAGCAGCGGGCCGGCGACCTGCTTGCGCTCCGCGACCGGATCGACCAGCGCGACGCGCGCCTCATGGCCCTTCCAGTCCTCGAAATCCTGAAGCCGGGTCAGCGGCCGGTCGATTCCGGGCGAGCTGACCTCGAGCCGGTAGGCGCCCTCGATCGGGTCCTTGCCCTCGGCCTCGAGCGCGTCGAGCATCTCGGACAGGCGCCGCGACAGCCGAGCGCAATCGTCGAGCGTGAGCTGGCGGGTTGCCGGATCTTCGGCCATCACCTGGAGCGTGGGATCTGACTTGCCGCCCGTCATCTTGACTCGCACCAGCGCGAGCCCCTCCGCCTCGACGGCGGGCTCGATCAGCTGCTGCAGTTCGGCAAGTTCGGCCAACGAAAATTCCCAAGCGAAAACCAGGACGTAAAAAAACCAAGACCTCCCGCGCCGGCCCCGTCCCCGGGACCAGCCTCAGGCATCTGTCGATGTCGAGGAGGTGAATGCCATATATGCGCGACAGGGCCGCGCGGCAACCGCTTTCCCCGGGGCGGCGCTTGACCTCTGCGCGCGCTCCTTTGATTGGAGTGCCAACCTCATTCCAGGAGCCCGTACATGCGCCCCATCCTCTACGCCGGACTTCCCCTCCTCGCCCTGATCGGCTGCGCCGGCAATGGCGAGGCGGTGGAGACCGCGGGCAACAATGCGGCGTCGGCGCAGGCTTCCGCCCAGCCGTTCAATGTCGAAGTCATCGCCGATTTCGAGTCGCCCTGGGCGATGGCCTTCCTCCCCGATGGATCGGCCCTGATCACCGAGAAGAGCGGACGACTGGTCCACTGGTCGCGCCGGAACGGGCAGAACCGAATGGTCGACGTCGCCGGCGTCCCGCAGGTCGATGCAGGCGGCCAGGGCGGCCTCGGCGACGTCGTCCTCCACCCGCAATTCGCCAACAACGGTCTGGTCTATCTGAGCTGGGTCGAGCCGGGACCGGACGGCACGCGAGGCGCCGTTGTCGGTCGCGCGCGGCTGCTCACCATCTCGGCCGCGATGCCCGGGGCGCCGGTGGGCTACCAGCTCGACGGGCTGCAGGTGATCTGGCGGCAGGTGCCGAAGTTTAGCGGACGCGGCCACTTCGCCCACCGGATCGCCTTCTCGCCGGACGGCCATCTCTTCATCAGCTCCGGCGAGCGCCAGGAGTTCACCCCCGCCCAGGACATGAACTCCAACGCCGGCAAGATTCTCCGCCTCAACGACGACGGCTCGGTCCCGGCCGGCAACCCCTTCGCGAGCCGCGGCGGAGTGACCGCCCAGATCTGGACGCTTGGCCATCGCAACCCGCTCGGCCTCGCCTTCGCTCCCGACGGCCGCTTGTGGGAGAATGAGATGGGCCCGGCCGGCGGCGACGAGTTCAACCTCATCGAGCGCGGCTCCAATTACGGCTATCCGATCGTGTCGAACGGCGATCATTATGACGGCCGCCCGATCCCCGACCACGACACAAGGCCCGAGTTCAACGCCCCGGAGATCACCTGGACCCCGGTCATCTCGCCTTCCAGCCTGATCTTCTACACCGGCAGCCAGTTCCGCGACTGGCGCGGCAACGCGCTGATCGGCGGCCTGTCGAGCCAGGCGCTGATCCGGGTCGCGATCGACGGCAACACCGCCCGCGAGGTCGCCCGCTACCCGATGAACGCGCGAATCCGCGCCGTCGACCAGGGTCCCGACGGCTCCATCTTCCTGCTCGAGGATGGCGGCCGCGATTCGCAGGGCCGGCTGCTCCGGCTGACTCCCGCTCGGTGACCGTCCGCACGGCCTCCTGCCCCTGCGGCCAGCTGCAGGCGGAATGCACCGGCGAGCCGTTCCGAATCTCCGTTTGTCACTGCCTCGACTGCAAGAGGCGAAGCGGCAGCGCCTTCGCCTATCAGGCGCGCTGGCCCGAGGATCAGGTCAGGATCAGCGGCGAGCATAGGGAATGGGAGCGGGTCGCCGACAGCGGCAACAAGGCCCGCTTCCTGTTCTGCCCAAATTGCGGCTCGACCGTCGCCTACCTTTCCGAAGGAATGCCCGGGACCATCGCTGTCCCGGCCGGAGGCTTCGCCGACGTCGATTTCCCCGCGCCATCCGTCTCGGTCTATGACGAGCGCAAGCCCGACTGGGTGGACATCACCGTCGATGGACTCGACCGCGAATAAG
The DNA here is from genome assembly GCA_023416515.1 of Pseudomonadota bacterium. Taxonomy (GTDB): domain Bacteria; phylum Pseudomonadota; class Alphaproteobacteria; order Sphingomonadales; family Sphingomonadaceae; genus Allosphingosinicella. Next base: position 10,967 of record JAEZHP010000113.1, on the reverse strand, counting down.
GCGCCGAGTCACACCCGCTGGTAGCGGAAGTACCAGACTTCGTGCCCTTTGCGCCGCGCCTTCGCCTCGTAGCGGGTCTCCGGCCATCCCCCGGGACGGGTCAGGAAATCGGAGGCCTTCTCGACCAGCCAGCGAAAGTCCGTGCGCTGGCGCATGATCATCATCGACCAGCGGCAATAAGTGGGGTCGTCGGTGCCGAGCCTGAACTCGCCGCCCGGCTGAAGCTTGGCCGCGATCAAGTCGAGCGGCCCGTGATTGAGCATCCGCCGCTTGGCGTGGCGCGCCTTCGGCCAGGGGTCCGGATGGAGCAGATAGACGAAGCGAAGGCTCGAATCGGGAAGCCGTTCGAGCACGTCGAGTGCGTCGCCCATGTGCAGGCGCACATTGGTGAGATGCTTGGTGCGGATCTGGCTCAACGCACCGACGACGCCGTTGATGAACGGCTCGGCGCCGATGAAGCCGTGGTCCGGAAGCATGTCGGCGCGGTAGCCGAGATGCTCGCCCGAGCCGAAGCCGATCTCGAAGTGCAGCGGCCGCTCGTCTCCGAACAGCAGGGCCGACGTCAGCGGCCCTTCCTCCGGCACCGACACTTCGGGCAGCAATTTCTCGACCAGGTCGGCCTGGCCGACGCGAAGCTTGTGCCCGGAGCGGCGCCCGTAGAGGCGGCGGATTGTAATAGGATCGTTCACGTCGCGGGGGTTAGTCGCGGCGGGACAAAGAGCCAAGCCGGAGTGAGAAGAATGAGATCAGTCACCGCCGCAGCTTTCGCGACCGCCGCCTTTCTGGTCGGCGCGGCCCCTGCCCAGGCGACCGGAAGCGCGAGCTGCCGAGGGACGATCAATCCCGAGATCAGCCTCGATCTGGTCATCGGCCACATGGCCGGGCCCGTCATCGCACAGGCGCGCTTCGGCGACGGTACGGTCACCGGAAATGGCGGCGCGACGATCGCTCAATCCTGGCTGGACGAGCGAGCGCTCCACGTCGACATCGTCGATTCCAGCGGCAGCCGCTACGTCGCCCGCCTTCGCACGACCCGTCCGAGCGAGCGCGGCCAATATTCCGGAACCCTGCGCTATGGCGGACGGCAATATCAGGTCCGCTGCCGCGTCGAACAGTAAGCCGGCTAGTCGATGATGACCGGGGTCGGCCGCCGCGCCCCGAGCGCGACGACGAGCCCGGCGATGGCGAGCACCCCGCCCGCCGCCGCGAGCGCGGTCCAGCGATAATCCTCGAACACAGTCGACAGCAGCATCGCCACGATCGGCACGAGGACGCTCGAATAGGCGGCCTTGCCCGGCCCGATGACCCGAAGGATCCGGTAGTAGAAGAAGAAGGCGAGGGCCGAGGCGACGAGGCCGAGATAGAGCAGGCCCAGCCAATAGGCCGGCCGGCTCTCGACGACCGGCGCGCCGTAGAGCGCCACGGCGATCCCCGCATTGGCGATCGTGCCGTAGAGCATCGCCCAGGCGAGCAGGCTCGCCACCGGCATCTTCTTCACCTCGTCGACCAGCTGCATCAGGTTCCCCACCGATGCGGACAGGATCGCGATCAGGGTGAAGCCGATTCCGAGCATGACCTGGCCCGGGCGCGCCTCCGACACGCGCATCTCCGCGACGAACAGAAGCACCACGCCCGCCATCGCCACCGCCGATCCGATCAGGAAGCGGCGGCTGAGCTCATGGCCGAAGAACAATCTGGCGAAGCCCGCATTGGGCACGACCAGGAGCGCGAACACCACCGCGACGATGCCGGAGGTGACATATTGCTCGGCCGCGTAGACGAAGTTGAAGTTGAGCACGAACTGCGGGATTCCGATCGCGAGCGCGAGCAGATGCCCCTTGCGGCCGAGCTTCAGCGGAGCCCCGCTGATCCGCGCCATCGCGAACATCGCCGCGCTCGCGAAGGTGAAGCGGTAGGCGACCGACCAGGACGGAGGAACCGCCCCGGCGCCCGCGCCCAATTGGTCCTTGATGACGATCCAGGTCGAGCTCCAGATCAAGGTGATCAGGAGGAACGGGATCAGGATCGACGGGGTCGAAAGCCCCTGCTCGCGCTGCTCCACCGGCGGCTCAGAGCGCGCGGATCGCGGCGGCGAGCGAGTCGACATGGGCAGGATCGCTGTCCCAGCTCGTCACCAGCCGAACCTCCCCCGGGGCCCAATCGTAGAAGTCGAATCCCTGAGCGCGCAATGCCGCGGCCTCCTCGGCGCTGACCTTGAGGAACAACTCGTTGGCCTCGACCGGCTCGACCAGGCGATCGGCCCCGGCTGCGGCCGCGATGCGGTCGGCGGCGTCGTTGGCGAGCCGGCCGTTGCGGATCCACAAATCGCCATCCAGCATCGCGTGGATTTGCGCCGCGAGGTAGCGGCCCTTGGAAAGCAGATGGCCGGCACGCTTGCGGCGATAATGCGTCGCTGCGGCTCGCTCCGGGTCGAAGAAGATCAGCGCCTCCGCCGACATGCCGCCATTCTTGACGAATCCGAACGACAGGATGTCGACTCCGGCCCGCCAGGTCAGCTCCGCCGGCGAGCAGCCCAGCCTCGCCACCGCGTTGGCGAAGCGGGCGCCGTCGAGATGAAGCCGCAGGCCGCGCTCCTTGCAAACCGCGCCGATCGCGGCCGTCTCCTCCGGCGTGTAGACCAGGCCATATTCGGTGGCGTTGGTGATCGAGACCGCGTGCGGCTTCATCCAGTGGACGCCGTCCGGCACCAGGTCGAGCCTCTCGCCCAGGCTTGCGGGCGTGAGCTTGGCCCCCGGCCCCTCGACGGTCAGCAATTTGGCGCCATGGGTGTAGAATTCCGGGGCGCCGCACTCGTCATTGTTGATGTGCGCGTCCTTGTGGCAGATCACCGCTCCGTGCGGCGGGCACAGCTCGGCGAGGGCAAGCGAATTGGCCGCCGTTCCGGTGCCCACCCACAGCGCCGCGACCTCCTTTTCGAACAGCTCCGAAAAGGCCTTCGACAAGCCCTTGCTGAGCGCGTCGCCGTCATAGGCGGTGTCGAGCCGGTTGGCCTCGGCGATCGCCTGCATCACCTCGGGGCAGACGGCGGCGGCATTGTCGGAAAAGAAGCGCATGGCGGCCCCCCTTGCGAGCCTTCGGCGGGCGCGTCAACGCGCACGATTTGCCCACACAAATTCGCCCGATCGAGAGGCCCGGTTTAACCCTCCATTAGGGATGAACGACCTAGGGTGGCGCAAGCATGCGAGGCTGAAGAATGGGCGTAGAGAATTTCACGGCGGCTCCGGGTTCCGGCACTCGAAGGGCGAAGCGCGCCCGGGTGCTGCTCGCCGCCAAATTGCAGACTCCTTATGGCGAGATCGACGCGCGCCTCCGCGACCTGTCGCAGAAGGGCGCGCTGGTGGAATGCTCGCCGACTCCGCCGGAAGGAAGCGAGGTCGTGTTCTCGCGCGGGCCGATCACCGTCCCGGCGCGTGTCGCCTGGGCCGGTCAGGGCCGGGTCGGCCTCGAATTCCATCACCAGATCGACGAGAACGAGATGCTCGTCCAGCTGAAGCGGGTCAGCAACCTCCAGGCGCGCGAGCGCTTCCGCCGCCCCGGAATCAAGGAAAATGCCAGTGAGCGCGAGCGCGCTCTGGCCGCCGCTTGGGGCGTTCAGGTCGGAATCAACCTTCCCGACGGCGAGTTCTGAGGCCGCGCGTGGACGCGCTCGGCAGCCCTTGGCAGTCGCCCGCCGGCGGTGACGGCAACGGCTTCGATGCCGAATTGTCGAGCTGGCCCGGCAGCAACCACGAGCGCAAGCCGCGCAAGTCCCAGCGAATCGACGTCGAGGTCGACGCCGCCCTCCGCCAGCGCGGTGCCAGCGGAGTCTCCGTTCGAGTCCTCGACCTGTCGCCCGAGGGCTTTCGCGCCTCGACTCATCTCGAGCTCAACAAGGGCTCCGACGTGTGGCTTCGACTGCCCGGCCTCGAGCCGCTTCACGCCACCGTCGCCTGGAGCACCGGCCACTTCATTGGATGTTCGTTCGGCCGGCCTCTTCACCCGGCCGTCGTCGACATGATCGTCCGCAAGGCCGGCGGCCGCGCCTGAGCGCCGCCGCCCGGCGGGATCCTAGCCGAGTCCCAGCGCCGCCTTATAGGTCTCGAGCAGAGCCTCGGCCTCGTCGCGGGCGTTCTTCTCCATCTTCCGGAGCCGAACGATGGTACGCATCGTCTTGGGATCGTAGCCGCGGGCCTTCGCCTCGGCATAGACGTCGCGGACGTCGTCGGCGATGCCCTTCTTCTCTTCCTCGAGCCGCTCGATCCTTTCGATCAGGAGCCGCAATTCGTCGGCCGCGACCGATCCTTCCGCCATGTGATTCTAATCCCCGCAAAAATGGTGAGCGGCGCGTCTAGGCAAACGACCGCCCCGGCTCAACCCTGCCTTGCACTGTTGTCCACAGCGGTTATGCGCCCCTCATGCCGACCCGTGAATCGACACCGAGCCGCTTCGTCCCCCGCACCCGCAAGGTCCGGATTCTCGCCACCCTCGGGCCCGCAAGCGAGACCCCTGAGATGATCCGGGCGCTCGCCGAGGCGGGCGCCGACGCCTTCCGGCTCAACATGAGCCATGGCGACCATGACGGCCACCGCAAGCGGATCGAGGCGATCCGCGCGCTCGAGAGCGAGCTCGACCGGCCGACCACCATCCTCGTCGACCTCCAGGGCCCCAAGCTCCGCGTGGGCCGATTCGAGAGCGGCAAGGCCGAGGTCAAGAAGGGCCAGATCTTCCAGTTCGACCGCGACCCCACGCCGGGCAACGACCAGCGGGTCGAGCTTCCCCACAAGGAGATTTTCGAGGCGCTCCAGCCGGGCACGCGTCTGCTGGTGGACGACGGCAAGCTCGTCTTCCGCGTCGCCGAGATCGGCGCCGACAAGATCGAGGCCTATGTCGAGGTCGGCGGCACCATCTCCAACAACAAGGGCCTTAACGTCCCGGACGTGGTGCTTCCGCTCGCGGCGCTGACCGAGAAGGACCGCCGGGACCTCGCCTTCGCTCTCGACCAGAATGTTGACTGGATCGCCCTCTCCTTCGTCCAGCGGCCCGAGGACGTCGCCGAGGCGCGCCGGCTGATCGGCGGCAAGGCCAATCTCCTCGTCAAGATCGAGAAGCCGCAGGCGGTGGTTCGGCTGAACGAGATCCTCGAGCTCGCTGACGCCTGCATGGTCGCGCGCGGCGACCTTGGCGTGGAGATGCGGCCCGAGCAGGTGCCGCCGATGCAGAAGAAGATCGTCGAGACCGCGCGCCAGATGGGCAAGCCGGTCGTGGTCGCGACCCAGATGCTCGAATCGATGATCACCTCGCCGAGCCCGACCCGAGCCGAGGTCTCCGACGTCGCGACCGCGGTCTATGACGGCGCCGACGCGATCATGCTGTCGGCGGAGAGCGCGAGCGGCGCCTGGCCGATCGAGGCGGTGACGATCATGAACCGAATCGGCACCGAGGTCGAAGCCGATCCCAGCCACCACGCCCGGGTCCACTTCACCGAGACACCGGCCGACCCCACCACCAACGACGCGATCGCCGAAGCCGCTGGAGCGATGGTCAACGTCGTCAACGCGGCGGGGATCGTCTGCTTCACCGCGGCGGGAACCACCGCGCGCCGGGGCGCCCGCGCGCGGCCGACCGTGCCCCTCTTGGTGCTGACCCCATCGCTTCGAACCGCGCGCCGTCTCGGCCTGCTCTGGGGAGCGCATTCGGTTCGCACCCGCGACGTCGCCAATTTCGAGGAGATGGTCGGCAAGTCGAAGCGGATGGCGCTTCGCCACGGCCTCGCCTCGGGCGGCCAGCGCATCATCATCACCGCAGGCGTCCCGTTCGGAACCCCGGGGTCGACCAACGTGCTCCACATCGTCCGCCTCGTCGGCGACGAGCTCGAGCGCTACCACCGCGAGACCAACGGAGAGTAAGGCCGGTCCCTCCATAACGGCGCCGAAGCGGATCAGCCTTTTAGCCGATCGTTAGCCGGCTCCGGCTACTCCGGCACCATGGCCAGCATCCCTCCGTCCCGCCGGCGCCGCACTCGGCTTCCGCCGTACTGGCGCGCCTATGGCTCGTCGCGCCGCCGCTGGCGCGAAGTGCGGCTGATGGTCGAGGCCGGAGTGCTGATCGGCCTGTCCGTGTTCGGCCTCGCCCAGTTCGCCTCCGCAAACCTTCCGGCGGGACAGGCGCCGAGTGCGAGCGTCTTCGAGGCGCCCGCCCAGGCGATGAATCCCTACGCGGAGTCCGAGCGGTCGCGGGCGATCCTCGCTGCCCAGGAAGGCGCCTCCCCGTCGGCAAGCCTTGCGGCCGCGGCCAGAAGCACGGTCGCCGCGAATGCATCGGTTCGGGTGATCGACGGCGACACGTTCGACTATGGCGGCGTGCGGATCCGGATCGCCGATATCGACACTCCGGAGATTCGCGGCCGCTGCCCCGAGGAGCGGGCGCAAGCTGCGCGTGCGACGGGGCGGCTTCGTGCCTTGCTCGCCTCCGGCCCTTTCGAGCTTGTGCGCAGCGGCCGCGACGAGGACCGCTACGGCCGCAAGCTCAGGGTGGTCGTGCGCGACGGCCGCTCGATCGGCGACATGCTCGTCGCCGAGGGGCTCGCGCGGACCTGGACCGGCCGGCGCGAGCCGTGGTGCTAGTCCGAATCGTCTGAGTTCCGGCTCGCATTCTTCTGGCTTAGCCCCAGGCGCTTCTCGATCTGCCCGACCAGCACGAGCAGAATGAGGCCGAGGCCGGCCGATACGATCACGACGTCGAAATGCGCCGCTCCGGCCGCGATCCCGAGCGCCGAGGCGAGCCACAGATTGGCCGCTGTCGTCGTGTTGTGGACAGTGTCCCGCGCCGCGAAGATAAGCCCCGCGGCGATGAAACCGATCGCCTGGGCCAGGCCCTGGATGGCGCGCAGCGGGTCGGAACCTTCGAACGTCTCGCTCAGCTTCAGCGCGCTGACCGTGATCGCCGCCGAGCTTAGCGCAACCAGGGCATGGGTTCTTATCCCGGCGGGGAAGCCGCGTAGCTCGCGGTCGAGGCCGAGGACCAGGCCGACGGCCGTTGCGACTCCGAGGCGAATGAGGACTTGTTCGAGGGGCATCGTTCCGCCCCTAAAACGTGAGACTGGCCCCGGGTTCCCTTTCAGGCGTCGCCGGTCGCCCGGGCGACGGCGAGCGTGTCGACAAATTGGCGGAAGCTGGTGATCCGGCCGTCGCTGACCCGAACGACATGTGCCATTTGCGGGTTCATCTCCTTGCCGGTGGCGGCGCAGGTCCCGCTGTAGCGGCCGAGCACGACCACCGTGTTGCCCCCGTCGATAAACTCCTCCGGATGGGCACCGAAGCCCTGCCATTCGGTCCCGAGCCGGCCGAACACGCCGGTGAGCACTGCTTCCGGGCCCCGATAGGGATTGTTGTCGGCATAGGGGTAATTCTCAGCCTCGACCCATTCGATGTCCGGGCTCATCAAGGCGATGATGGTATCGACGTCGCCGGCCGCGAAGGCCTCGTATAGGCGGCGCGCGGTTGCGACATTTTCTTGCGACATGAACAGCTTCTCCCCCCGAAGATGCCTTGGCTTCATGCCACGGGAGCGGCGCTCGGGGAAGGCCGATCAGTCGGCTGCCATCGACTCGCGCTCTTCATAAGGGTAGCGGCCGCGGATCCGGGCGTTGAAGTGGCGGCCTTTGGCGAAAGCGCGGCGGAAGGCCTCGACCGCCTCGGGCGGGACCTCGCGATAGACGTAGCGGCGCCCTGTCGTGAACAGCACGTCGAGCTCGCGCGATGCGGGATCGTAGTCGAACGCGCGGATGATCGTCGACGGCATGAGCGACCAACGCAAACGGCCAGCTATGGCTGCGCCGCCGGATCGGGCGGTCCTACGCCCTGATGAAATCCGAACCCTATTATGGAAGCAGCCAGACCACGCGCAAGACGAAGACGCTGCGCATCGGTTGCCCATCGGCTCCTGTTGCCGGACGGAATCGGGCACGACTTTGCGCCAGCGCACAGGTCTGCGCGTCCAGCGCAGCGGCGCCGCTGCTGGTGACGACAGCACAATTCTCGACTCGACCCTCGGTATTGATGATGAATCTCGTCAGGGTCACGCCTTCCTGGTGAGCGCGGAGCGCCTCCGACGGATAGTCGCCCGACATGATCAGGTCCCGGTTGATCATGCGAGCTCGGGTGCGCACGCCGGTGATCAGCGCAGGGTCGATTCCCCAGCCGATGAGGGCGTCGTCCTCGCACTGCCGAAGCGCCGCCAGCGCGGCCGTCGGCAAGGGATAGCTCATCTGGAAATAGGTGCGGTCGCCGACCGCAAGCTCGATAGCGGTCGATTCGGCGAACTGGTCGAGAAGCTCGTCGCCGCCGTTCATCTCGATCACCGTGTTGCCGCTCGGTACGCGCCCCGCCCTGATGACTCGGCCGTCCAGCCGTTGCCCGGACGGCCTCAGCACGATCGACAGCTCGCGCCGGGTCGACGACGGATCGCGCGGGGGCGACGGGTCGATGGTGATCAGGTCGGTCGGCCCAGAGCCGGGCACTCGGCGCAGGACGAAGGCCTTGCCCCGGCCTCCGCCCGCGTTGCGGATCAGCATGCAATGCTGCTCGCCCCAATTGACCTCCCAGCCGGCGCTTGCCGCCGGTTGCGGCGAGGGCGCGGGCTCCTGCGCCGGAAGTGCTGCGGGCCAGGCGAGGCCTGCGATGGCGAGCGCGGACCAGGCCCGCACGGCGTGTTGCTTCATTGACTCGACCCCCTGTTTCCTTGAGCCACTTGTGCAGGAGGCTGGAGCGTGCGCAAGCCTCCTCGTCGGTTCCCGGCTGGCTCCGGAACATCCACAGAAATGCGGCGGGCGGAGTCCTTTCCGCCACATTAACGGCTTGCCCCCGAGTCGTGTCTGGCACAAGATGCTGCGGTTGAATGGCTGGGGCGGCCCCATACATGGTGTTTGTGGACATTATTTGTTCCACCGTTTTCGCTTCCCTGTGGATATCGGGGGCGAAGCGAAGGAAGTGCGCCACAGCCCCTTCCATTCGACTAAGCTGGCGGTAGATGCTGCTGGAACGTAAGTAGAACGAGGGGTAGAGTGATGGATCTTTCAGGCACCAGCGAGTCGGGAGCTTCCGACGTCATGAACGCAACCATCGAGGCTACCGGGGCGACCGCCAAGGCAAAGAAGGGCGCGAAGCCCGCGGCCGACACCGATTCGAAGCGGGTCGCTCCGGTCATCTATCCGGTCGAGGTCGACCATAGCCGCGATTCGCTCCTCACCGAGTTCGGCAAGGACACTCTGAACGACCGCTACCTGCTTCCCGGCGAGACCTATCAGGATCTCTTCGTGCGCGTCGCCTCGGCCTATGCCGACGATGCCGCCCATGCCCAGCGGCTCTACGATTACATCTCCAAGCTATGGTTCATGCCGGCCACGCCCGTCCTGTCCAACGGCGGCACCGGCCGCGGCCTTCCGATCAGCTGCTATCTCAACAGCGTCGACGACAGCCTCGGCGGGATCGTCGACACCTGGAACGAGAATGTCTGGCTAGCCTCGCGCGGCGGCGGAATCGGCACCTATTGGGGCAATGTCCGCGGAATCGGCGAGCCGGTCGGCCTCAACGGCAAGACCAGCGGGATCATCCCGTTCGTCCGCGTCATGGACTCGCTGACCCTCGCGATTAGCCAGGGCAGCCTGCGCCGCGGCTCGGCCGCCTGCTATCTCGACATCTCCCATCCGGAGATCGAGGAGTTTCTCGAGATTCGTAAGCCCAGCGGCGACTTCAACCGCAAGGCGCTCAACCTCCACCACGGCGTGCTCGTCACCGACGAGTTCATGGAGGCGGTCCGCGAGGGCTCCGAGTTCACCCTTCGCTCGCCCAAGGACCAGTCTGAGCGCGGCAAGGTCGACGCCCGCGCGCTGTTCCAGAAGCTGGTCGAGACCCGCCTCGCGACCGGCGAGCCCTACATCATCTTCATCGACCAGGTGAACCGGTCGATGCCCAAGCATCACCGCGACCTCGGCCTCAAGGTCTCGACCTCGAACCTGTGCTCGGAGATCACCCTTCCGACCGGCAAGGACCATCTCGGCGCCGACCGCACCGCGGTCTGCTGCCTGTCGTCCCTCAACCTCGAGACCTGGGACGAGTGGAACGGCGACAAGATGTTCGTCGAGGACATCATGCGTTTCCTCGACAACGTCCTCACCGACTATATCGACCGCGCCCCCGACGAGATGGCTCGAGCCAAATATTCGGCGATGCGCGAGCGTTCGGTCGGCCTCGGAGTCATGGGCTTCCACTCCTTCCTCCAGGCCCGCGGGATCCCGTTCGAGGGCGCCATGGCCAAGTCGTGGAACCTGCGCATCTTCAAGCATATCGCTGCCCAGGTCAGCGAAGCCTCGATGATGCTCGCCAACGAGCGCGGGCCGTGCCCGGACGCCGCCGACATGGGCGTGATGGAGCGCTTCTCCTGCAAGATGGCGATCGCCCCGACCGCTTCGATCTCGATCATCGCCGGCGGAACCTCGGCCTGCATCGAGCCGATCCCGGCCAACATCTACACCCACAAGACGCTGTCGGGCTCCTTCTCGATCAAGAACCCCTATCTCGAGAAGCTGCTCATCTCGAAGTCGAAGAACTCCGACGCGGTGTGGAACTCGATCCTCGAGCGCGGCGGCTCGGTCCAGCATCTCGACTTCCTCACCCCTGAGGAGAAAGCGGTCTACAAGACCAGCTTCGAGATCGACCAGCGCTGGCTTCTCGAGCTCGCCGCCGACCGCACGCCCTATATCGACCAGGCCCAGTCGCTGAACCTGTTCATCCCGGCCGACGTCGACAAGTGGGACCTGCTGATGCTCCACTATCGCGCGTGGGAGCTGGGCATCAAATCGCTCTATTACATGCGCTCCAAGTCCGTGCAGCGCGCCGGCTTCGCGGGCGGCGTCGAGGCAGACAACACGCCCGAGCTGCGCGAAATCCAGGTCGAGCCCACCACCGACT
>JAEZHP010000098.1 GCA_023416515.1 Pseudomonadota bacterium | reverse complement strand
ACCCCTCTCTCCGCTCAGCTCCGCTGAGTCGCTCTCTCCCGCAAGGGGAGAGAGACTGGCGGATGCTGCCAGGAAGGCGTCGGCGGTCTGGTTCTGCTTGGCGGCGAAGTCGCGGACCTCCTGCGTGATCTTCATGCTGCAGAATTTGGGGCCGCACATGGAGCAGAAGTGGGCGGTCTTGGCGCCTTCCGCGGGGAGGGTCTGGTCGTGATATTGCTCGGCGGTGTCGGGGTCGAGCGACAGGTTGAACTGGTCGCGCCAGCGGAATTCGAAGCGGGCGCGTGACAGGGCGTCGTCGCGCATTTTCGCGGCGGGGTGGCCCTTGGCGAGGTCGGCGGCGTGGGCGGCGAGCTTGTAGGTGACGACGCCGACCTTGACGTCGTCGCGGTCGGGGAGGCCGAGATGCTCCTTGGGCGTGACGTAGCAGAGCATCGCGGTGCCGAACCAGCCGATCATCGCGGCGCCGATCGCGCTGGTGATGTGGTCGTAGCCGGGGGCGATGTCGGTGGTGAGCGGCCCAAGCGTGTAGAAGGGCGCCTCGCCGCAGGCCTCGAGCTGCTTGTCCATGTTCGCCTTGATCTTGTGCATCGGCACGTGGCCGGGGCCCTCGATCATCACCTGGACGTCGTGCTTCCAGGCGATTTGCGTCAGCTCGCCGAGGGTGGCGAGCTCGGCGAACTGGGCTTCGTCGTTGGCGTCGGCGATCGAGCCGGGGCGGAGGCCGTCGCCGAGGCTGAAGGCGATGTCATACGCCTTCATGATCTCGCAAATCTCCTCGAAGCGGGTGTAGAGGAAGCTCTCCTTGTGGTGGGCGAGGCACCATTTCGCCATGATCGACCCGCCGCGGCTGACGATGCCGGTGACACGGCGAGCGGTCATCGGGATATAGGGCAGGCGCACCCCGGCGTGGATGGTGAAATAGTCGACGCCCTGCTCGGCCTGCTCGATCAATGTGTCGCGGTAGATCTCCCAGGTCAGGTCCTCGGCGATGCCGCCGACCTTCTCCAGCGCCTGGTAGATGGGGACGGTGCCGATCGGGACCGGGCTGTTGCGCAGGATCCATTCGCGGGTGTCGTGGATGTTGCGGCCGGTCGAGAGGTCCATGACAGTGTCGGCGCCCCAGCGGATCGCCCAGACCATCTTGTCGACCTCCTGCGCGACGTCCGAAGCGACGGCTGAGTTGCCGATATTGGCGTTGATCTTGACCAGGAAGTTGCGGCCGATCGCCATCGGCTCGGATTCCGGATGGTTGATGTTGTTGGGAATGATGGCGCGGCCGCGGGCGACCTCGTCGCGGACGAATTCGGGGGTGACGTAGTCGGGGATGGCGGCGCCGAAATCCTGGCCGTCGCGGAGTTGGGCGGCGAGCTGCTCGCGGCCGAGATTTTCGCGGACGGCGACATATTCCATCTCGGGGGTGATGATGCCGAGGCGGGCGTAGTGCATCTGGGTGACGTTGGCGCCGGGCCTGGCGCGCAGGACCTTGCGGCGGACGTTGGGGAAGGGCTGGACTCCGCCGGAGCGGTCGGGGCCGAGCTGGCCGTTATCCTCGGGGCGGACCTCGCGTTGGAGCACCTCCTCGACGTCGCCGCGGCCGCGGATCCAGTCGCGGCGAAGCTCGGGGAGGCCGGCCATGATGTCGATGGTGGCGGTGGGGTCCGTGTAGGGACCGGAGCAATCGTAGACGCGCAGCGGGGGCTCGCCGCAGGACGGCTCGAGGTCGATCTCGCGCATCGCGACGCGGTGCTCGCCCACATAGATTTTCCGCGAGCCGCGGATCGGGCCGGTGGTCACTTTAAGTTCGGTTCGCGCGGGGATGTCGGCCATCGTCACTTCTCCTCTCCACTGGAGGGAGTACGGACGGGCCGCCTCTCCCTCCCTACGCCGGTGTCAGCCGGATCAGGTTCAGCGGGTCGGGCGGCGCCATCCGCCCCTCTCAGCCAAGGCAGGCTCCCCGGGGATGGGAAGCGGCATAGGCCTGCGTGAGCCGAAGCTCAAGCGCAGTCGGGGAGGCGCCAGTCGATTGGCGCGCGGCCGTTCGCCTGGAGGAAGGCGTTGGCTCGGGAAAAGTGGTGGCAGCCGAGGAAGCCCTTGTAGGCGGACAGCGGCGAGGGGTGGGGGGCCTTGAGGACGAGGTGATGGCCGCCTTCGTCGACGCTCTTCACGAAGGACGCCTTCTTCTGGGCCGGGGCGCCCCACAGCATGAACACGACCGGGTCGGGCCGGGCGGCGACGGCGCGGACGATGGCGTCGGTGAAACGCTCCCAGCCCTGGCCCTTGTGGGAGGCTGCGCGGCCCTGCTCGACGGTGAGGACGTCGTTGAGGAGGAGGACGCCCTGGCGGGCCCAATGGTCGAGATGGCCGTGGGTTGCGGGCGGGATGCCGAGGTCGGCCTCGAGCTCCTTGTAGATGTTGACCAGGCTGGGCGGCGTTCGGACGCCCGGCTGGACCGAGAAGCACAGGCCGTGGGCCTGGCCCTCGCCATGATAGGGATCCTGGCCGAGGATGACGACGCGGACGTCGTCGAGCGGAGTGAGGTCGAGGGCTCGAAGCCAGTTGTCGGCGTGAGGGAAGATTCGCTTGCCGGCGCTTTGCTCGGCGTCGAGCCAGGCGCGGAGCGCAGCCATATAGGGGCTGTCGAGCTCGTCCTTGAGCGCCTCGCGCCAACTCGGGTGAAGCGGTTCCATGGCCGGGCGATAGGTCAATCGCGGCGTTGCAGCCAGTCGTCGGGAAGGCCGAGGCGGCGGCAGGCGGCGACCGAAGGCCAGTTGCGGATGAGGATTGCGCCGGCGGTGCGCGCCGCGGCCTGGACGAGCGGACGTTCGAGGGGGCGGAGGCCGCGGTCGGCGATGCGCAGCTGGGCGGCGATGCCATCGGGCAGGATGTCGACGGCGGCGCGGATGAGGACGTGCTGGAGCGGGCGAGCGGCGGCGGGGAGAGCCGGGACTCGCCGCATGATGGCGAGGAATTCGAGAAGGGTCTCGGACGGCTCCAGGCGCGGGGTCATCCGGGCAAGGAGGGCCTCCCAGCCGGCGGCGCTGTCGGGCGCGCCAGTGGCGCCGTAGAGGCCGGCGGTGGTTTGGCCCTCGGCGAAGACTCGGTCCTTGTCGGCCGGACTTAGCGCGCGGTCGTAGCGGCTGTAGGCCTCCATGAAGCCGTAAAGCGCGGTGGCGCCGACCCAGTCGAGAAGGTCCGGGTCCGTCGCGCTATACGCCTCTCCCGCCGGCGTGGTGCCGGTGACGCTGTTATGGGCGCGGGTGACCCCGGCGATCATGGCTCGCGCCTGGCTTTCGGGCGCGTAAACGGTGACCAGGGCGGCGAGGCCGGTGCGCTGCAGGCGGGCCAACGGGTTGGTGCGGAAGTCGCTATGGTCCCACACGCCGTGGCGGATGCGCGGCTCGGCGAGCTCGAGAAGAACCGCTGCGATCCCGCCGATGAACAGGGTCACCGGATTGTCGAACACGCGCCAGGAGACGGACTCGGCGGCGAGCAATGCCGGCTCTCCGGCCGGTGCCGCGAAGTCGGTGGGCGGGACGCCGGGCGCCGCCAGCAGCTGACCGGCAAGCGCCTCGATCTGGTTCTGGAGAATGGACAGAAGCCGCGCCATGACCTTTGCTAACGCGGGCGCTGGGCGATGGCTGCCGAACTGGTCACCCGAGTTGTTGTGAAGCCGCCAAAGTTGCGGGTTCTGGCAACGGTACTTTGCCGAACAGGGCATCTACGAGTTCGACGACGTTCGAAACGGGCTGGAAGGAGGTCAAAGCGATGTTTCGCAGAGCCGGTCGTTCCGCTTTCCGGCCGGTGGCATCGCCTTTCGTATGGCGGACCATGCGGTCACCAAGTGGCGGAAGCGTTTCCCCCGGGTTGCCAGCGAACAACCGATACTGCTCCACCGTAAGTGTCATTGGGTTGTGAAGCATCAGCACAACGCATCCGGACTGTTTGTCCCCAAGGCGCAGTTGAAGGCCGAATTCGCGACGTGCCCCACCGATCTGCATGGCCTTCAGCTGGATATGTCTCGTGACCCCGATCGCCTCGATGATCACGTCATAGCCGCTGTTGTCGACCTCGCTGTGCGATACTGCAAAATCGAACACGCCGCGCCGCCAAAGCTCCGAAGTAACGTCGGCTATGAAGCGGTGCTCAAGAATCTTCTCCCGGGTCGAGGAATATGTCGAAAGGGCGGTGATCCAATCAGAGCTCAGCGTGGGCATCGGCTTGTCATAAGTGGTTCTAAACGCCTCAGTCCATAGGCTGGCGCGGGCTCATGTCGCGCTACTGAATTGACCTTCCACCCAGCAGACTTCATCCATCCTTCGATGAGGCTGGTCTCTTCTCGGATCATGGTCGACCCACAAGTCTGCGCGAGCCGTCCGTTTTTGGCGGGCACACGGGTGCGGGTAACGGACATCCTGGAAATGCTGGCAGGTGGCGCGAGCACGGAACAGATCACTCGCGACTTTCCGTACCTTTCGGAGGAGGACCTCCGCGCCGTCCTCAACTATGCAGCCGCCTCGCCTCTCTAGGCCGGCTGGGGCGTGAGGCGGCGCGGCTCGGGGAGGTCGCCTTCGATCAGGCCTTCGCGGCGGGCGACGATGGTTGGGACGAGGGCCTGGCCGGCGACGTTGACCGCGGTTCGGCCCATGTCGAGGATCGGGTCGACGGCGAGGAGGAGGCCGACGCCTTCGAGGGGGAGGCCGAGAGTCGACAGGGTGAGCGTCAGCATCACCGTTGCGCCGGTCATTCCCGCTGTTGCCGCGCTTCCGAGGATCGAGACGAAGGCGATCAGGGCATAGTCGAAGGCGCCGAGCGGGATCCCGTAGAATTGCGCGACGAACAAGGCGGCGATCGCCGGGTAGATGGCCGCGCATCCATCCATCTTGGTGGTCGCACCGAGCGGCACGGCGAAGCTCGCATAAGAGCGAGGGACACCGAGCCGCTCGGTGACCACGTCCTCGGTGACTGGGAGCGTGCCAATCGAGGAGCGCGAGGCGAAAGCGACGCTGATCGCGGGCCAGGCCGCGGCGAAGAAGCGCGACGGGCTGAGCCCGTTGGCGCGCAACAGAAGCGGGTAGACCACGAACATGACGAGACCGAGGCCGAGATAGATCGCCAGCGCGAACTGGCCGAGCGGGGCAAGCGCCTCCCAGCCGTGCCGGGCGACCGCGGTGCCGATCAGGCCCGCGGTGCCGATGGGGGTGAGAGCGATGATCCATTTGAGGATCACCCGCACGATCTTGAGCGCCGACTGGACGAAGGCGAGGAAGGGCTTGCCCGCCTCGCCCGCCTTCAACGCGGCGATACCAACCGCGATCGACAGGACGACGATCTGGAGGACGTTGAAGCCGAGCGCGGTCGAGGCCTTGCCGTCGGCGGCGATCGTGGTCGAGCCGGTGAGGCCGAACAGGTTGGCAGGCACGAGGCCCTTGAGGAAATCGGTCCAGCCGCCGACGCTGCTCGGCGGGGCAGCCGCGGTGGCCGGGACTCCGGCATGGAGTCCGGGCTGGAGCAGAAGGCCGAGCACGAGGCCGATCGCGACCGCGATCCCGGCGGTGATCGCGAACCACAGAAGGGTCTTGGCGGCGAGGCGGGCGCCGTTCTGCAAGGTGGCGAGGTTGGCGATGCTTGCGACGATCGCGGTGAAGACCAGCGCCGGGACGATCGCCTTCAGAAGCTGAACGAAGATGGTGCCGACGGTGCCGAGAAGCTCGGTCAGCCAGTTGGTGTCGCCGCCCATCTCGCGCGCGGCAAGGCCGAGCACGAGCCCGGCGGCGAGGCCGAGGGCGACCTGAATGCCGAAGGACGGGAGGACGGGGCGGGACGAAACGCTGGCCATGAGGCATCAGATATCGTTTCGAAACTGATCTGCCAGAGCGGAGCAGAAGATTGCACGAGCGGTGCCCAGTCGGCCGGCAAAGTAGAGGATCGTTGTCGTCGGGCGGGCCGCGGAGAGCATCCTGTTCTCCGGCGGCGCCAAAAGAAACGGGGGCCCCGTGGCCGGGCCGCCCTTCCTTCACGAACCGTCCCGCCGCTTATAGGCGACGCAGGGGATCCGTGTCCGAACGCTGGAAATCGGAGCGTTCGGTCTCGCTCGTGGTGCGGTCGTCCTCGAAACCGAAGGCCGGACGGGTGCTGCCTTCCTCGATATCGACTTCGGTGCGGCGGACGGTGTCGTCGACCTGCTCGACATGCTGGTCGGCGGTCTTGCGAACGACGACCTCCTCGGTCACGCGCGCCTGCTTGGCGACCATCGCTTCCTCGTGGGTCTCCGTCATCTCGATCTCGCGATCGCGAAGCAGGTCGCCCGACTGGAGCTCGGCTTGGTCGATCGGCTCGTTGACCGGCCGGCGCTCGACGCTGACATGCTCGTCGCGCAGGCTCACCTGCTCGTGAACCGGAGTTTCGCGGACATAGGAGCGAACCCTGGCGCCGCCGCGATTGACCTCGCGCTTGCCGACGAGGAGCTCTTCCTCGACGAGCGGAATGCGCTCTTCGGCGACGGTCTGGTTCATCTGGCCGGAGCCCTGAATGGCCGCCCCGTTGGTGCTTGCGGCATAGCCCGGGTTGCCGGCGCGCGAAGCCGCGGAGGCGCCGAAGCCGGCCGTGTCGCTTTCGCCGGTCCAGCCGGTCCAGCCCTCGTCGCGCCAACTGCGCTCGCGCTCGTCGAAGTCGACGCTGTTCGATTCATCGAGGAGACGAATGGCCTCGTCGGCCTCGTCCTCGTCGACCTGGGCGCAAAGAAGGAAGCCGCCGCGGTTGATGCCTTCCTGATAGGCGTAGGCATCGTCGTCGGGCATGAACATGTCGGTCAAGGACGCGAAGAAGCCCTTGCTCTCGCCCGAGCCTTCCGAGCTGCCCGAAGCGCTGCTTTGGTCGACGATGCGGATTCGATCGGCATCGATGCTGGACGATTGGAGGCGTGACTTGGCGGATTCGGCCTCTTCGCGGGAATCGAAGAAGGCGGTGACGGTTCGTGACATAGGGTGCTCCTTGGTTACGCTGGTTCTTCCCCGCTCGTTTCGTGACGCTCGATCTCGGCCCGCTGGGATGCGAGCATGACCGGCTGCGATATCTGTTCGTTGGTGCGCGTTCGGCGCAGGTGGATCTCCTCGACGAGTCGAAGGCGCTTCTCGACGACGAGCACTTCCTCGACGACCGGGACGATGATCGCTCCGCCTTCTTCGCGGATCGGAGGGATGGCCTCGATCTCCCGGTCGACCGGGATCCGGTCCACCTGGACCTCGTCGCGCGCCAGCTCGGCGCGGACCAATTGCTCATGCTGCTCGACGATGGTTCGAACGCGCACGCGCCCGCTTTCCACTCGCCGCTTGGAGACTACAGCCTCCTCTTCGACGAGAGGAATGACTTCCTCTTCGACTGACATTGGTTCGCCTTGAAATATAGTTGTCCGCCAAACTTCTGGCGGGGGCCGGCGTTCCGGTCGTTTCGGCTGGCAACACAAGCATTTACCCGTCTTCGAGCCAGTCCGTGGTCACTGCCGGTTCAGCCGAGTCCGTGCTATGATCACCCCATGAGCGACATCGATCGAAGGACGCTCCTTGGCGCCGGCGGGCTATTCGTGCTCGGAAGCCTGCTCGGCTGCGGCGGCGAGAGCGTTGCGCAGCAGCGGCAATTTCCGTTCCGGCTGACCGACGCGCAATGGCGCCAGCGCCTGAGCCCGGCGGCCTATCGAGTGCTTCGCGGGCACGGGACCGAGCGGGCGGGGAGCAGCCCGCTCGACCGCGAGCATCGCCGCGGAGTCTTCAACTGCGCCGGCTGCGGCCACCGATTGTTCGCCTCGCAGACCAAATTCGACAGCGGCACCGGTTGGCCAAGCTTCTGGCGACCGCTTGCCGGCGCCGTCGGCACCTCGACCGACAGCAATCTCGGGATGAGCCGGACCGAGGTCCACTGCGCCAATTGCGGCGGGCATCTCGGGCACGTGTTCGAAGACGGGCCGCCGCCGACCGGGCTTCGCTATTGCATGAACGGCGTCGCGATGACGTTCCGGCCGGCATGAAACGCGCCCTGATTCCAGCGGCGATGGCGTCGGTGCTTGCGGTGGCCGGCCTCTATGCGATCGGGATCCAGAGTTCGCGGCCCGCCGAAGCCGCGGTGACCATCCCGGCGCCCGCGACCGACGTGGCGGCGCATGGGTCGAGCGCGACGGCGGTGCTTGCCGGCGGCTGCTTCTGGGGAGTCGAAGGGGTGTTCGAGAATGTCGCGGGCGTGCGGAGCGTCACCGCGGGCTATGCCGGTGGGAGCGCCGCAGGAGCCGCTTACGACACGGTCAGCGGCGGCCGGAGCGGCCATGCCGAGGCTGTCCGGATCGTCTATGATCCGCGGGTGGTGAGCTACGGCCAGCTGCTCCAGATATTCTTCTCGGTGGCCCACGATCCGACCCAGCTCAACCAGCAGGGGCCGGACCATGGGCCGCAATATCGTTCGGCCATCTTTCCGCAGGATGCCGAGCAGGCGCGGGTGGCGCGGGCCTATGTCGCCCAGCTCGGGCGGTCGGGGCGGTTCGGGCGGCCGATCGTCACCCGCATCGAGAGCGGCGGCTTCTGGCCGGCCGAGGACTATCACCAGAATTACATGCGCCGGAATCCGCGAAGCCCCTACATCATGATCAACGACGCGCCGAAGCTAAGGGACCTGCGGGCGACCTTCCCGCGCCTCATCTCCGCGCGGCCGGCGGCTTAACGGCGGCTGACGACCTGTCCCGGGCGGAAATAGTCGGCGACAATTCGCGACCAATTGCACCGCCGGCCGACATCCGGCTGCGACGCGCGGGCTCCAGTTAGGGATCGTCGCCAACAAAGGCGGCGCGTTCAAACGAGGAGTTTCCCATGCGCAAGATCGTCATCTCCGCTCTGATCGCCGGTGCGGCGGTCGTCGCGACCCCGGCCGCGGCCCAGAATTGGGGCTATCAGGGCCATGGCTACGCCAATAACGGCGCGCAGATCTCGCAGCAGATCAACCAGCTGCAGAACCAGATCGCCCAGGCGCAGCGCCGCGGCACCATCTCGCCGCGCGAGGCCAACAGCCTTCGCCGCCAGGCGACCCAGGTGCAGCGCAACTACCGGCTGTTTAGCCGCAACGGTCTCGACCGGCGCGAAGTCGCTCAGCTCGAGCGGCAGGTCCAGCAGGTCCGCCAAGCGCTGCGTCTCGAGCGTCGCGACTTCGACCGCCGCCGCGGCTGAAGCCTAGCCAGTTCGTCCCCTTCGCCCCGCCCCCTTGGGCGGAGGGGACACCAAGTCCCGCCGCGCGTATCAACCAATCCCCCGCGCGGCGGGGCGCCCAGGAGCGGTTCCACATGAGTGGAGCCGCTCTTAGCTTTTGGCAGCAAGCGCCTCGGCGATGAGCTTGCGGCTGTTGGAGACCCCGTAGAGGGCGAAGAAGCTGCCCATGCGCGGGCCCTGCTCGCTTCCGAGCAAGGTTTCGTAGAGGACCTTGAACCAGTCGCGCAGCCGCTCCTTGCCGTAATGGGCCTTGCCGACTTCGTAGACATGGTTCTGGAGGACGGCCGCCGGATCCTCGCCCCCCCAGTCCGCATCGCCCTCGAAGCCGGCGAGAATTTCATCGAGCTGCCGAAGCAGGCCCGCTTCCTCCTCGGTCGGCGGGCGGCGGCGAAGCGACGGCGCGACGAAGCGCGACCCGTATTCGACCGCGTAGCCGATGAGCTGGTCGAGAGCGGGGCTGTTCTCGGGGGTCAGCTGCGGATTGTAGCGCTGCAGGAAGTTCCAGATCGTCTTGGCATCGCCGACCCCTGGCAGGCTGGCGATGTTGAGGAGCAGTGCGAAGCTGATCGGGAGCTTCACCTGCGGCACGTTGCCGGAATGGACGTGATGAACGGGATTGCCGGTGCGCTTGTCCCATTCCTGGGTCGGATAGGCGGCGAGGAACTGATAATATTCGTCGACCGCCTTCGGGATGATCCCGAAGGAGAGCTGCTTGGCCCGCTTGGGCTCGCGGTAGATGTAGAAAGCGAGGCTTTCCTCGGGAGCGTAGGTCAGCCATTCGTCGATGGTGACCCCGTTACCGCGGGTCTTCGAGATCTTCTCGCCATTCTCGTCGAGGAACAGCTCGTAGTTGAAGCCCTCGGGCGGGCGGGCGCCGAGGATGCGAACGATCTTGCCGCTCTGGATGACGCTGTCGATCAGGTCCTTGCCGGCCATCTCGTAATCGACCCCGAGCGCGTACCAGCGCATCGCCCAGTCGACCTTCCACTGGAGCTTGGCGCCGCCGGAGAGGATTGACTGCTCGACGGTCTCGCCGGTCTCGGGTTCGACATAGCGGACGAGGCCGGACTCGGCATCGATCACCTCGACCGGGACCTGGAGGACCTTGCCGTTCACCCGGCTGATCGGGAGCACGGGCGAGTAGGTCTGGCGGCGCTCCTCGCGGAGGGTGGGGAGCATGACGCCCATGATCTCGTCATATTTGCGAAGGACCTGGCGAAGCGCCTCGTCGAAGCGGCCGCCATTGTAGCATTCGGACGAGGCGAGGAATTCATAGTCGAAGCCGAAGCGGTCGAGGAATTGCCGGAGCAGGTTGTTGTTGTGGTCGGCATAGCTGGCGTGGCCGCAGCCATAGGGGTCGGGCACTCGGCTCAGCGGCTGGTCGAGATGGGCGTGCATCATGTCCTGGTGGGGGACGCCGGGCGGCACCTTGCGCATTCCGTCCATATCGTCGCTGAACGCGATGAGGCGGGTCGGCCAGTCGACCATCTCGACGAGGGCACGGCGGACCATGAGGGTGCGAGCGACCTCCTGGAAGGTGCCGAGGTGAGGAAGGCCCGAGGGGCCGTAGCCGGTCTCGAAGACGATGCCTTTCTCGCCGGGGCCGTCCGGATAGCGCTTCAACAGCTTGCGCGCTTCCTCATAGGGCCAGGCCTTGGAGACCTTCGCGGCCTCGCGGAGTTCGGTGGGGATCGGCATGCTCGCCCCTTCGCCGCTTCGCGGGCCGCAATCAAGCTGCTAGACCCCGGCAGATGATCATCCTTGGCCTCGATCCTGGGCTGGGCTGCACTGGCTGGGGCGTGATCCGGGCCGAGGGCAACCGGCTGTGCCACATCGCCAACGGGCAGGTGCGCACCGACGCGCGCGCGCCGCTTCCGCAGCGGCTTGCGAAATTGCACGCGGCGCTCGGTGAGGTCGTGACGGAATATGCGCCGGGCGGGGCGGCCGTCGAAGAAGTGTTCGTCAACGACAATCCGCAATCGACGCTGAAGCTCGGCCAGGCGCGCGGCGTGGTGCTGCTCGCGGCGGCGCAGGCGGGGGTCGAGGTCGGCGAATATGCGCCGCGGCTGGTCAAGAAGGCTTTGGTCGGCACCGGCGCCGCCGACAAGAACCAGGTTCATGCGATGGTCCAGCGGCTGCTGCCCGGGGCGCAGATCGCGGGAGCCGATGCGTCGGACGCGCTCGCGGTGGCGATCACCCACGCGCATCACCTGGCCAGCGCACGGCGCGGGGTGGCGGCATGATCGCCAAGCTGCGCGGGCGGCTCGACAGCTTCTCGGCCGATCATGCGGTGATTGACGTGAACGGCGTCGGCTATCTTGTATTCGCGTCGAGCCGGACGCTGTCGAGCCTCGGCGCGATCGGCGAGGAGGTCTTGCTCCACACCGAGATGCTGGTCGCGCAGGACATGATCCGGCTGGTCGGTTTCGCAAGCGCCGCCGAGCGCGACTGGTTCGGCCTGCTGACCAGCGTTCAGGGCGTCGGCAGCCGAGTCGCGCTGGCCATCCTGTCGGCGCTGTCGGCGGACGAGCTTCACAGCGCGATCGCCGCCGGCGACCACCGGATGATCGCGCGGGCCAACGGGGTGGGGCCGAAGCTCGCCCAGCGCATCGCCAACGAGCTCAAGGACAAGGCCGGGGGAGTCGCGCTCGGGCCGGGCGGGGGCGGGGTGGCGCCGGCGCGCGGCGGCTTCGCTGCGGACGCGGTATCGGCCTTGCTCAACCTCGGCTTCCGGCCGGCGGAGGCGTCGGAAGCGGTGGCCAAGGCGGAGGCGGAGATCGGGCCGGAGGCGACGCTGGATGCGCTGGTGCGCAGCGCTCTGAAGAAGGTCGCGCGCTAGCCTGCTTTCTCTACCACCGCCCCGATGGCGGCGATTCGGTCGACGTCGGAATAAGCGGGCTTTTCGAGTTCTTCGCCGAAGATGTCGGGGTCGAGCTCGCGCCAGGCGAGGGTGCAGCCCAAGGCTGGGAGTTCGCGCTCCAGCGCTCCGCGGAGTTCGTCGCGGCCGTCGACGATGGCGCTTCCGGTGTAGAGTAGGATCCGGCCGCCCGGCGCCAGCTTGCGCGCGGCCGCCAGGGTCCAGTCGAGCGACAGTTCGGCGCCGTGCATCGCTCCGCCGCGGCGGTAGGCGGGGGCGCCCTCCTCGAAGATGAAGGGCGGGTTGGAGATTGCGAGGTCGAAGCCGGGCGCGATCGATTCCACGCCGTCGCTTTCGATCGTCGCCGCCTCGATCCCGGCGAAGGCGGCGTTGACCCGAGCGTGGCTGAGCGCCGTCTTGTTGATGTCGGCCAGCTCGACCCGGGCGTCGGGTACCGCTTCGGCAGCAACGATTCCGCCGACCCCGGCGCCGGTGCCGATGTCGACGAGGCGGGTCACTCCGCCGCGGCGCTTCAGCTCGGCCACGATGAAGTCGGCGAAGCGGGTGCTGTCGGGTCCGAGGAATACGCTGTCGTCGCTTTCCGTCGGGAAGGCCGAGTGCATGAACAGACGGTCGCGGATCCGCGACACTCGAACCTTGGCTTTCCAGCCTGCCGAGGTCTCCTGGAGAAGGCGACCTTCACGAAGCAGGGCGAACAGCTCCGCGCCGGCCACAGCCTCGTCGAACGGAAGGCTCCAGCCGAACACGCCACGCAGGTCCTTCGCCTGGCGCATGTTCGAACGCGCGAGGACCCGGCGGTGGCTTTCCGGAGTGATCGTGACGAAGTCGTAGCCGCGCTCCTCCAGGGCCTCGAGCAGGCGGAGGTGAGCGGCTTCGTCTCTGGTCAGCGCTTGCGTGCCGGCCATCCTCAGCCGGCGGCGCGGCGAAGCGGCATGGTCAGGCAGTGGACTCCGCCGCCGCACATGGTGAACTCGCTTAGGTCGAGAGCGATCGACCGGTAGCCGCGCGAGGCGAGATCGACGTCGACCCGCGAGCAGGTGCCGGAGGTCACCACTCGCTTGTCGCCGAGCGACAGGAGGTTGCAGCCGAGCTTGCGCGCTTCCTTGTAGGCGATCGGAAGGAGCTCGATTCCGAGATCCTCGATCCGCTCCATGAAGCGCTCGTCGAGCACGTCGGTGCAGGCGATGGCGAGGTCGCGGTCGACCATGCAGAAGACGGTGTCGAGGTGGAGGAAGTGCGGGTCGAGCTGGTAGCGGATCACCTCCCAGCCGTGGCGCTTGTAGATGGCGGCGAGCTGCTCGGCGCCCATCGCGTTGGTTCTCTCGCCGGAGACGCCGATGGCGAGAACGCCGGGGCGGATCATCGCGACGTCGCCGCCCTCGACCCGGCCCTGCTCGATCCGGCCGAGGATCGGAACGCCGGCAGCCCTTGCTGCGGCCATGACGGCCGGGACCTCGCAGCGGCGATGGGGCGCGCCCGGCGAGAG
The DNA here is from genome assembly GCA_023416515.1 of Pseudomonadota bacterium. Lineage (GTDB taxonomy): Bacteria > Pseudomonadota > Alphaproteobacteria > Sphingomonadales > Sphingomonadaceae > Allosphingosinicella. The sequence continues at coordinate 5,665 of JAEZHP010000098.1, read as the reverse complement.
GCCGAGCAGACCCCAGGGCGTCATCAAGCTGGTGTCGCGGGTGAAGGCGAGGTCGGGAAGGGCGGGGTCGGCCGGGACGAGGCGAACGTCGACGCCTTCCGCCTCGAGGGCGGCGACGAGGCCTGCATGTTGGCGGGCCGCGCGGTCGCGGCAGGGCTCGCGGCCTTCGCGGATATTCTCGTTGCTGACCGAATTGCACGGCACCAGCGCAAGGTGGCCGGGATCGGCGAGAAGCACTTGTTCGAGGCGGCCGTATTCGCTGTCGACCTGGCCGCCGACGCGCGCCTTCGGCCGCGGCGCGGGCGCGCGCTCGGCAAGAGAATGAGTAAGCCCCGTTGCCGGGGTCTGAGCCGATTCAAGGTACATGGACGGTTATCCCCACATCACTTGACGATAGCGTTCGAAGCAGCGCGCGCCGGCCTGCAGCCGGATCAGGGCGCCCTCAGCGATCGCGGTCGCACACAGCGGCTCCTCGGCGACGAGGCGGCGGAGGACCTTCTCGTTCCAGTCCTCGCTGTGGCGGACGTCGAGAACCGCGTGGAGCTCGAAATAGCGGCGCGCCTTGCCGTCGAAACCGAGCCGCTTGAGGCCGTCCGCCGTCGCGCGGCTTCGGCCGGGAGCGGTCAGCTCAATCGCTCCGAGAGCGCCGATCGAGTGGAAGGCGTAGCGGCGGTTGGTCGCCATCGCCGTCATCGCGTTGGCGAGCGCGAGACTCTCCCACACCGTGTCCTCGATCTCCGCCTTGAGGCCGAGCTCCTTGATGAGGGCGTCGAGCATCGGGCCATGCATGCCCTTGGGATTGCCGCGACCCATCTCGTCCCAATAATTGTTGGCGAGCTCCATCTTGGCGGCAGGGGGCATCTTCACCTGGGTCATCGCGGTGAGGTCGTCGAAGCCGGCCTCGCCCGCGGCTTCCTGAGCCAGATAATATTTGAACTCCTCGACGCTCGCCTCGCGGGCGAGCCAGGGGAAGAGCGGGTCGCCCTGGCCGGGGCCGGTGACCTGGAGGTCCTCGAACCAGGCGAGAAAGTCCTCGACGTCGGTCGGCGCCTGAGCGGCGCGGGCAGAGACCTCGGCGCGAAGCTCCTCAATGAAGGCGCCTTCGAGCCGCTGCATGCGGTGGTCCTCGTCCATCTGCAGCTGCCAGTCGCCGGACGGGAATCCAGGCGTGAGCCGGCGGCGGTTCCACTTCGCCAGGCCCTGTTGAAAGGCGTCGTTGAGGAATTGAGAGGAGCGCTTCTGCTCCTCCCATCGGAAGATGCTCGCCATGTAAGTACCTGCTTTAACTCTTGTTCAGGAAACGGCGGGGGCGGCAGATTCGTTCCCGTAACGGTGCTTGATACGGGTTAAGGGGGTTAGACAGAGGCGGGCGCTGCGCTATGCGGGGGCGGTGACCGACGAGCGCCTGACCACCCCGAACCGCCGGCCCGAGGACGTCGACGCTGCGTTGCGGCCCAAGAGCCTCGACGAGTTCGTCGGCCAGCAGGCGGCGCGCGAGAATTTGCGCGTGTTCATCGACGCGGCCCGTCGGCGCGGGGATGCGCTCGACCACGTCCTGTTCTTCGGGCCTCCGGGGCTGGGCAAGACGACGCTTGCGCAGATCATCGCGCGCGAGCTCGGAGTGGGTTTTCGGGCGACTTCGGGGCCGGTGATCGCAAAGTCGGGCGACCTTGCCGCCTTGCTCACCAATCTCGAGGACGGCGATGTCCTGTTCATCGACGAGATCCACCGCCTCGCTCCCGCGGTCGAGGAGATCCTCTATCCGGCGATGGAGGACCGGGTCCTCGACCTGATGATCGGCGAGGGGCCGTCGGCGCGCTCGGTTCGGATCGACCTTCCGCGGTTCACCCTGGTCGGGGCGACGACCCGGCAGGGATTGCTGACGACTCCGCTGCGCGACCGGTTCGGGATCCCGGTGAGGCTCAATTTCTACACGGTCGACGAGCTCGAGAAGGTGGTGAGGCGCGCCGCGGGGCTGCTCGGGCTCGGCATCACCGAGGATGGCGCACGCGAGGTCGCTCGGCGCTCGCGGGGGACGCCGCGGATCGCGGGACGGCTGCTGAAACGGGTGCGCGATTTCGCCGAGAGCGCGGGGGCGCCGGCGGTGGACGCCAAGGTCGCCGACGCGTCGCTGACCAGGATGGAAGTGGACGGGCTCGGGCTCGATGCGATGGACCGGCGCTACCTGACGATGATCGCGGACATCTATCGCGGCGGCCCTGTCGGCGTGGAGACGCTCGCGGCGGGGCTCAGCGAGCCGAGGGACACGATCGAGGAAGTGATCGAGCCCTATCTCATCCAATTGGGCCTGATCGCACGGACCGCGCGGGGGCGCTGCCTCAACGGGCCGGGGTGGAAGCATCTCGGACTGCCGCAGCCGAATGACGGGCAGACGGGATTGTTCGAAAGCTAGGTTTCTCACTCGTGATCGCGATGGAGAATTGCTGATGAAGAAGCTTCTGTTGGCCTTCGCGGCGTTGATGCTCCTCCCGGACCCGGCCCTTGCCCAGGCGCGATTGCAGCCCCCGGCGCCGCCTCCCCCTGTCGACTATTCCGACGACGGCAACTGGCTGTGCCTTCCGGGCCGCGCCAGCGACGTGTGCACGGCGCCGCTGCCGACGACGGCGCTCAATGCCAACGGCTACGGCTCGGTTGGGCGGAGCAGTCCGGCGGCGGCCCCGCCGGTCGACTGCTTCTACGTCTATCCGACCGTGTCGCGCGATTCCGGGTTCAACAGCGACACCGATCCTTCCGAGGAGCGCGCGGCGGCGCTCGCCCAATTCGCCCGCTTTCATGAGGTGTGCCGGACCTTCGCCCCGATTTACCGCTCGGTGACCCTGACGGCGCTGGTGCCGGCGATGCTTGGCCAGGACATCAGCGCCAATTTCGAGCTCGCGTACGGCGACGTGCGCAACGCCTTCCGCCAGTTCATGGCGAGCCGGAGCAACGGTCGGCCGTTCGTCCTCATCGGCCACAGCCAGGGATCGATCCACCTGCAGCGGCTGATCCGCGAGGAGATCGAGGGCAAGCCGCTCGCACGGCGGATGGTCTCGGCGATCATCCCGGGCTTCAACGTGATCGTTCCCGAAGGGCGCGACGTCGGCGGCACCTTCCAGTCGACTCCGCTGTGCCGCCGCTGGGGCCAGACCGGCTGCGTCGTCAGCTGGGTGTCGTTCCGCGCCGAGAGCCCGCCGCCTGCCGGGGCGATGTTCGGACGCGCCGACTTCAACAGCTTCGGACAGCCCGCGCCGGCCGGAATGACCGTCGCCTGCACCAATCCGGCGACCCTGGCCCGCGGGCCGGCACCGCTCGATTCCTATTTCCCGGCGGCGGCGCCGCCTCAGCAGGGCGCCGAGCCGGTTGCCTGGTCGAGCCAAGGCGCGCCGCCGACGCCCTGGCTTCGCGCCGAGGGACTGGTCAGCGGCGAGTGCGTCAATGACGGGCCGCTCGGTTATCTCGCGATCCGCGTGAATGCCGACCCCGCCGACGCCCGAACCGACCGGATTCCGGGCGACGTCTATCTGCTCGGGCGGATCGCGCCGGGCTGGGGCCTTCACATCATCGACGTTCCGGTCGTGCAGGGCGATCTCATCCGCCTCGTCCGCGCCCAGAGCGCGGCGTTCCGAGGCGAGCGCGGCTAGTCCTCGACCGAGAAGATATCCTCGACCCGGCAGCCGAGCACCCGGGCGAGCTTCAATGCGAGCAAGGTCGAGGGCACGAACACTCCGTTCTCGACCGTGTTGATGGTCTTGCGGCTGACCCCGACCAGCTCGGCGAGGGCGGCCTGGGTGAGGCCGCGCTCGCCGCGAAGCTGGTTGAGGCTGTTGAAGAGCCGTTCAGTCGCCAAAGTGACCGCGCCGTTCCAGCATTCCGAAGCGCACCAGAGCGGTGGCGATTCCAACCGTCACGATGAGGTGGATCGCGTCGCGCGCGCTCATCGGCTCGACCGGAAGCAGGACGTAGACGGCGAAGGCCGCGATCATCGTCACGACGAAGCCGAGCTGAACCGCCGAGGCGCGGTTGGCGCGAGTGACCTCGTCGTCGAGCAAGGCGCGAACGCTTCGAGACTTGAACCAGAAGCCGCCGGTGGTGAGCGCGAGAAGAAGAACCGCCGAAAGGAGCAACCAGGCGCCGATCTTGACGTGGTCGACGGTCCGCATCGCTCCGCCCGCGCCTTCGAACCGGTCGCTGAAATAGGCGGCCTGCTGCGTGAGGAAGATGACCGCCAGGAATGGCAGCATCCGCGCACGGCGGCGGCTAAGCCGATCCGCTACCTCGACATCCGATCCCTGGCTCATCGCAATCCCTCCCTGTAACCCATAGGTGACATGTAACCTTGAGGTAACATGGCGTCAACGCAAAAAAGGATCGGCTTATCCTCCGCTTAGGCCTTTGGGGTTGAACCTTCGATTCACCAGCCTCTACAGGCTGAAGGCACTTTGAGCGGGACCGGCATCGACATACCCTATCGCGGCGCGTTCGACGGCCGCACCCATCGCTTCGCGCTGCGCGTCTATTTCGAGGACACTGACGCGGCGGGGATCGTCTATTACGCCAATTACCTGCGCTTCATGGAGCGGGCGCGGTCCGACATGCTTCGAGCCATCGGAATCGACCAGCGCGCGGCGATGGACTCGGGCGAAGGCGTCTATGTCGTCGCCGAGGCGAACATCAAATATCGCTCCCCGGCCAGGCTCGACGACGAGCTTGTCGTGGTCAGCACCCTGGAGGCGGTCCGTGCCGCGTCCGCAACCATTCATCAACGAGTCATGCGGGGCGGGGAATTGCTTGCCGATGCGACAATTGTCGCGGCCTTCCTGTCCCCGGACGGACGGCCGAAGCGGCAGCCGCGGGCATGGCTCGATCTGTTCAAGCCACTAGCCCCCAAGGAAGGAAAAGCGTGAGCCTAGCTGAAACGACCGGAGCAGCCGCAGCCGTCAGCATGTCCCCGGTCGCCCTGTTCCTGCAGGCGGACATCGTCGTGAAGGCCGTGATGATCGGCCTTCTGCTCGCGAGCATCTGGACCTGGGCGATCATCGTCGCCCAATGGGTGAAGATGCGCCGGATCGCACGCGAGAACGAGCGGTTCGAGCGCGACTTCTGGAAGAGCGACGACATCGACCGCTTCTACGAGGCGCGCGGCAAGGAGGATTTCCCTTCGGCCAAGGTGCTGTCGGCCGGAATCGCCGAATGGCGCCGCTCGACCGCGGGCAAAAATGTCGATCGTGAAGGCACTCGCTCGCGTCTCGCGGTGGCATTGAACGCCGCAGTTTCGGTCGAGGTCGACCGCGCGTCGGACCGGCTCAACATCCTCGCAACTGTTGGATCGGTCGCGCCGTTCGTGGGCCTGTTCGGGACCGTGTGGGGAATCATGCGAAGCTTCACCGACATCGCGGCGGAGCAGAGCACCAATCTCGCGGTGGTCGCGCCCGGCATCGCCGAGGCCCTGTTCGCGACCGCGATCGGCCTGTTCGCAGCGATCCCGGCGGTCATCGCCTACAATCGCATGACCCACGGCATCAACAAGCTGGAAGCGCGCCTCGCCCGCTTCGCCGACGGCTTCCACGGGACCCTGTCCCGCGAGCTGGAGCTTGAGGCGTGAACGGGAAGGATCCTTTTATCCTCCCTGTCGCGAAGCGATGGGGAGGGGGACCGCCGAAGGCGG
>JAEZHP010000008.1 GCA_023416515.1 Pseudomonadota bacterium | reverse complement strand
TTGCCGAGCTCGTCGACCTCATCCGACGCGATCCCACCTCCCGGCGGCAGATCGTCACCGCCTGGAACCCGGGCGAGATTCACAAGATGGCGCTCGCGCCCTGCCACTGCCTGTTCCAGACGCAGGTGGCGAACGGACGGCTGAACCTGCAGCTTTACCAGCGCAGCGCCGACATGTTCCTCGGCGTTCCCTTCAACATCGCCAGCTATTCGCTCCTCACCCACATGCTCGCTCGCGAGTGCGAACTGGAGCCAGGCGTCTTCGTCTGGACCGGCGGCGACTGCCACATTTATTCGAACCACATGGATCAGGTGCATCTCCAGCTCGGCCGCGAGCCGCGTCCGCTCCCGAAGCTGGTGCTCAAGGACCGCGGTCAGTCGCTGTTCGATTACGAGCCCGAGGACTTCGCCTTCGAAGACTATGAGCCGCACCCGCATATTTCCGCTCCGGTCGCCGTCTGACCAGCGGAGACGAAAATCCGTTCACCCGAAGGGAGCAGTTTCGTTCCTGCCGCGTTTCGTTCTGCCTAAGGCAGGAGAGGAATGATGCTTCACAAGATCGCTACAGTGCTGATCGTCGGCGCCGCGCTCGCGACGGCGGCGTGCAACACGGTTCGCGGCGCCGCCCGCGACGTCAACTCGGTCGCCAACTGCGCCGAGAACGCGCTGGACGGCACCGGCCACTGCTAAGCCGGAAGCGGCTGGACAAACAGCCGTAACGCGGGCCATGCTCGTCCCGCAGGGGTTACTGGAGGGACGAACATGGTTCGCAAGTTGGTGATTGCCGCAACGATTCTCGGCAGCCTTGCCGTCGCTGCGTGCAACACGGTTCGCGGCGCTGCCGCGGACGTGAACTCGGTGGCGAACTGCACCGAGAACACGATCAATACCGGCCGCTGCAAGTAGCGGCCTGGAGCCGTCATCCTGAACTTGTTTCAGGATCCAGCGGCAAGATAAGAAAAGCCCCGCCGGCGCTAACCGGCGGGGCTTTTTTGTCGTGGCCTGCGGCCGCGATCTTTTACTTCTCCTGGAGGTAATCGCCCGCATCGGCATCGAGGCCCTGGCCCGAGGGCGCGACCTCGGCCAGCGGATCGGCCTGGATTGCGGCCTCCTCGCTCTGCGCCAGCTCCGCCGCATGCTCCTCCGCTGCATTGTCGGGAAGCACCAGCGACTCCTGGATCTTGCGCTGCTGCGCGCGAAGCGCCGCATCGCGAGCCGAAGCGGTGACCCGCAGCCGGTTCATGCCCGCGCCGGTACCGGCGGGAATGAGACGGCCGACGATCACATTCTCCTTGAGGCCCATAAGCGTGTCGACCTTGCCCTGCACCGAAGCCTCGGTGAGCACGCGGGTCGTTTCCTGGAACGAGGCCGCCGAGATGAAGCTGCGGGTCTGCAGCGATGCCTTGGTGATGCCCAGAAGCACCGGCTTGCCCTCGGCGCGCTTCTGCTTCTTTTCGAGGCGCGAGTTGATGTCGTCCATCTCCTCGCGGTCGACCTGCTCGCCCGGCAGCAAAGTCGTGTCGCCGCCGTCGGTGATCTCGACCTTCTGCAGCATCTGGCGAACGATCACCTCGATGTGCTTGTCGTTGATCTTCACGCCCTGGAGTCGGTAGACCTCCTGGATCTCGCTGACGAGATATTCGGCCAGCGCCTCGACGCCGAGCACTTCCAGGATGTCGTGCGGGTCCGGTGAACCGCCGACGAGGTTGTCGCCGCGCTTCACATAGTCGCCTTCCTGGACCTCGATCAGCTTCGCCTTCGGCACCAGATACTCGACCGGCTCGCCGCCGTCCTCCGGAACGATCGCGATCTTCCGCTTCGCCTTGTAGTCGCGAAGGAAGGTGACCTTGCCGGACACCTTGGCGATGATCGCATTCTCCTTGGGCTTGCGCGCTTCGAACAGCTCCGCGACGCGCGGCAGGCCGCCGGTGATGTCGCGGGTCCGGGCCGCTTCGCGCGGGAGACGGGCCAGGACCTCGCCGGCTTCGACCTGCTGGCTGTCGTCGACTGCGATGATCGCCCCGGCCGGAAGCCGATAGACACCCGCTTCCTTGGCTGCCTTCTTGCCTTCGCCGGTAAGCGTCAGTCGAGGCTGAAGGTTCTCCTTCTTCGATTTGCTGCCCGTATCGTCGGTGACGACACGCTGGGTGATGCCGGTGGACTCGTCGACCTGTTCGGTCATTGTCCGGTTCTCGATGAGATCCTGGTACTTCACCGTGCCGCCGGTCTCGGTGATGACCGGGCTGAACGCCGGGTCCCACTCGGCGATACGGTCGCCCCGGCTGACGATGTGGCCCGTCTCGCACAGCAGGTGAGCGCCGTACGGCACGCGGTGCGTGGAAAGCTCGCGCCCGTCCATGTCCAGGATGGCGATCTCGCCCGAGCGCGACAGCGACACGTGGCGACCGCGCGGATCGAGGATCGTCGGCATGTCTCGAAGCTCGACCGTGCCGTCGACCGGCGCCTCGAGGTTCGACTGCTCGTTGAGCTGGGCGGCGCCGCCGATGTGGAAGGTCCGCATCGTAAGCTGCGTTCCCGGCTCGCCGATGGACTGGGCGGCGATGACGCCGACCGCCTCGCCGATGTTGACCGGCGTTCCGCGGGCGAGGTCGCGCCCGTAGCACTTGCCGCACACGCCCTGCTTGGACGCGCAGACGAGCGGCGAGCGGATCTTGATGCCCTGCAGCCCCATTTCCTCGATCCGCGCCACCATGGGCTCGTCGAGCAATGTGCCCTCGGCGATGACGACGTCGCCGCTCTTTGCGTCGACCACGTCCTCAGCCGTGGTGCGGCCGAGAACGCGATCGGCGAGCGAGGCGATGACGGCGCCGCCCTGGACGATCGCGCGCATCTCGAGCGACCGTTCGGTGCCGCAATCCTCCTCGACGATGACCGCATCCTGGCTGACGTCGACGAGGCGGCGGGTCAGGTAGCCCGAGTTCGCCGTCTTGAGCGCCGTGTCGGCGAGGCCCTTGCGGGCTCCGTGGGTCGAGTTGAAATACTCGAGCACGGTCAGCCCTTCCTTGAAGTTCGAGATGATCGGAGTCTCGATGATCTCGCCCGACGGCTTGGCCATCAGGCCGCGCATGCCGGCCAGCTGCTTGATCTGCGCCTGCGAACCGCGGGCGCCCGAGTGGGCCATCATGTAGATCGAATTGACGTCGGCTTCGCGGCCGTTCTCCTGCTTCGGAGTCGCCGAGATTTCCTTCATCATCGCGCTTGCGACCTGGTCGCCGCAACGGGACC
>JAEZHP010000001.1 GCA_023416515.1 Pseudomonadota bacterium | reverse complement strand
GTCGCGATCATCATGGATGGCAACGGCCGCTGGGCGAAGGCGCGCGGGCTTCCTCGGGCCGCCGGCCACAAGCAGGGCGCCGAGGCCGCTCGGCGAGCGGTTCGAGCGGCCGGCGAGGCGGGAGTCGAGTGCCTCACCCTCTACGCCTTTTCCTCGGAGAATTGGCGGCGACCGGAGGAGGAGATCAACGACCTCACCGGGCTTCTACGCTTCTACATCCAGAAGGAGCTCGACGGCTTCCACAAGGAAGGCGTTCGCCTCCGGGTCCTCGGCGACCACCGCGCCTTCGCCCCCGACGTCGCCAAGATGGTCGACAAGGCGGTCGAGCGAACCAAGGACAATGACCGGATGACCGTCGCGGTCGCGCTCAACTACGGAGCGCGCGGCGAGCTGGTTCGGGCGATGCAGACGCTTGGTTCCCGGATCGTCGCCGGTGAGCTTGCGCCCGGCGCGATCGACGAGGCGATGCTGGATTCGGTGCTCGACACGAGCGGGCTTCCGCCGCTCGATCTGCTAATCCGCACGTCGGGCGAATATCGCCTGTCCAACTTCCTGCTGTGGCAGGCGGCTTATGCCGAGCTGATCTTCGCCGACACCTTGTGGCCGGACTTCAGCGCCGGCCACCTCCGCGCCGCGCTCGACGAATATGCGCGCCGCGATCGCCGCTTTGGTGGCCTGTGACGGAGCGCCCATCCGAGCCCACGACCGCTGCGCCGCTCGCCGGCACTCCCGGCCACGTCACCGACCTGCCGACCCGATTCGTCATGGGCGTGGTGATGATCGCAGTGGCGAGCGTCGCCATCTGGTTCGGGGGCTGGCCGTTCCGGATCCTGATCACCATTGCGGCTGCGATCACCCTCGCTGAATGGGCCGACATGCACCGGGTAGCCTGGCCGTGGACATGGCTCGGGGTCGCCTTGCTCGCCTTGTTGCTGCTCGGCGGCGGCCAATATCTCTATCCCGCCGGAGCGATCGATACCGTCCATCTCGATAGCGGCGAGGAGATGTGGGCGATCGACGACTCGACCTTCACTCCGGCCTGGTATGCCATGGCTGCGGCGGCCGTGGCCGGACTTTTGCTGTGGCTCGCCAGCCGGCGGCCGACGCTGGGCTGGGGCTTCGTTTACGTCGCGATTCCGGCATTCGCCCTCGTCGTGATGAGCTGGGCGGTCGGTTTCGGCCTGATCTTCTGGGTGATGATCGTCACCTGGGCCACAGACATATTCGCTTATTTCGCAGGCAAGACGATTGGCGGGCCCAAGCTCGCGCCGCGCATCAGCCCTGCGAAGACCTGGGCGGGGCTGATCGGCGGAGCGGTCGGAGCCGGCGTCTGCGGATGGTTGGCCGCCGACTTCTTCGCTCTCGGAGCGCCCTTCACCTGGCTGGGAGTGCCGATGGCTGTGATCGCGCAGGGCGGCGACCTCTATGAAAGCTGGGTCAAACGGCGGTGCGGGGTCAAGGACAGCGGCACCATACTTCCCGGCCATGGCGGCGTTCTCGATCGAATCGACGGGCTGATGGCGGTGAGCGTCGCGACCCTCGCCGTGATGATGGCGGGGCTCTGGACCGGCTGACACGATGGCGCGGCGAATCACCATATTGGGCGCGACCGGATCGGTCGGCCGCTCGACCCTCGACCTGATCGAACGCGAAGGGGAGGGCGCGTTCGAGATCGTTGCCCTGACCGCGAACAGCGACGTCGCCGGGCTCGCCGAGCTTGCCCGCAAGTTCCGGCCCGAGCGGGCGGTGATCGGCGATCCGGCCCGCTACGACGAGCTCAAGGCCGCTCTTACAGGTACCAATATCGGTGTCTCCGCCGGCTACGAGGCGATCGTCGAGGCCGCGGGTGCGCAGGCGAATTGGACGATGGCGGCGATCGTCGGAACGGCGGGCCTCGCTCCAGTCATGCGCGCTCTCGAAGGCGGCGGGATCGTCGCTCTCGCCAACAAGGAAGCTCTGGTCTCGGCCGGCGCCTTGATGACGGAGGCCGCCCGGCGCTCAGGCGCCACCCTGCTCCCGGTTGATTCCGAGCATAATGCGGTCTTCCAGTGCCTCCACGGCTCGAGGGCGTCCGAAATCCGCCGGATCATCCTGACCGCCAGCGGCGGCCCGTTCCGCGGCTGGACGATCGACGAGATGCGGGCCGCAACGCCCGACCAGGCGGTGGCGCATCCCAATTGGTCGATGGGGGCGAAGATCTCCGTCGACTCGGCAACCCTCATGAACAAGGGTCTCGAGCTGATCGAGGCTTTTCACCTGTTCCCGGTTGCGGCGGAGCAACTCGAGGCCGTCGTCCACCCGCAATCGATCGTCCACAGCCTCGTCGAATATTGCGACGGCTCGCTTCTCGCTCAGCTCGGCCCCGCCGACATGCGCGTTCCGATCGCCTACACGCTCGCCTGGCCGCAGCGAATGGCGACCCCCTGCACCGGCCTCGATCTCGCCACGATTGCCCGGCTCGACTTCGAAGCCCCGGACCATGAGCGCTTCCCGGCGCTCGCGCTTGCCAGGCAGGCATTGGCGGACGGCGGCGCCAAGCCGGCGATTCTCAACGCATCCAACGAGGTAGCCGTCGCATCTTTCCTTGCGCGGTCCATCGGCTTCCTTGATATCGCCGCAATTGTGGGGGACGTGATGGCCTCCTACGATCCGCCCGCGCCGGCGACGATCGAGGAGGTACTGGAGATCGATGCCGAGGCGCGCTCCGTTGCGCGCAGGGTGACTGGAAAGATCCACGTTTGACCGAACCGGGTTTTCTGCTGATCGTCGTCGCGTTCCTGGCCGTGCTGGGGCCGCTCGTGTTCATTCACGAGATGGGCCACTATCTGGCGGGCCGCATTTTCGGCGTTCGCGCCGAGACCTTCTCGATCGGCTTCGGCAAGGAGCTGTTCGGCTGGACCGACAGGCTCGGCACGCGCTGGAAGGTCGCCGCGCTTCCGCTTGGCGGTTACGTCAAGTTCAAGGGCGACATGAACCCGGCCTCCACCCCGACCGACGAGTGGCTGGCGCTGCCTGCCGAAGAGCGCAACCAGACCTTCCAGGCCAAGCCTGTGTGGCAGCGATTCATCATCGTCGCCGCCGGGCCGTTCACCAATTTCCTGTTCGCGATCGTCGCCTTCATGGCGATCTTCGCGATCAACGGCTATCCGACCGCCACTGCGACCGTCGGATCGCTGCTTCCCAACAGCCCGGCCGCTTCGTCGGGGTTGCAGCCGGGCGATCAGATCGTCGCGGTCAACGGCAGCGGAATCGACACGTTCGCGGACCTCAGCAGCTACGTCTCGCTGCGCCCGAACACCGAAATGGAACTGACCGTCGTTCGCGGCGGCGAGGAACTCGCGGTGACCATGACCTCCGCCGAGGAGACCGTGCGCGACGAATTCGGCAACAGCGCGCGCATCGGCCGCCTCGGCATCGCGCCGGGGGCCGGGGCCAGCCTGGAGCGGCTGCCGCCGCACCGCCTGTTCGGCGCCGCCGTCAATCGGACGGTCGATACGGTGGAGTCGATGGTCGTCGCCTTGGGCCAGGTCATCACCGGCACCCGATCGGTCAAGGAATTGGGCGGGCCGCTGAAGATCGCGGAAGTGTCCGGTCAGCAGGCAAGTCTCGGCTGGCTGCCCTTCTTCTGGCTGATGACAGTCGTTTCGATTAATCTGGGATTCATCAACCTGTTGCCAATTCCTCTGCTCGACGGGGGTCACCTTCTTTTCTACCTCATCGAGGGCGTGAGGCGGAAACCGCTTGGCCCGGCGGCGCAGGAATGGGCATTCCGGACCGGTTTGATGGTGCTTCTGGCGCTGATGATCTTCATCACGTTCAACGATCTGGTTTCGTTCGGCCTGTTCAACAGGCTGGCGGGTTGATCGCTTTGACGGGTTGGGGCAGGGCAGCCGACGACAGGGAGAAGCCGGCCGTTCCGCCGGCGCGACATATTAGGGCGGGAACCACGTGACGTCTCATCAAGCTTTTCCAAAAGGCCGCCACCTTTGCACCTTGCTGCTGGTCGGGACCGCGCTCGGCGGTTTCTCGGGCGCCGCGCACGCGCAGCCCCAGCAGACCCAGGCGCCCTCGTCGGCCCAGCAGGTCCCCACCGTTCCGCTGACTCCGCCGACCGCTGCGCCCGCCCAGCAGGTCGTCCGGTCGATCACCGTGACCGGCAACCAGCGTCTCGAGGCCGAGACGGTCATCTCCTACATCACGCTTCGCCCCGGCGAAGCCTATGACCGCAGCCGGATCGACCAGGCGCTTCGCGAGCTCTACGCCACCGAGCTGTTCGCCGATGTCCAGATCGCCGGCGTCGAGACCGGCAACATCGTCATCCAGGTTCGCGAGAACCCGGTCATCAACCGCATCATCCTGGAGGGCAATCGGCGCCTGAAGGACGACAAGATCACGCCCGAGATTCGTCTCGCTGCGCGCCAGATCTTCACCCGCAGCCGCGCCCGCGCCGACGTCGCGCGCATCATCGAGCTCTACCGTCGTCAGGGCCGCTTCGCCGCCCGCGTCGAGCCGAAGATCGTCCAGCTCGACCAGAACCGGGTCGACGTCGTGTTCGAGATCGACGAGGGGCCGCGCTCGAGCGTTCGCCAGATCAACATCATCGGCAACCAGGCGTTTCCGGACAGCCGTCTGCAGGCCGAGATGGCCACGCGCGAGGCGCGCGGCTTCCCGTTCGACCTGCTCGGGGGAAGCAACAACACCTACGATCCCGACCGAATGGCGTTCGACCAGCAGAAGCTTCGGCAGTTTTACCTGACCCAGGGCTATGCCGACTTCCGCGTCGTCTCGGCGGTCGCCGAGCTGACCCCGGATCGGCGCGACTTCATCATCACCTACGTCGTCGAGGAAGGTCCGCGCTACAAGTTCGGCGACGTCACGGTGAACAGCGAGATCCGCGACTTCAGCAGCGAGGCCCTTCAGAACGCGCTGCCGATGCGCACCGGCGACTTCTACAATGCGCGCCAGGTCGAGGACACGGTCACCCGCCTCAACGAGCTCGCCGGCCTCTATGGCTACGCTTTCACCGACGTCGAGCCGCGCTTCACCCGCAACCCCGAAACGCTCACCATGGACATCAATTTCCAGGTGAACGAGGCGCAGCGCACCTATGTCGACCGGATCAACATCTCCGGAAACACCAACACCGCCGACAAGGTGATCCGCCGCGAGTTCCGGCTCGCCGAGGGCGATCCGTTCAACTCGATCCGCCTCCGCCGCTCCCGCGACCGCATCAACAGTCTCGGCTATTTCCAGGAAAATCTGGAGATCGAGCAGCAGGAGCTGTCGCCCGATCGAATGGCCCTCAATGTCGAGGTCGAGGAACGGGCGACCGGCGAGCTGCAGCTGTCGGCCGGCTTCTCGAGCATCGAGCAGTTCCTGATCAACCTGTCGGTCCAGCAGCGCAACTTCCGCGGCCTCGGCCAGCAGCTGCGCGCGGCGATCAATTATTCAAGCTATTCGCGCTCGTTCGAGCTCGGCTTCACCGAGCCCTATCTGTTCGACCGCAACGTCGCGATCGGTTTCGACCTCTATCGGCGCGATCTCAACAGCTTCAATTTCGTCGGCAACGAGCGGCGGAGCACGTTCGACGAGGTGACGACCGGCGGACAGATCCGTGTCGGTGTGCCACTCACCGAGCGGATGCAGCTGGCGCTTCGCTACAGCCTCAATCTCAGCGAGATCGGCCTCGCGCCGGAGCTCTACTTCAGCGATCCCGACGGCACCGGCCCGCTGCCGGCGGCGTGCGATCCGCTGCTCGCGGGCCGCTATCTCTGCGATCTCATCGGCGAGCGGGTCGTGTCGAGCCTGGGCTACACGCTGGTCTACTCGACCCTCAACAACAGCCTCCGGCCGACCCGCGGTTTGCGCGCCTTGATCAGCCAGGACTTCGCCGGGCTCGGCGGTGACGTTCGCTACCTGCGCACGCGTGCCAGCGCGGCGCGTTACTGGAGCATCGGAAGCGGCTTCGTTCTGTCGGCAAGCGCCGAGGGCGGCGCCATCTTCAGCTTCGAGGATGGCGAACCGGGCGTCGACCCGATCCTTCTCACCGACCGCTTCACGCTCGGCAGCCCGCAGATGCGCGGCTTCGACATCCGCGGCGTCGGACCTCGCGTTCTCCGGCGGTTCTATGACGTGAACGCCGATGGAACTCCGGTGCTCGACTCCGGGGGGAACCTGACCTTCGTCGACGACGACAGCCAGGTCCGTGACGAGGCGATCGGCGGTCGCTATTACTATCTCGGCCATCTCGAGCTCGAGATCCCGGTCAGCAACGCCATTCGAGAGCTCGGTGTGCGTCCCTCCGTGTTCGTCGACGTCGGCGCCCTGTGGGGCGTTCGTCAGCCGAACCTGCTCAACATCACGCCTGGGTCCGATCTCACTCTCAACGCCTGCCAGGCGACGGACGGGACCATCTCCCGGGTCGCCCGCGGCACCGATTGCCCGGCCGGATCGAACCTGTTCCGCCAGGGCATCCCGCCCTTCCGCGAAACCTTCGTCGGCGACACGCCGTCGCCACGCGTCGCGATCGGCGTCGGAGTCAATTGGAACTCGCCCTTCGGTCCGTTCCGGATCGACGTCGCTTATCCCCTGCTCAGCCAGGAAGGCGACGACACCCGAATCTTCACCTTCAACGTAGGAACCGCTTTCTGATGAAGACCAAGCTCCTTGTCGCGGCCGCGATCGTGGCCGCCATCCCGACCGGTGTAATCGCCCAGCAGCGCGTGCCCGCTGCAGTCGTCGCAGTCGTCAACACCGACCGCGTGCTTCGCGAGTGCACTGCTTGCGCCTCCGCGACCGCAGCTCTGCAGGCCCAGGACACCAACTTCCAGCAGCGCCGCCAGGCCCTTCTGACTCCGCTTCAGACCGAAGAGCAGAGCCTGCAGGCGGAAGCCCAGCGCATCGGAACCCTCACCGGCGCCGCGCGCACCACCGCCGAGAATGCGATTCGCCCGCGCATCCAGGCTTTTGAGCAACGCCGCCAGAGCGCCGCTCAGGAGCTCCAGACCCTCCAGCAGAATTTCGAAAGCACCCGCGTCCACGTCGGCGTTCAGCTCAATCGCGCCCTCGAGCCGATCTACAACCAGGTGATGACCGCCCGCGGCGCCAACCTGATCATCTCGAACGATGCTCGCCTCGGCAACTCGCCTGCGCTCGACGTCACCAACGACGTTCTCGCTCAGCTCAATCGTTCGCTTCCCGCCGTCAGCGTCACCCCGATGCCGCAGCAGGCGCCGCCCGCCCAGCCGGGCCAGCCGCAGCCCCAGGCACCGCGTCCCCAGGGCCGGTGACGGACTCGCCGAACCAGAGCGCTCCCGCGGCTGACGCGGGGGCGCTCGACGTGCGTGCGGTGATGGCGGCTCTGCCTCATCGCTACCCGATGCTGCTCGTCGACCGAGTGGAGAGCCTGATCCCCGACGAGCGGATCAGCGCGATCAAGGCGGTCACGATCAACGAGAGCTTCTTCCAGGGCCACTTCCCGGGCCGCCCGATCATGCCGGGCGTCCTGATCGTCGAGGCGCTGGCGCAGGCTGCGGGTGTTCTCGCCGTCCAGTCGCTCGGTCTCGCCGGCTCGGGCAAGCTCGTTTATTTCATGGCGATCGACGGCGCGAAGTTTCGCACCCCGGTCGAGCCCGGCGTCCTGCTTCGCCTCGACGTGAGCTTCGTCCAGAAGCGCGCTCGGGTGTGCAAGTTCGAAGGGCGCGCCTATGTCGGCGACCAGCTCGCCGCCGAGGCCAATTTCACGGCGATGATCGCCGATCCGCCCTCGGCCTAGGCCTTCGCGGCTGACGCCACCCAGTGGCCGTCCCGCCGCACGATCCCGAATATGTCGCGAATGACGGCGCTGCCGAGCACATGCTCGGGGGCGCCGTCGGCGACGACCCGGCCCGAGTTCATCACGATCAGTCGGTCGGAGTAGCGTCCCGCCGAGTCGAGGTCGTGCATCGCGACGATCGCGGCGCGTCCAGGCTGGGCCACCTCCTCGCGCACCAGCTCCATCAGCCGGATCTGCCACAGGGGATCGAGGTTGGCGGTGGGTTCGTCCAGGAGCAGAAGCCTCGGCTTCGGCGCTAGCGCCCGCGCGATCAGCACCCGGCTGCGCTCGCCCGTTGAAAGCCGATCGACGCTGTGCGGTTCGAGCGCGGCCAGATCGAGCTGCCCGACATAGTGATCGATCTGATCCGCCGAGCCGCCGCCGAGCGCGATGAGATCGCGGGGATGAAGGGGCCAGCGCAGGTCGCGGCTGGCCGGAAGATATGACGCGAGTTTCGGGCGGAGCGCTGGAGGTGCGCTCCTCAACGCCTCGCCATCGATCAACGTGCCTCCCGAAGAGCGGCCGATCCCGGCGAGGGCATGGAGAAGGCTTGTCTTGCCGCTCCCGTTCGGGCCGATCAGGCAGGTGAGGGTGCCAGCCTCCAGGCGCAGGCTGGTGGGCTGGAGGCGCCCGGGAATGGCGAGGGCAAGGGCGTCGACCAGGCTCATCGCGCCATTCCCCAGCGCATCCGAGCCACCAGCCACAGGAAGAAGGGGGCTCCGACCAGCGCGGTAACGACCCCGATCGGAAGGGTTCGGCCGAGCGGAGCGAAGCGGCTTGCGAGGTCGGCGAGGCTGAGGAGCAGGGCTCCGATCACAGCCGCCGGCAGGATCGCCCGCCCGGCATGTCCGCCGGTCAGGCGCCGGGCGAAGATTGGAGCGACAAGTCCGATGAAGCCGATCGCGCCGCAGATCGCGACGCAGGCGCCGACTCCCAACGCGCTGAGGCAGATGACCTGGAGCCGAAGGCGGCCGAGATCGTGGCCGAGCGACTCGGCGACCTCCTCCCCGAGAGCGAGACGATCGAGCGCCGGGGCGAGTCGGGCCAGCCACAGGACGGCCACCGCTGCGGGGATTACGGCGAAGCCGAGCTGAGGAAGGCTTCGATCGACAAGCGAGCCCATCAGCCACGAATAAGCATCGTAGAAGGCAAAGGGGGAGGGAGCGAGCGCGAGCGCGAGCGTGGTCAATGCCCCGGCCAGAGCGCTGATCGCGAGACCCGCCAGAAGCAAGGTGGCCGTCTCGGCGCGGCGACCGGCCAGGCCGATGAGCAGGAGAAGACTGGCGAGCGCTCCGGCGACTGCGCCGATCGCCATTGCGAACGAACTCGCCGCGCCGATCAGATAGGCGGTGACCACCGCGCCGAGCGCGGCGCCGCTGGTCGTGCCGGTCAGGTCGGGCGACGCCAGGGGGTTGCCGAACAGCGCTTGGATCGCCGCTCCCGCCGAGCCGAGCATGGCCCCATAGACGAGTGCAAGGGCCGCCCGCGGCAGCCGAAGCTCGACGAGGAAAGTCAGGCCGAGGTCCGCGTTGACCCCGTAAAGGGCCTGGAGGCTCGACCAAGGCAGAAGCAACGCGGCTGCGAAGGCGAATGCCGCGAGCAGGCCGGTGGCTGCTATGACGCCATACCTCATGCTGCGAGCTCCCCGCGAAGGCGGATGATCTCGTCGACGAGCGGTGGGCCCATGCAGGTCCAGCGGCGGCCGTCGGTGGCGACGGCCCGGCTGCCCCGGGCAGCGCGGGCGAGGGGATGGTTCACCCAGGCCTGTCCCTGTGAATATTGGTTCGCCCGATAGTCGCTGCGCAGCAGCACCGTTGGCGGACGCACCAGAAGCTCCTCCAGCTCGATTCGGTCGCCGCTCACCTGGCGCTGGCGCAGGCCTGCAAGAGCCATCCATTGAGCCTCAAGGCCCCCCGCCGAAACCGTTCGCCCACCGCCGCCCACCCATAAGGCGTCGACTTCCGCCGCGGGTGCCGAGCGTCTCAGCGCCTCGATCCGGGCGATCGCCGATGCGCCCTCCGCTTCGCGCCCCAGCGCCGCCGCGACGGTGCCGATCGACGTCATGACGTCGTCGATCGTCTGTGGGTAGGGGAGGTCGACCACTTGCACGCCAAGGCGCGATGCGATGCCGAGCCGGTCGCCGCCCCCGCCCATGGTGAGGATGAGGTCGGCCCGATGCGCCGCGGCGGCCGCCAAGCTGCCGTCATTGCCGGGATGCCGCCGCGCCTCGCGCCACAGCGGAGTCTCCTCCTGCTTCCGGGCAAGATGGCTGACCGAGGCGATCTGCCCGGGAGCGCCAAGGAGAAGCAGAAGCTCGTCGGTGCACAGGTTGAGCGACACGACGCGCTCGGGAGCACCGCCGCGCGCGACCGGCGCGGGCGGTGCGGCGCAGGCGGCGAGCGCCAGGCTAAGCGCCGAAACGAAGCCGAATGCCCGCATGAACCGACCGCCCCGGCGTCGCATAGCCGACCACGTCCTGATAATGTTCGTCGAACCCATTCTCGACCCGTGCATAGGCCTCGAGGGACTCACTGATCCGATAGGCAAAGCGAGCGCTGCCAAGGACATAGGCACCCAGCTTCACAATCGGTGCCGGGAACAGGTCGAAGTCCCGGTCGCTCCTCTCACCGACGTAGGCGAGCGATCCTCCCAGAGTGAAAGGCCCCGAGCGCCAGTGGGCCGCGAGATTGGCGGTATGCTCCGGCCTCCGCACCTCGCGCAGAGCCTGCGTACCCGGTCCTTCCGGCTCGCGCGTGTCTGTGTAGGTATAATTGGCCGATACGCGCAGGCCTGCGGCGGGTCGCCATTCGCCCGACAGCTCGATCCCCCGCCGCCGGCTTTTCCCCGGGGCGTTGATGACGGTGTAATTGGGAAAGATGCTGAAATCCTCGACGATCTCGTCCTGGAGGTCGTTGGAGAAAGCGACTGCCTCGAGCGCGAAGGCAGAGCGCTGCCAGCGCACGCCGCCCTCGAAGCCCTTCGATCGCTCAGGCCGGAGGTCCGTATTGCCGATGAAGCCTGATCCCGGACCGAAGCCGAACAGGTCGACGAAGCTCGGCTGGGCGATGCCCTCGCCATAGCCGCCGACCAGCGACACCCCGCCGCCGAGGTCGAGTTCCGCGTGCACACGAAGGGTCGTCGAGTCCTCGAAAGCGCTGAAATCGTCGTGGCGGACGGCGACGTCGGTGGTGAGAGCGCCCCATTCGGCGCGCCATTCGCCGACGAAAGCGGTGCGGCCGCGTTCGAGGTCGCGGTCCGAGGCGCCGCCGAACTGGAGGTCCCGAGTCCCGAACGACTCCTCTTCATGCTCGGCGGCAGCGACGAGCGTGTGCCGGCTTCCGCTGACGTCAAAGCGCCTGACCGCCTGAGCGCCGAAGCGGGTGCGGCGGCCGTAGCTGTCATTGGTCCGGGTTGTCGCCACCCTGTTGCGGTTGTCGCTTTCGAGATGCTGCGCCTCGACCCGAACCTGCCATGGCGTCACGGCGTCGCCATAGCCGACCCAGACCCGACCGGCCTTGGTATCGACCTCCGATACGTCCGCGGTGTCCGCACGCTGGAAGGTGAACGGATCGCTGGCGTCATATTCGGTTTCGTGGCGGATATAGCGGCCGACTGCTCCGGCGCTGAGATCGCCCCGGCGAACGGCTCCGCGGAGCGAGGCGGTTAGGTTCTCGAACCCGTCCCGATCGCCGGCGCCGCCGCCCAGGATGTCGATGCCGTCGCTCCGCGCAAAGCTGAGAGTGCCGGAAAGGCCCGAGTCCTCGCCGCCCGTCGCGAAAACGGCCGAGCCGCTCAGGAAGCCGCGGCTTCCGGCCTCGGCCCTTGCCGTCAGTCTGCGCTTGCCCAGCGGATCCGGGCTTTCCATGGCGATGACTCCGCCGAGCGCTTCCGAGCCCCACAAGGCCGATTGGGGCCCGCGCACCAATTCCATTCGCTCGAGGCCCTCGGCGCTGAAAGTCTCGAACCGTGCCTGGTTGCCGGCGGCGAGATCGTTGAAGGCGATGCCGTCGACGAACACCAGGGTGTGGTTGGCCTCGGCACCGCGCAGCCGGACCTGGGTCAGTGCGCCTTGGCCGCCGGATACCGACACCGACGCACCGGGGGCGAGGCGAATGAGATCGCTGGCCTGGGTGAAGCCGAGCGACTCGATCCGCTGCGCATCGAATATGGTGACCGAGGCTGGGGCCTCCTCGCCGGGCACCGGCACGAGCGATGCCGTGACGACAAGCTCATGCTCGGACTCGGCCACAGGGGGCTGCAACAATGCGAGGGCAAGGGCGGAAATCATTCTGGTCCTCCTTCAGGCGACATACGAGATGTCGCCTCGGAGGAACCGGCGCGGCTTTATCGGCCGCGGCGGCGCCACGCGCTTGCGGCTGGTCCCGGCCGGGCGCGGACGACTGCGAAGGCAGGTCTCCTGGCTTGCGGCTCGATCGCCTTTCCACCCTTTGCGGATGACAGGCTCGCCGCTTACAGTTGCGGGCACAGCGCCGGTTTCGAACCGGCTTCCCATTTTCATCCCAGCTTGCGCGGGGACACCTTCGCGGAGAGGGCGGCTACGCCCGGCGACCCACCTTGTCAATCGAAGGACCAGAGGCTAAGTGCGCCGCTTCCCTGACCAGTAGGCTGGTCGGTAACCAGCCGAAATCCCGGAAAGAATTCGATCCATGAAGACCGACACCCATCCCGACTATCACATGATCAAGGTGCAGATGACCGACGGCACCGTGTTCGAGACCCGCTCCACCTGGGGCAAGGAAGGCGACACGCTGCAGCTCGACATCGATCCCACGGCTCACCCGGCCTGGACCGGCGGCACCGGCAAGATGCTCGATACGGGCGGCCAGGTCGCGCGCTTCAACAAGCGCTTCGGCGGTCTCAAGCTCACCGGCAAGAAGTAAGCCTCAGCGGAAGCGGAGGAGGGGGCGTGATCCCGGTCCTGACGACCGAGCGCCTCGTCCTTCGCCCGCACACGGCCGACGATCTCGACGCCGTCGCCGCGATGACCGGCGACGCCGAGGTCATGCGCTTTATCGGCGGCGTGCCACAGCCCCGCGAGGACAGCTGGCGCCGGATGCTGTGCGGCCCCGCGATGTGGATGCTGCTCGGCTACGGTTATTGGATCGTCGAGCGGCGTGCCGACGGCGCGGTGATCGGCCAGCTCGGCTTCGCCGACTTCAAGCGGGCGATGGAGCCCAATATCGAGGGCATCCCCGAGCTCGGCTATGTCCTGGCCGCCCATGCTCACGGCCAGGGCTATGCATCGGAGGGAGTTGCCGCGGCGCTGCGCTGGGCGGACTCCGCCCTCGAAGCCGATCAATATGCGGCGATCATCGATCCCGACAACTCGGCCTCGATCCGGGTCATAGAAAAAGCGGGCTTCGCGATCCGCGAGCCCGCTCTCTACAAGGACGGACCGATCCTGCTGTTCCGCAGGCCCCGCCCAGTTCCATGATTATTCGCTGACGCTGCGGTTGTAGTCCCGCCATTCGCGCTGGGTCATGCAGACGCGGCGCGAGCTGGAGCGATTCGCCGAGGATTCGATTCGGCGGCAGATGCGACGCTCGCCATTCTCGTTGGTGCCGGCTTCGGACGAACCCTGCGGTCCCTCGTTGGAAGAGCGGACGGCGACGCCGCTATTGCTGTTGGACTGGGCGAAAGCCACAGCGGGGGACGCGACAAGAAGCGCGGACAACGCGACGACGGCGAAACGCATTCGAAACCCTCCCGATTGAATCAAGCCGCCCTCGCTAGCAGCTTAAGTCTTTGAAGCAAGCGTGAAATTGTATCGGCGTGATAGCGAGGTAATTCACGTTCCGGACAATGGCTTAGGCGATTCCGCTAGTGCCGGTGCAGGTCGGTCCGAGACCTGACGCTTGCCGTCGATAACGATCGGGGAGGCGAGGCCGGGCGTTCCATCGAGGTCGAGCTTCATGCCGCGATGCCTGACCTGCGGGTCGTCGAACAGCTGCGCGATGTCGTTGATCGGCCCCGCCGGAATGCCCGCTTCCTCCAAAGCCTCGGAAAAGTCCTGACGGCCGAGGCCGGCGATTTCCTGCTCGAGCAGTGGGATGAGTTCGGAGCGGTTGGTCACCCGGGCGGGATTGGTTCGGAACCGGTCGTCCGCCGCAAGCACGTCGAGGCCGAGAATTCCGCACAAGCGCTCGAATTGGCGATCGTTGCCGACCGCGACGATGACCTCGCCGTCCTTCGCTCGGAACGCCTGGTAGGGGACGAGATTGGCGTGCCCGTTGCCCACTCGCTCCGGCACCTTGCCCGACACCATCCAGTTCAGCGCCTGATTGCCGAGCACTGCCACCTGAGTGTCGAGCAGCGACATGTCGATATGTGCGCCTTCCCCGGTGCGGTCGCGCTCGCGAAGCGCTGCGAGGATTGCGACGGCCGAATAGAGGCCGGTGAAGATGTCGGCGATGGCGACGCCGGTCGTCTGCGGCGATCCGTCCGTCTCGCCGGTCAGCGACATGATCCCGCCCATGTCCTGTATGATGAAGTCGTAGCCCGCGCGGTGCGCGTAGGGACCGTCCTGGCCGAAGCCGGTGATCGAGCAATAGATCACGCCCGGATTGGCGGTGCGGACGCTGGCATGATCGAGGCCGAAGCGTTCGAGGCCGCCGACCTTGAAATTCTCAATGATCACATCGGCTTCGGCGGCAAGCGTGCGAACCCGTTTAAGATCTTCCGCGACCTCGAAATCGACGGCGATCGAGCTCTTGCCGCGGTTGCAGGAATGGAAATAGGCAGCCGCCCCGTCCTCGGCGAAGGGCGGGCCCCATTGCCGCGTATCGTCGCCGGTTCCGGCGCGCTCCACCTTGACCACCTCGGCGCCGAGGTCGGCGAGCAACTGGCCCGCCCACGGCCCGGCGAGGATACGGGCCAGTTCGAGGACCTTCAGACCAGAAAGCGGTTTGTTCATCCGCTCCTCGCGGTGCAGAACATAGCGCCCTCGTCGAGCCAGATCATGGTCAGCACGATTCCGGCCAGGCCCAGAAGGCAGCCCGAGCCCCGCCCGACGAAGCCCGAAGCGAGACGCATGATCACCAGTCCCGATCCGATGAATACGGGCAGCGCGAGCCAATGCCAGCCGCCACAGAATTCATGCGGCCAGGAACGATCGGTCACGACTGTCGCGACGGCGAGCGCGAGGGCACCCGCTGCGAGCAGCAGGTCCCTCGCACCAAGGCTCAAAACGCGCTGATTCCCGTGATCGCCCGGCCCAGGATCAGGCCGTGGACGTCGTGCGTGCCCTCATAGGTGTTGACCGTCTCGAGGTTGGCCGCGTGGCGCATGACGTGGAATTCGGCCGAGATTCCGTTGCCGCCATGCATGTCGCGGGCGATGCGCGCGATCTCGAGCGCCTTGCCGCAATTGTTGCGCTTGATCAGGCTGATCGTCTCGGGGATCAGCTCGCCGGCGTCGAAGCGGCGACCGACGCGGAGTGCCGCCTGAAGGCCCAGAGTGATCTCGGTCACCATGTTGGCAAGCTTCAGCTGGACGAGCTGGTTGGCGGCGAGCGGTCGCCCGAACTGCTTGCGGTCCATCGTGTAGGTGCGGGCGGCGTGATAGCAGGCTTCCGCCGCCCCCATCGCACCCCAGCCGATGCCGTAGCGGGCGCGGTTGAGGCAGCCGAACGGGCCCTTTAGTCCCTCGACGTTGGGAAGGAGATTCTCCTCGGGGATCTCGACTCCGTCCATGACGACCTCGCCAGTGATCGAGGCGCGAAGAGATAGCTTGCCCTCGATCTTGGGCGCTGAGAGGCCCTTCATGCCCTTCTCGAGCACGAAGCCCTTGATCTTGCCGTCATGGGCGTCCGACTTCGCCCACACGACGAAGACGTCGGCGATTGGCGAGTTGGTGATCCACATCTTGGCGCCCGACAAACGGTAGCCGCCGTCGATCTTCTGGGCGCGGGTGCGCATTCCGCCCGGATCGGAGCCCGCGTCCGGCTCGGTCAGGCCGAAGCAGCCGACCCATTCGCCGCTGGCGAGCTTGGGAAGGTATTTCTGCTTCTGCTCTTCGGTGCCGTAGGCGTTGATCGGGTGCATGACGAGGCTCGACTGGACGGACATTGCCGACCGGTAGCCGCTGTCGACCCGCTCCACCGCGCGAGCGATGAGGCCGTAGCTCACATAATTGAGGCCGGCGCCGCCATATTCGCCCGGGATCGTCGCTCCGAGCAGGCCGAGCTCGCCCATCTCGTTCATGATCTCGCGGTCGAACCGCTCCTTGAGATAGGCCTCGGTCACCCGCGGCAGCAGCTTCTCCTGCGCATAGGCTTCCGCGGTGTCGCGGACCATGCGCTCCTCGTCGGTCAGCTGGTCGTCGAGACCGAACGGATCGGCCCAGTCGAAAGCGGTGATCTTGCCCGCGTGAGTGCTCTTCATCTGCATGGGCGCGCGATTAGCCCTTTGCCGCCCGCGAGGGAAGGGCGGGGCAGCCCGCTTCAGGCGGCGGCGAGAACTTCGCGATAGGGGACGAACATCAGCCGTTCGCCGCAATCGAGCCGGACGCTGACATAGCCGCCGAGCGGCACCCGACCTTCCCGAAGCCGCCGACGGAATACTCGGCGGACCTTCTCGCGCGCGATCTCATAGGCCTTGCTCGGATCCGAGCATTCGCAGCCTTCGCGGTCCGGGAAGAAATCGCCATTTTCGCAGAGGTCGAAGAAATATCTGCGCACGTTCGAATCCGTCATATGGCTCAATATAAGGGTTCGAATGATCGATGCATCGGAGAGTTCCGCCGGAACTGATCGACTGTGGCGATTACGGTATTGGCGCGGCGCCTGGTGCGGGGCCGCCGCCTGGCCTCTGCCGGTCAGCCTCGTCGATGGCGACCAGCGATGTGCCTTTGCTCTCCCGCATGATGAATGCGGAGACAAGGCTGACCGCTCCGGCCGCAAGAATGTAGAAAGCGATCGGGTGCCAGGCGTCATATTCGCGGAGCAGCCACGCGCCGATCAGGGGCGCCCATGAACCGGCGACGATCGCCGTGACCTGGTAGCCGAGCGAGACGCCGGAATAACGCACCCGTGTCGGGAACATCTCGGTCATGATCGCCGGCTGCGGCGCGTACATCATCGCGTGAATGACGAGGCCGAGCATGATCGCGGCGAGGATGGTCACGGTGTCGCCGCTGCCGAGCATCGGGAAGGCAAGGAAGGGCCAGGCCATGGTGAGCGCGGCGCCCAGGATATAGACCGGCTTGCGCCCGAACCGGTCGCTTGCCCGGCCGACCAGGGGGATGATCAGGAAGTGGAGGATGTGGCCGGCGAAGAGGAGGGTCAGTATCCGCGTCGTGTCGACCCCGACATGGGCGAGATAGGTGATTGAGAAGGTGACCACCATGTAATAGAGGATGTTCTCGCCGAACCTCAGGCCCATCGCGGTGAACACGCCGCGCGGGTAGCGGCGGAACACCTCGACCAGGCCGTAGCCGGCCTCCGCCTTGGTCTCGATTTCCTCCTTGGCGGCCTTGAAGATCGGGGAGTCGCTGATCTGGGTGCGGATATAATAGCCGATCACCACGATCACGACCGACAGCCAGAAACCGACCCGCCAGCCCCAGCTCATGAACGCCTCGTCGGTGAGGGTCGCCGAGAGCGTGAGGAGGACGATCGTGGCGAGCAAATTGCCGATGGGCACCGCAGCCTGCGGGAAGCTGCCCCAGAAGCCGCGGCTCCTGTTCGGGCTGTGCTCGGTGACGAGGAGGATCGCTCCGCCCCACTCGCCGCCAAGAGCGAAGCCCTGGATGAAGCGGAGGGTCACGAGAAGCGCGGGGGCCCAATAGCCGATCGAGTCGAAGCCTGGCAGGCAGCCCATCAGGAAGGTCGAGGCGCCGATCAGGACCAGGCTGAACTGGAGAAGCGACTTTCGGCCGACCTTGTCGCCGATATGGCCGAAGACGATTCCGCCGAGCGGCCGGGCGATGAAGCCCACGGCATAGGTCGCGAACGCCGCGATGATCCCGTCGAGCTCGTTGCCGGTATCGGGGAAGAAGAGGTGGCCGAAGACGAGAGTCGCGGCGGTGCCGTAGAGGAAGAATTCGTACCATTCGACGACCGTTCCGGCCATCGATGCTCCGACGACCTTGCGCAGATAGGGAAGGTCCGCAGTCTCTTCGTGCTTCATCACCGAGTCCCGTACATGCGGTCGCCGGCGTCGCCCAGACCGGGCACGATATAGCCGTGGTCGTTGAGCTCGTCGTCCATCCCGGCGGCCCAGATCGGCACGTCGGGATGGGCGGCGCGAAGCGCCTCGACGCCTGGGCGAGCGGCGAGCATGCAGACGAAACGCATGTCGCACACGCCCGCTTCCTTGAGCCGATCGACCGCGGCGATCCCGGTGTGGCCGGTCGCAAGCATCGGATCGACGATGATGACGAGGCGCTCGGCGCAATCCTCGGGCGTCTTGAAATAATATTCGACCGCCTGGAGCGACATCGGATCGCGGTAGAGGCCGATATGGGCGACGCGGGCGGATGGCACGAGATCGAGCATGCCTTCAGCCATTTGCAGGCCGGCCCTCAGAATTGGTGCGAAGACCAGCTTCTTGCCTGCGATGACGGGCGCCCGGGTTTCCGTGATCGGGGTCTCGACCCGTTCAAGCTCGGTCGGAAGGTCGCGGGTGACCTCGTAGCAGAGCAGGGTGGCGATCTCGCGGACGAGGGCTCGGAAGACCGACGTCGGCGTGTCCTTGTCGCGGAGCTTGGTGAGCTTGTGCTGCACCAGCGGGTGCGACACGATCGTTAGGCCGTCCATCGTCAAAACCCGTCCATCGTCAAAATACCGTCCCGTCACTGAGGATGTGGAAAGGGGGCCCGCCATCCGCGCGGCGCTGCTTGGCGATCCGCCGGCCCGCGGCCCAGCTGCCGCCCTCGAGCATTCGCGCCAGCGGGAAGGAGGTTTCCCTGACGCCAAGAAGCTCGCGCACCGATGGCGCCATTCGGTCGAGCAGGGCGACGGTCATCGCCCGCCAGGCGACGATGAGCGGATCGGAGACATGGTGCGACCGCTCGGCATCGCCGGGATCGGTGAGCTGAAGCACGCCCGTGTCCACGAACAGCCCGCCGTTGCGATATTCGGCAAGGCCGGTGAGGCCGTCGATCTCGACGACCTCAATTCCTGCGTCCTCGAGCGGCTCGATCAGCGAATAAGCCAGCCATTGCGACAGCTTGTGGAGGGGGACCAGCCCATTGGTGGCGTCATCGCGCCGGATCGCCGGGTGCCGCCAGCAATCGCCGAGCGCGACCCCGTCGATCACCAGCCTATCCTGCCAGATCGGCCCCAGCGCCTCGAGCAGTAGCTCGAGGATCGCCGCCGCGGGAAGCTTCCCGCCCGCAGCGCGTGACGCCAAGACGTCGTAGAGGCCGCCCGGTCGGGGCTCGTCCTGCGTGGAGAACAGGTCCGGCCGTGCGAGCACCTGCGCGCCCAGCCGCCGGATCAGCGCGGCGCGGCCGTCGAGGCCGACCAGCGGGTTGACGTCATCGACCTGGAAACCGGCGCCAAGCGCCTCCGCGCGGAGAGCTGCCAGCGCGCTTCCGTCGGCGCGGAGCGGCGAGCCGGGCTCAGATGAAAAGGCGCCCGCCTCGAACATGCGCTGGCTCGCAACTGCCAGCCCTTCGGAGCGGGTGAAAGTGACGTCACCGTCCCGGTAGCGCCAGCTCGCTCCGGCGCCGGCGTCAAGCAGGACCGATAGGATGACGAGATCGAATGCGGAGCGCGCCCGCTCGGCCTCTTTGTCCTTCGGCGGCAGGCGCGGCTCGCCGGCGATGAAGTGGCGCCAGCGGGCGTGAAAGGGGATGTCGAGGTCGGGATAGGCCTGGCGGGTCACCTCCGCGGTCAGCTCGGCCGCGTCGCCGAGCCGCGACAGGTCGACCCGCCAGCCCTCGACGCTTCCGCCCAGCCCAAGCTCGAGCATATCGTGCGCCCGCTCGCGAACGGCGCGCGCATTCAGAAGGCGGCCAAGCACTTCGCTGTCATAGCTCATGTGACGTCAGAACTTCCCGAGATCGCGGCCGACGACCTTCTTCAAAGCTTCCTCGCTCGGAGCGCCGTCGGGCGTGAAATAGCCCGCGGCCTTCTTGGCCTCCATCTCCACGCTCGCGTCGGGCGGGATCAGATCGGCGGGGATCGGCACGCGCTCGCCGATCTCGACTCCGCCGCCCACCAAGGCGTCATATTTCATGTTGGACATCGAGACGAAGCGGTCGATCCGGCTGATTCCGAGCCAGTGGATGACGTCTGGCATGAGCTGCTGGAAGCGCGCGTCCTGCACCCCGGCGACGCATTCGGTCCGCTCGAAATAGGTCGCCGCCTGGTCGCCGCCGGGCTGCCGCTTGCGGGCATTGTAGACGAGGAACTTGGTGACCTCGCCGAGCGCGCGGCCTTCCTTTCGGTTGTAGACGATGAGGCCGACCCCGCCGTCCTGGGCGGCCCGGGTCGCCTCCTCGATCCCATGGGTGAGATAGGGCCGGCAGGTGCAGATGTCTGATCCGAACACGTCGGAGCCGTTGCACTCGTCATGGACCCGGCAGGTCAGCTTCTTTCGGCCGAGCTCGGCGGCCTCGCCGAAGATGTACAGCGTCATGCCTCCGATCGGCGGCAGGAACACGCTGAGGTCCGGCCGGGTGACCAGCTCCGGATACATTCCGCCGGTCTGCTCGAACAGGCAGCGGCGAAGGTCGCCTTCCTTGACCCCGAACCGCTCGGCCACTCCCGGCAGCCACCAGACGGGATCGACAGCGATCTTCGTCACCGACACGTCGCCGGCCTCGTGGACGATCTCGCCGTCCACGGCGAGGCGCCCTGCGGAGATCGCGTCCCTGATCTCGTGGAGGGTGAGCCGCGCCTTGGTGATGGCGATGGACGGGCGAAGGTCGACGCCCTGCTCGATCAGATCGGCGAAATCATGAGCCACGCGGTGGCCCCAGGGGTCGAGCGAGACGATCTTGCCCGGGTCGCACCATTGCGGATGAGGGCCGATCTCACAGACCGGAGAGGTGTCGTGAAGGTCCGGCCGAGCGTGCGGGTCCATCGCTCCCGAGGAGATCGCGAGCGCCCGGTAGATCGAGTAGGAGCCGCCATGCGCGCCGATCGCGTTTCGGTCCGCGCCGGCGTTGACCGTCGCGATGACCGGCCCGCGCTCAACGGCGTTCGCCGCTCCCCAATGGATCGGAAAGCGCGCCGGCCCCCGCGATCCCGGGTGCGACGTCAGTCTGATATGGCGATGATTCCCTTCCGGCATCCAACGCTCCCCCACCGGGCGGCCTCTTGTGGGCCGACCTCCGCGGCGAGGTTACGGGAGCGCGGGGCTGGCCGCTAGCTGCTATTTCGCGAGCCAGATCAGGGCGTTGGCGGATGGGGTGGGATTCGAACCCACGGTGGGCTTGCACCCACGGCGGTTTTCAAGACCGCTGCCTTAAACCACTCGGCCACCCATCCTTGTCGCTTCGTCGCAACGCATTCAGCAAGCGGCCATGTCAAGTCTTTCATGGAACATCCGGTCCGTGACATAGTCTGGGCAAGAGGTGAGTGGATGCTGCTGAATAGTCTATCCTTCCTGTTGGCCAGTTTCACGTTTGGCGGCGGCGGCGTCGAGCAGGCGCAAGCCGTGCGCTCGGCAATGTTGGTCGGGCGGAGCGTTCCGACCGCGGTCGCGAGCCGGCCGATCCCGGCTCCTGCGCTTGCCGCGACCAGTTCGGCAGCCACCGCCGCCGCGATCCAGGTCAGCGGCTTGAGCGACGAGGGCTTCCAGGCCTTCCTTCCGCGCCTTCGCCAGGCAGCGCTCGCCGAGGGGGTCCGGCCCGAGACGATCGACCGTATCTTCCCGAGCCTCGCTTTCTCGCCGCGAACCGTCCAACTCGACCGCCAGCAGCCCGGCGGAACCCCGGGCAGCGCCAGCCCGCCGTTCGCGCCCTATCTGGCGAGCCATGTCACCCCGACCCTCGTCGCCCAGGGACGAAGCCGCTACGCCGACAACATCGGCGCGCTGAACGTCATCCGTCAGCGCTACGGAGTCGATCCCGCGGTCGTCGTCGCGATCTGGGGCAAGGAGACCTCGTTCGGCCGGATCATGGGCGATTTCGACCTTTTGAACAGCCTTGCAAGCCTCGCTTATGACGGCCGCCGCCGCGACCTGTTCACGACCGAGTTCGTCGCGACCTTGAAGATGGCCGAACGCGGCTTCCCGCGCTCCACGCTGAAAGGCAGCTGGGCGGGCGCGACCGGCCAGTCTCAGTTCCTTCCGTCCGTCTATATCCGCCTCGGGGTCGACGGCGACGGCGACGGCCGCGCGGACATCTGGAACAGCCACATCGACGCCCTGTCGTCGATCGCCAACTACCTCAGCAACGCAGGCTGGAAGCCAAACGTGCCGTGGGGAGTGGAGGTCGCAGTGCCGGCGAGCCTCGACCGCAATGCGGTTCGCAACAATTTGCGCGCGCCGCGCTGCGCCCCCGTCTTCGCCCGCCACAGCCGCTGGCTGACCATGGGCGAATGGCGCCGCTTGGGGCTCGTGCCAACCGGCTCCGCTCGGATCCCGGACGACGAGATGGCCTCGCTTCTCGAGCCCGACGGCCCCGGCCGGCCCGCCTACCTGCTCACGCAGAACTACCGGGTAATCCTCGACTATAATTGCTCGAATTTCTACGGCCTCACCGTCGCGCTGCTGGCGGACCGTATTTCGCGGTAGGCTCGAACGTCATCCTGAACTTGTTTCAGGATCCATTTTGCCGTCGGCGCGGAGCTACGGGATCAAAACCCAGGCCGACGGCCAAATCGATCCATTGCGGATTGTCTTGCTCGATGAGGTTGACCTTCCACGGTCGGTGCCAGCGCTTGAGCTGCTTCTCGCGCGCGATTGCGCCGTCCATGTCGCCGTACATCTCGAACCGGGCCAATCGAAACACGCCATAACGCGAGGTAAATCCAGGGATCAGGCTTTGGCGGTGCTTGTAGAGGCGGCCCAGCAGGTCGGATGTCACGCCAATGTAGAGCGTCCCGTACGGCTTACTCGCGAGGATGTAGACGCATGGCTCTTTGTTCATCGCCCGACCCTCGTTTACAGCGCACACCGCGAAATGGATGCTGAAACAAGTTCAGCATGACGGTAGTGGGCGGGTGGCCAAAAACCCAGCCTGTTCGCCGCATTCCGCCTTGTCGCAGGCGGCGCTTCCCGGCAGGAGAGGTGCCTCTCATTCCTCCTGTGGTGATGCCGTTTCGATGAAGCTCCGACTGCTCGTTTCCGCCGCGTCCGTCCCGCTCCTCGCGATCGCCGCCAGCGCCCAGGCGCCCAACGCCCAGGCGCCGGCACCGGCGCAGGGTCAGGCGCCGGCGCCCGTCGCCAACCAGGGCCCGACCGCTGCCCCGGTCGCCTATATGATCGATCTGTCGTCGGGATCGGTGCTGTTCCAGCGCGATGCCGACCGCCGGATGCCGCCGGCGTCGATGGCGAAGATGATGACGACCCACGTCGCCTTCCAGCTGATCGACAAGGGCGAGCTCCAGCTCAACCGCATGTGCACGGTGCGCCCGGAAACGTGGCAGCGCTGGCATGGCCCGGCGGCGGGCTCGACCATGTTCCTCTCCGCCGGCCAGCAGGTCAGCGTCGAGAACCTCCTCCACGGCATCGTCACCCTTTCCGGCAATGACGCCAGCGTCGTCCTTGCCGAGTGCATCAGCGGAACCGAGGCCGGCTTCGTCGACCTGATGAACCGCCAGAGCCAGGAGCTCGGCCTCACCAACTCGCACTGGGGCAATCCCGTCGGCTGGCCGGACGGCGGCGTCACCTACACCACCGCGCACGACCTCGCGACGCTGGCCAGGTCGACCATTGAGCGGCACCCGTCGCTCTACCGCCGCTTCTACGCCCAGCCGGAATTCACCTGGGGCCAGACGATGGGATCCGGCCAGGCGATCACCCAGGGCAACCGCAATCCGATCCTCGGCCGGGTCGCTGGGGCTGACGGCCTCAAGACCGGCCATACCGAGGAAGCGGGCTTCGGCTTCACCGGCTCGGCCGTGCAGAACGGCCGTCGACTGATCATGGTCGTCGCAGGTCTCGACAGCTTCAACAGCCGCATCAGTGAATCGGTGCGCTTCATGGAATGGGGCTTCCGCTCCTGGCAGACCCGCCCGCTGTTCCAGCAGGGCACGAGGGTCGGCGAGGCGCGGGTCCAGCTCGGAAGCAGCGACACGGTCGGCCTCGTCGCTCCGCGCAACCTAGCCGCGACCATTCCCGCCGGCCTCGGCCGCGACCTTCGCGCGTCGGTCGTCTATGACGGCCCGGTCAAGGCGCCGATCGCCCAGGGCCAGCACATCGCCGACCTGGTCGTCCAAGCCGATGGCGTTCCAACGATGACGATGCCGCTCGTCGCCGAGACCGCGGTCGGGGAGGCCGGCTTCTTCGGCCGCATGTGGGCGGGCTTCAAGCATCTCGTCGGGATGGCGTGACGACTGGCCGCTTCATCACGCTCGAAGGCGGGGAGGGGGTCGGCAAGTCGACTCAAGGCAGGCGCCTCGCCGCAGCTTTGCGGGCGCGCGGCCTTGACGTCATCGAGACCCGCGAGCCCGGCGGAAGCCCCGGCGCGGAGGCGATCCGCACCCTGCTCCTGTCCGGCGCCGTCGACCGCTGGAGCGCGGAAGCCGAGGCGCTACTGTTCGCCGCGGCGCGCTCCGATCATGTCCAGCGCACGATCAAGCCGGCGCTCGAGCAGGGGCGGTGGGTGCTGTGCGACCGCTTCCTCGACAGCTCGCTTGCTTATCAGGGCATGGTCGGCGGGGTGGGGGAGGAGCGGATCCGCGCTCTCCATGAAGTCGGCAGCGGCGGTTTCCTGCCCGACCGCACCTTGCTCCTCCACGTCCCGAACGAGGAGGCGGCCCAGCGCACCAGCCGCCGCGACGGCGCCAATCCCGATCGGTTCGGCGCCCGCGACCAGGCCTATCATGACGCCATCAACAGCGCGTTCGAGCGGCTCGCCGCTGCCGATCCCTGCCGTTTCCGGCTGATCGAGGCGAGCGGCAGCGAGGATGACGTCACTTCGCGCCTCGTCGCCGCGCTCGAGGATCTGCTGTGACCGAGCTCTACGGCCATGGCGAGGCCGTCGCCGCCTTCCGCGCCGCCCTCGACGGCGGCCGCCTCCACCACGCCTGGCTGATCACCGGCCCGCGCGGAATCGGCAAGGCGACCCTCGCCCGCAAGGCGGCGCTTCGGGTCCTCGCCCAGGGCGCCGGGCCGGTTCCGCGACCAGGCCTCGATGTGCCCGACGATCATCCCGCCACCAAGCTGATGGTCGCTGGAAGCCACCCGGACTTCATGACCCTGGAGCGGCTGCCCAAAGACAGCGGCACCGATCTCGCCCGATCGATCACGGTGGCGCAGGTGAGGGGGCTCAGCCGCCTGTTCGCGACCACATCGTCGCTTTCGCCATGGCGGGTGGTCCTGATCGATTCCGTCGACGACCTCGAGCCGTCGGGCGCCAATGCGCTCCTGAAGAGCCTCGAGGAGCCGCCGCCGCACAGCCTGTTCCTCCTGGTCAGCCACGCGCCGGAGCGGCTTCTCCCCACCATTCGCTCGCGCTGCCGGACGCTGCGCCTCGCACCGCTCGGGCAAAGCGACATGGAGGCTGCGCTTCGTACCGCCCTCGCAGAGGCGACTCCGCGCGAGATCGCTTCGCTCGCAGAGGCGGCAGGCGGAGCCCCGGGGCGGGCGCTGGCCTATCAGGGCCTCGACGTTGACAAGCTCGACACTGCAATGCGCGCGATCGCGCAGGGCGGCGATCCGACCAACGAGCATCGCGCCGCGCTCGCCCAGAGCCTCGCCCTTAAGGCCGCCCAGCCGCGCTACGAGGCTTTTCTCGCCCGCGCTCCCTCCTTCATCGCCGCGGAGGCCCGCAAGCGCCGCGGCCCGGCGTTGGCCGAGGCTCTCAAGCTGTGGGAGCAGGCCAACGACCTGTCGACCATCGCGCTTCGCCAGTCGCTCGACGCCCAGGCCACGGCCTTCGAGATTGGCGGCCTCATCGCCGGGCTCGCCGCGAAGGGTTGATCGGCACCCGTCGCGGTCTAAAGACCGCGCATGGCCGAGCCTTTCTTCATCACCACCGCGATTAATTATCCCAATGGGCGGCCCCATATCGGCCATGCCTATGAGGCGATCGCCACCGACGCGATCGCGCGCTTCCAGCGGCTCAAGGGCCGCGACGTCTTCTTCCTCACCGGCACCGACGAGCACGGCCTGAAAATGGCCCAGGCGGCCCGTGACCGGGGCATCACGCCGCACGAGCTTGCGACCGAGATGTCCGGTTATTTCAAGGAGATGGACGACAAGCTTACCATCTCCTACGACCGCTTCATCCGCACCACCGAGACCGACCACCACCGCGCCAGCCAGGCGATCTGGCAGGCGATGGCGGACCGCGGCGACCTCTATCTCGGCCGCTATGAGGGATGGTACTCGGTCCGCGACGAGGCTTATTATGACGAGAGCGAGCTCAGCACGGTCGACGAGGGGCCCGATGCCGGCACCAAGCTGTCGCCGCAGGGCACTCCGGTCGAATGGACCGTCGAGGAAAGCTGGTTCTTCCGACTGTCGCGCTACCAGGAGCCGCTTCTGCGCCTCTATGAGGAGCGGCCCGACTTCATCCGTCCCGAGACCCGGCGCAACGAGATCCTCCGTTTCGTCGAGGGCGGCCTGTCCGACCTGTCGATCTCGCGCACCAGCTTCGACTGGGGCGTGAAGGTCCCCGACAGCCCCGACCACGTCATGTACGTGTGGGTCGACGCGCTCACCAACTATCTCACCGGCGTCGGCTATCCCGACGCGGATTCAGAGGATTACCGCAAGTTCTGGCCAGCCGATCTCCACATTATCGGCAAGGACATCACCCGCTTCCATACGGTTTACTGGCCGGCCTTCCTGATGTCGGCCGGCATCGAGCTTCCGCGCCAGGTCTTCGCCCACGGCTTCATTCTCAACCGCGGCGTCAAGGAGTCGAAGTCGGTCGGCAACGTCACCGACCCACTCGACCTCGCCGACCGCTATGGAGTCGACGCGCTTCGCTATTTCCTGCTGCGCGAAGTCAGCTTCGGCCAGGACGGAAGCTACAGCGCCGAGGCGATCGTCACCCGAGTCAACGCCGACCTCGCCAACAGCTTCGGCAACCTTGCCCAGCGCACCTTGTCGTTCATCGCCAAGAATCTCGGCGGCGAGCTTCCGACGGGAGGGAAGGGCGATGCCGCGGACGGAGAGCTTCTCGACCTCGTCCGCAAGGCGCTCACCGAGGAGCTGCCGGCCCATTTCGAGGCGCTCGCTCTGAGCCAGGGAATCGAGGCCTGGCTTCGCGCGGTCTTCGCCTGCAACCAATATATCGACGCCCAGGCGCCCTGGGCGCTTCGCAAGACCGATCCCGACCGGATGAACGCGGTGCTCGCCACCCTCGTCGAGGCGATCCGGATGCTCGCGATCGCCATCCAGCCGGTCATCCCGGGCTCCGCCGCCCAGCTCCTCGATCAACTCGGAATCCCGCAGGAAAGCCGGAGCCTCGCCGCCATCACCGAGCCGGCAAGCTTCACCCTCTCCGCTCCGTCACCGCTGTTCCCGCGCCTCGATCTCAGCGCTGACGATTAAAAAAAGGGCCCGGCGAGGGGGAAGCTATCCCTCACCGGGCCCTTGTCGCGGTTGCCAGCCGGGCGAGACCGCCCGCTTCCCCCCGGCAACCGGCGAACCTCGTCGTCAGCGCTCCGCGCTCGCCAGGCTGATCCCGCGGCTGCGCGGTGCCTCGCCGGTCGCGAAGGTCAGCGCCCCCGCCGCGCTCGGCGGCGTGTCGGCGATGATGTGCACCCGGCCGCCCATGCTGGTCACCCCGAACAACAGCCTCGAAAACTCCATCGGCAGCCGAACGCAGCCATGGCTCGCCGGGTAGCCGGGCAGGGCCCCGGCGTGGAGGGCAACTCCGCCCCAGGTCAGCCGCTGCATGTTGGGCATCGGCGCGTTGTTGTAGAGGTTCGAGAAGTGGCGCCGGTTCTTCTGAAGGATCGTGAAGCTGCCCGTCGGCGTGCTGTGGCCACGGCGTCCCGTCGACACCGTCGACACGCCGATCAGGGTACCGGCCCGATAGACATAGGCCATCTGCCGCTCGAGGCTGACGACGATCTCGACCTCGCCGCTCGGGGCTCGCTCCGGCCTCCAGATGAAGTGGCCGGGACGAAGCTCGCCGGCCTCCGCCTCGAGCGCGTTTGCCGCCTCGACCTCGGCGCTGACCGTCTCGGCATGGCCGATGACGCTTTCGCCGGCGGCCTGGAGGATGGTCGGCTGAGGCACCGCGGCCTCGCCGGCGGTGCTCGCGGTCTGGACGACGATCGGCCGCACCGACGTCGCGTTCGGAGTGCTCGTCTCCTGCCCGACCGCCGAGGCGACCGGAGCGACGCTGAGGAGCAGCGCGAAAACGGTGCCCCGGAAGATCTTGCTGGTCGACATATTCCCCTCGCTCTTCGAAAGATTGCGAGCCTGAGATGCCATGCCCCTGACCGGTCACGGACTCCGCGGCGACCGAGGCTCACGAGCCTGCGGCGGGCCGGCGAGCGGGCTCCCAGGAGCGACGAACGCGCCCTGCCACGACGAATTCGTCGCACCCGGCGCGGCTTTGGCCGATCCGCCGAACAGGCGTGAGATGAACGAGCGCCTTTCCGATTCCGGCCGCCGCGCCTATCTCAGCCTCCATGTTCGTCGATAGCCATTGCCACCTCAATTATGCTGGCCTCGTCGAGGAGCAGCCGGCGGTCCTCGCCCGAGCCCGCGAGGCCGGCGTCTCCGCGATGCTCAACATCTCGACCCGCTTGAGCGAGTGGGACGACGTCATCGCCACTGCGGAGCGCGAGGGTGACGTCATGGCGTCGGTCGGGATCCACCCGCACGAGGCCGATCTCCACCCCGATGTCGAGACCGAGACCCTCGTCGCCAAGGCGGCTCACCCCAAGGTGATCGGGATCGGCGAGAGCGGCCTCGATTATTATTACGACCGCTCGGACCGCGACCGCCAGCGCCAGAGCTTCCGAGCCCATATCGCGGCTGCGCGCGAGACCGGCCTTCCGCTCATCGTCCACACCCGCGATGCCGAGGACGACACCTATTCGATCCTCGCCGACGAGATGGGGAAGGGCGCCTATCCCGCCCTCATCCACTGCTTCACCGCGAGCCGCGACTTCGCCGCCAAGGTTCTCGACCTCGGCCTCACCATCTCCATCTCCGGCATCGTCACCTTCAAGAAGGCGGAGGACCTCCAGGCGACCGCCAAGGACCTGCCGGCGGATCGTCTCCTGATTGAGACCGACTCGCCCTTCCTCGCCCCGGTCCCCCACCGCGGCCGCCCGTGCGAGCCCGCCTATGTCGCCGACACCGCCCGCTTCCTCGCCACCTTGCGCGGCGAAACAGTCGAACAGCTCGCCGAGACCACGACGAACAACTTCTATCGCCTCTTCACCAAGGCGAAGCGGTGAGGGGAGGACGTCCTTCATTCCTCCCTGTGAGCGAAGCTCATGGGGAGGGGGACCGCCGCCGCAAGCGGTGGTGGAGGGGCAGGGCGCGCTTTATCCCCACCACCAAGGGTGGGCGGGGGGCCCCG
>JAEZHP010000184.1 GCA_023416515.1 Pseudomonadota bacterium | reverse complement strand
GCCATCCACAAGCACGGCATCCCCCACGAAATGCCCGAGGAGGCCCTCGCCGAAGCGGAGCGCATGGCAAGGCTGCCGCTAGATGACTCAGGTGCTCACCACACCCGCTCGTCCCGAGCGAAGTCGAGGGGCGCCGGCACAGATTCCGAGCGGACGCCCCTCGACTACGCTCGGGACGAGCGGAGACGTTCATGATTGCTCGTCTTTGATTTCGAGCGCTTTCGCATAGAGGGCCTTGCGGTCGGCGCCGTACCGTTTGGCGACTTCGCCGGCGGCCTTTGCGGCCGGCAGCCGGGCGAGGGCGTCGCGCAAGGCCGCTTCCACATCTTCCTCGGCCGCGGGCGGCGCTTCGCCCGGTGGGCCGACGACGACGACGATCTCGCCCTTCGGCTCAAGCTCGGAATAATGGTCGGCGAGCTCGGCGAGGGTGCCGGTCACGGTTTCCTCGAACCTCTTGCTGATCTCGCGGGCCACCGCCGCGTCTCGGTCGCCGAGCCCTTCGGCAAGCGCGGCAAGTGTCGCTCCCAGGCGCGGGCCGCTCTCGTAAAAGACGAGCGTTCCCCGGAAGGCGCCGGCCTCTGCAATAGCGGTCGCCCGGGCGCCGGCCTTGGCGGGAAGGAAGCCGTGGAACGCGAAGCGGTCGGTCGGAAGCCCGGCCAGGGTCAGAGCGGCGATCGCGGCGCTCGGGCCGGGAATGGTCGTCACCTTCACCCCGGCCGCTCGCGCGTCGCGGACCAGCTTGTAGCCAGGATCGGAGATCAGCGGCGTTCCGGCATCGGAGACCAACGCCACCGCCTCGCTCGCCATGCGGGCGACCAGCCCCGGCCGCACCCGCTCGGCATTATGGTCGTGATAGGGCGTCATCGGCCGGCTGCTTCCGACATGCTGGAGCAGTCGGGCGGTCACCCGCGTATCCTCGACGGCGATGACGTCGGCCGCTCCAAGCACCATCGCCGCGCGCGGGGACAGGTCCGACAGATTGCCGATCGGGGTGGCGACGATGTAGAGGCCGGGTTCAAGTTTCTGGTCGTTCATGAGGTGTACGTCATGGCATCGCCGCCGTCCCGCCCGCAAGCGCGCCGCTCGGCGCTCCGCTTTATCGGCCTTGCGGTCCTGTCCGTGGCGATTGCCGGCTGCACGCCGCGGACCCAGCGCGCCGTCGAACCGATCCAGCCGCAGCCCGCGCAGCCGATCTCGCGCCTTCCTCCGGGCGAGACGCTGAACCGGGTCGCGGTTCTGGTGCCGCTCACCGGTCCGGCCTCACAGGTCGGGCAGTCGCTCCTCAACGCCGCGACTCTCGCGCTGGCAGACACTGGCGTCGAGCGGATCCGGATCCTTCCTTACGACACCGGTCCGGGGGCGGCTCAGGCAGCCTCGACGGCGATCGCCCAAGGGGCGGGTCTCATCCTCGGCCCGTTGCTCGCGGAGGACGTCCGCCAGGTGGCGCCGATCGCAGCGGCCGCCGACGTTCCGGTGATCAGTTTCTCGAACGATGTCAGCGTCGCCGGCGACGGAGTCTATCTTATGGGCCTCAATCCCGCCCAGTCGGTCGACCGAGTGGTCAATTATGCGCGTGGACAGGGCGCCAGCCGCTTCGCCGCGCTGGTCCCGTCGAGCCTCTATGGAAGCCGGGTCGGCGACTCGATGCGCGTATCGGTTCGCGAGGCGCGGGGCGAGTTTCTCGGCACTCAGAGCTACGACCGAAGCCCGACCGCACTTCGCGAAGGCGCGGCGACTCTTCGCCGCCTCGGCGCGTTCGACGCCGTTCTCCTCGCCGACGGCACGCGAACCGCCGTTCAGGCAGCCCCGCTGGTGCGCGGCGACAACCGCAACATGCGAATCCTCGGCACCGAATTGTGGGCAGCCGAGGCCAATGGCGGCGGCAACGCCCAGCTTCGCGGCGCCTGGTACGCGGCCGCGTCGGACACGTTGTTCAATCAGCTGCGCACCCGCTACCGCGCCCGGTACAGCCGGGATCCGGTGCGCCTCGCAAGCCTCGGCTATGACTCGACCTTGCTCGCCATCCGGATCGCCGCGAACTGGCCGCTCGGCCGGCCCTTCCCGGAAGGCGAGCTTCGTGACCGCCAGGGCTTCGTCGGGGTCGATGGCGCCTTCCGCTTCGGCCGCGACGGAGTCGCCGAACGCGCGCTGGAGGTGCGCCAGCTGACCGCCAGCGGCTTCAGCGTCGTCTCGCCGGCGCCGACCGGCTTCAATTAGGCGCGGACGATCTCGGCGAGGATCGAGTCGAGCAGGAGGAGGCCCTCGGGGGTGACCGCCAGCCGCGCCTGATCCCGGCACAACAAGCCCTGGTTGGCGAGACGGTCCGCCGCCAGCTCGTCGAGAAATGCCGGGACGGGGAGGGCGGTGCGCCCGGCTATGTCGGCGAGGTCGACGCCCTCGCGAAGGCGCAGGCCCATCAGAAGCGCCTCGACGGCGCGTTCCTGCGCGGTCAGAGCCCGCTCCTCGACGATCCCATGGCCGTTGCGGGCGAGCGCGCCCATCCAGTTCTCGGGCTTGCGATGGCGCTGGGTCGCGCAGCCGGTGCGGCGGCCATGAGCGCCGGGACCGACGCCGGCATAGTCGCCCATCCGCCAGTAAGTGAGGTTGTGGCGGCTTTCCTGACCCAAGCGGGCGTGATTGGACACTTCGTAGCGCGGAAGGCCGGCGTCGGCCGCGATCGCCGCGGTCAGCTCGAACAGCTCCGCGGCGAAATCCGGATCGGTCTCCGGCAGCTCCCCCTTGGCCGCGAGCGCGGCGAAGCGCGTGCCCCGCTCGATGGTGAGTTGGTAGAGCGAAAGATGATCGGTGCCGAAGCCGAGCGCTCGGCGCAGCTCGGCCCCCCATGCGGCGGCGGACTGGCCTGGCAGGGCGTAGATGAGGTCGAAGCTCACGCGGCCGAACTCGCGCTGCGCGGTGGCGAGGGCCGCGAGGCCTTCGTCGACGTCATGTGCACGGCCGAGGAAGGCGAGTGCCTGATCGTCGAGCGACTGCAGGCCGAGCGACACCCGGTTCACTCCGGCGGCCGCGAGATCGGCAAAGCGGGCGGCCTCGACCGATGAAGGGTTGGCCTCCAGCGTAATCTCGATGTCGTCGGCGACCTGCCAATGGCCTGCGGCCGAGTCGATCAGCGCCGCCGCGGTTGCCGGATCCATCAGGCTCGGCGTGCCGCCGCCGAAGAAGATCGACGTCAGCCGCCGCCCGGGCAGCAAAGCCGCTTCATGCGCGAGGTCCTCGAGCAGGGCTTCGCGCCACGCCGCCTGGTCGATGCTCTCGCGGACATGGCTGTTGAAGTCGCAATAGGGGCATTTGGAGACGCAGAACGGCCAGTGGATGTAGAGCGCGAGGCCGTCCTGCTGTCCGTCGGTCGTCGCCTGGCTCACGCCAGCAGGGCCGCCACCAGCTTGCGGAACGCATCGGCGCGGTGGCTGATCGCGTGCTTCTGGTCGGGATCCATCTCGCCGAACGTCTCTGCATGCCCCTCGGGCACGAACATCGGATC
>JAEZHP010000115.1 GCA_023416515.1 Pseudomonadota bacterium | reverse complement strand
CAAGCGCCCTTCGACTTCGCTCAGGACGAGCGGAGAGTTTGTGGATTGCACAGGAGGCGGCGCGATGACCGTCGCCGAGCTTCCCCGGGTGCGCGGGCGACTGACCGAGCAGGCGCCGCTGGCGCCGCTGGTCTGGTTCAAGGCTGGCGGCAACGCGCAGTGGCTGTTCGAGCCGAAGGACGCCGAGGATCTGTCCGACTTCCTCGCGGGCCTCGAGCCGGATGTCCCGGTGATGGGCCTCGGCCTCGGCTCCAACCTTATTGTCCGCGATGGCGGCGTTCCGGGCGTCGTGGTTCGGCTCGGCAAGCCCTTTGCCAAGGTGGAGCGGCTCGACGACACCACTTTGCGCTGCGGCGGCGGCGCCTCGGGAATCCTGGTGTCTTCGACCGCGCGTGACGCCGGAATCGCAGGTCTCGAATTCCTCCGCTCCATCCCCGGCACTGTCGGAGGCTTCGTTCGGATGAACGGCGGCGCTTATGGCCGCGAGGTGAAGGACGTGCTGGTCGAGGCGGAACTGGTGCTCCGCTCCGGCGAGCGGAAGACCCTGCCGCTCGATGCGCTCGGCTACACCTACCGCCACAGCGAGCTGCCCGAGGGCGCGATCGTGGTCGGCGCGGTCTTCCGCGGCGAGCCCGGTGAGCCTTCGGCGATCCAGGCGGAGATGGACCGCATCGCCTCGGAGCGCGAGGCGTCGCAGCCTTTGCGTTCGAAAACCGGCGGATCGACCTTCAAGAACCCGCCTGGCACCAAGGCCTGGAAGGAAGTCGACGCAGCCGGCTGCCGTGGCCTCCGCATCGGCGACGCCCAGGTTTCGGAGAAGCATTGCAACTTCCTTCTCAACCTCGGCTCGGCCACGGCCGCGGACATTGAAGGGCTGGGCGAGGAGGTGCGTCGCCGGGTCAAAGCCAATTCGGGCGTCGAGCTCGAATGGGAAATTCAGCGTGTTGGAGTGAGTGCGTAATGAAGAAGCTGCACATCGCGGTCCTGATGGGCGGCTGGTCGGCCGAGCGGGAAGTGTCGCTGACCTCGGGCAACGGGGTGGCCGACGCGCTCGAGAGCCGCGGCCACCAGGTCACGCGCATCGACATGGACCGCAACCTCGCCCAGGTCATCGCCGGAGTTCGGCCGGACGTGGTGTTCAACGCGCTCCACGGCACTCCGGGTGAGGACGGCACCGTCCAGGGCATGCTCGACCTGATGCAGGTGCCCTACACGCATAGCGGTCTCGAGACCTCGGTCGTCGCGATCGACAAGGAGCTAACCAAGAAGGTCCTCGTCCCCGCCGGAATCCGGATGCCGGACGGCAAGATCGTCGACAGCGAGAGCCTGTACCGCGAAGACCCGATGGCG
Organism: Pseudomonadota bacterium; assembly: GCA_023416515.1. Classification (GTDB taxonomy): domain Bacteria; phylum Pseudomonadota; class Alphaproteobacteria; order Sphingomonadales; family Sphingomonadaceae; genus Allosphingosinicella. The sequence continues at coordinate 5,990 of JAEZHP010000115.1, read as the reverse complement.
CGGCCCTATGTGCTGAAGCCGGTCAACGAGGGCTCGTCTGTCGGAGTCGCGATCGTCACCGACAGCGGCAATTACGGAAACCCGATCGGCCGCGACGTGAAGGGGCCGTGGCAGGAATTCGACCATCTCCTCGCCGAGCCCTTCATCAAGGGCCACGAGCTCACCGTCGCGGTGCTTGGCGACGAGGCTCTGGCGGTGACGGAATTGAAGCCGACACAGGGCTTCTACGATTACGACGCCAAATATACGGACGGCCTCACCACCCATGTCTGCCCGGCGCAGATTCCCGACGACGTCCGCGACGCCGCGATGGCGATGGCACTGAAGGCTCACCAGGTGCTCGGCTGCGAAGGCACGTCACGCTCCGATTTCCGCTGGGACGACGAGCGGGGCGTCGAGGGCCTCTACCTGCTCGAGGTCAACACCCAGCCCGGAATGACCCCGCTCAGCCTGGTGCCAGAGCAGGCCAAATATCGCGGCATCAGCTACGCCGATCTCGTTGAGCGCATCGTCGCCGAAGCATTGGGCATCTCACCATGACCGCCGCCCGCATCTCAAGAGGATCGCAATCTTCCGCGCGCCGTCCGGCGAGCCGTTCCGGCGGCCGAGCGGCGCCCGCCCGCAAGCGCTCCGGCGCCAAGAAGAAGCCGCAGCCCGGGCTGCTCGAAAGCTTGCCGGTATCGCCCGCCACCATGCGCCGGCTGGTGACGTGGGGCGTGGCGCTCGTTCTCCTGGTCGTCGGCACCGCGGCCGCGGTGGCGCTTCGGCTTCCGCAAATGGCCGGCACCGCGATCGGCGAGCAGGTCGGGGCAAGCGGCTTCGAGGTGCGCCGGGTCGAGCTTCGCGGGCTCAACCGGATGGATCACAACACCGTTTACAACGCCGTCCTCGACCAACCGTCCCGGGCCATGCCCCTGGTCGATCTCGACGGGATCCGGGCGCGGCTGATGTCCTTCCCCTGGATCAAGGATGCCCGCGTGTCGCGCCGGCTTCCCGACACTCTGGTCGTAGAAGTCGTCGAGCGCGCCCCGGCCGCCTTGTGGCAGAATGGGCCGCGGCTGTTCCTGGTCGACGGCGAGGGGGTCACTCTTCGCGAGGTTCATCCAGACGCGGTGCCGACCCTGCCGGTGGTCGCCGGCCCGGGCGCCCAGCGACAGGTCAACCAGCTGGGCGCTCTTCTGGAAGCGGCGCCGCGGCTTCGGCCGCTGCTCGCAAGCGCCACCTGGATCGGCGACCGGCGCTGGGATCTCAGGTTCCGAAGCGGCGAGACCCTTGCTCTTCCGGAGGGAATGGAGCCGGCGCAGCGCGCGGTCCGCCGCTTCGCCGACATGGACCAGCGCCGCCAGCTGCTCGGAGGCAATTTTGTGCGTTTCGACATGCGCATCGAAGGGCGGATGATCGTTCGCCTGAAGCCCGGCCAGAATGGCGAGCTGCCTGCGGTTGCGCCGGCAGTACCGGCAGGCCAGTCCCCAGAACAAATGGCGAGGACGATTTGATCGTGAAGCGTCCCACGCCCCCCGTTCAACGCACTCTGGTCGGAGCCCTCGACGTCGGCTCGTCCAAGATCTGCGCCCTCATCGCCGAGCCGGGCGAAGACGGAACGCTTAACATCCTCGGCACCGGCCAGCGCGCCAGCCGCGGGGTGAAGCGCGGCTTCATCTCGGACATGGCGGCGTGCGAGGCGGCGATCCGCGAGGCGGTCGAGCAGGCGGAGCGGATCGCCGCGACCCGGATCGAGCAGGTCTATGTCGGTTTCTCCGCCGGCGGCATGGTCAGCGACGTCGCCAATGTCGAGGTCGCGATCGGCGGGCGCCAGATCGGCCAGTCCGATATCGACGCCCTGCTCGATGCCGGCCGCGACGCGATTGATCCCAAGGACCGAATGATCCTCCACGCGGTCCCGGCCTTCTACACGCTGGACGGGCTCGAGGGCGTGAGGAAGCCGCTCGGCCTCCACGCCGACAAGCTCGCCGTCGACATCCATCTCGTCGCAGCCGAACCGGCGCCGGCGGCCAATCTCGATCTGTGCGTCCGCTCGGCCCATCTCGGGGTCGAGGCGATCGTCGCCTCGCCGGTGGCGACGGGCAAGTCGTGCCTCAGCGAGGAGGAGCGCGAGCTCGGAGTGGCGCTCGTCGAGCTTGGCGCCGGAGTCACCAATGTCTCCGTGTTCGCGGTCGGAACGCTCGCCGGTCTCAAGTCGATCCCTATGGGCGCGGGGGACATCACCGACGACATCGCCTCAACCTTCGGGACGCGCCGCGCCGAGGCGGAGCGGATCAAATGCTTCTACGGCTCGGCGTCGACCACGCCGCGCGACAATCACGACATGATCGAGCTCGCCCCGATCGCCGGCGGCGGCGATGGCGTGGAATCCGCGCGCATCACCCGCGCGGAGCTAGTCGCGGTCATCCGCCGAAGGCTCGACTTGCTGACCGGCGAGATCGCGGCGGCGCTGAAGCAACTCGGCTTCTCAGGTCCGCTCGGCCGGCAGGTGGTGATCACTGGCGGCGGAGCCGAGTTGAAGGGCGTCGCCGACTACCTCCAGGGAGCGCTCGGTCGAACCGTCCGCGTCGGGCGTCCGCGTCTGTCCGGCTTGCCAGAGGCACATAGCGGCCCGGCTTTCGCAACCTTGGCGGGCCTCGCACAGTTTGCTGGATCGGACGAACTCGATCTTCGCGCCCGAATGGTCCGGCCCCGGCCGACGACCGGCGGGCGGGCGGCTTCGGGAAGCGTCCTGCAGCGGCTGATCACGGCCTTTCGGAGTGGTTATTAACAGGTTTGTCACCGATTTATCCACCGCCATGCGATTTTTGCTCGCACCCGAGAATCGCATGGTGCAGAAAGATTTAACTAGGTTTTTCACGCCCGCGCGACCGAGGAACAGGGGAGAAGTGAATGAGCATCGATTTCATCCGTCCGGAAGTTGAGGAGCTCCGGCCACGGATCAGTGTGATCGGCGTGGGCGGAGCCGGCGGCAACGCCATCGCCAACATGATCCACTCCGATGTTCAGGGCGTCGATTTCGTCGTCGCCAACACGGACGCTCAGGCGCTCAACCACAGCCTCGCCGATCGCAAGATCCAGCTCGGCCACAAGATCACGCAGGGCCTCGGGGCCGGCGCCCGTCCGGAGATCGGCAAGGCCGCCGCCGAGGAAGCGCTCGCTGAAATCGAGCAGGCGCTGGAAGGCGCTCACATGTGCTTCATCGCCGCGGGCATGGGCGGCGGCACCGGCACCGGCGCTGCGCCGGTCATCGCCAAGGCGGCGCGCGACAAGGGCATTCTCACCGTCGGAGTCGTCACCAAGCCGTTCAGCTTCGAAGGCAACCGCCGCTCGCGCTCGGCCGACAACGGCATCCACGAGCTTCAGCAGCATGTCGACACGCTGATCGTCATCCCCAACCAGAACCTGTTCCGAATCGCCAACCCGAACACGACCTTTAAGGAAGCGTTCATGATGGCGGACGAGGTCCTCCAGCAGGGCGTTCGCGGGATCACCGACCTGATGGTCATGCCCGGCCTCATCAACCTCGACTTCGCCGACGTCCGCTCGGTGATGAGCGAGATGGGCAAGGCGATGATGGGCACCGGTGAGGCCGAGGGCGACAACCGCGCCATCGCCGCCGCCGAGCAGGCGATCGCCAACCCGCTCCTCGACGGCGTGTCGATGCGCGGCGCCAAGGGTGTGATCATCTCGATCACCGGCGGCGAGGACATGCGACTGATGGAAGTCGACGAGGCCGCCAACCACATCAAGGACCTGGTCGATCCGGACGCCAACATCATCTGGGGCTCGGCGTTCAACAACGACCTCGAAGGCAAGATCCGGGTGTCGGTCGTCGCGACCGGAATCGATGCCGAGGCAGTGACCCAGGCTCCGGCCCAGCCGGCCAAGGTCTTCGCCTTCCCGGGCAGCCGAACGATGGACAGCCAGAAGCCGGCCGCTCAGCCGGCGCCCGAACCTATCGCCCCGACCATGTCCGAGCCGCAGCCGATCGCGGCCGAGGCCGAAGAGGAAGAGACGCTCGAGCTTCCGGCGGAAGCCGAAGTGGGCGAGGAGCTGCTGCTCGGCGAAGTCGACATGGTCGGCGACGAAGAGCCGCAGCAGGAAGCCGAGCCGGAGACCCGCTCCTGGGTCGCTCAGGAGCAGGAGGCGCCGCGCGCGCCGGAGCGCTCCGCTCCGCGCAACGAAGGCGGTACCCTGTTCGAGCGCATGTCAAACATCGCTCGCGGCGCGGCCAAGGCGCAGGTCGAGGACGAAGGTCCGCGCATGCGGCGCGAGCGCGATCCGCTCGACATTCCGCGCTTCCTCAACCGCCAGAACAACCAGTAAGCCCGGCCGCCACGGCTGGCGAAGAGGGCGACGGCGGTGCCGTCGCCCTTTTTATATCCGTGATCGGCGCAACCCATCTCTTTCCGGCCCCGACTGGCCGCAACTCCACAGGGTTGGTCATTGTCGTTAAACCCGGATCGGTTTCTAATCCGTCCATGAATTTCGCACGGGGACGGGGACTCCGCGGCGCTTTGCTCGCCGCGGCTGCTGGAATTTTGTCGTTCGCCACTCCGGCCGCTGCCCAGACGGGCGGATCGGGCGCCGATCTGCGCCGCCAGCTCCAGGCGCTCGCCGACAATCCTGACAGCGTCACAGCCCTGATCGACGCCGGCAGCGCGGCGCTCGACCTCGGCGACGCCACCGCCGCGCTCGGCTTCTACTCCAGGGCGGTAGAACTGGCACCCCGCGATCCGCGTGCCAAGGCCGGCCTCGCCTCGGCCCACGTCCACAACGGCAACACTCTCGAGGCCCTCCGCCTGTTTCAGGAGGCGATCTCGCTCGGCCATCTCGAGGCTGCGCTGGCCGGCGACCGCGGCCTTGCCTACGACCTGATCGGCCAGCCGGCTCGCGCGCAGCAGGACTATGTGATGGCGCTGCGCCATCGCGAGGATCCCGAAATTCGCCGGCGCCTCGCACTGTCCCTTGCGATCACCGGTCAGCGGGAGCCTGCGCTGCGAGTGATCGAGGGTCTGGTTCGAAGCGGCGACCGAGCCTCGCTTCGCACCCGCGCCTTCGTGCTGGCTCTGAGCGGCGATGCCGTGGGAGCACGCGACGCCGCCCGCCTGGCCATGCCCAACGGCAGCGCCGACGCGATGGTGCCATTCCTCCAGCGGATGGCCAACCTGTCGCCGGTGCAAATGGCGTCGGCGGCCCACCTTGGCCGCTTCCCGACGACGGGCGGGGGTGCCCGCGCAACCGTTTCGGCCGATCCGGGGGCTCTCGCCTTCGCCGGCGGCAGCGCCTCGCCGCTCCAGGGCCGGCTTCCGATTGCAGTCGCCTCCACCGCGGATCGTCGCCGGCCAGGCGCCTCGCAGGCGCCGGCCCGTACCGTCGACACGCGTCGTACTGTGACGGCGGCCGCCGCCACTCCGACCAGCCGTCCGGCGGCAGCGCCGCCCGCAGCGGCAGTCGTTGCTCCGCGGCTGGCCATCAACTTGCCGCATCCGCACGAGCCGCTGAGCCGCACCGTCGCGGCGACGACCCCTGCGCTGAGCGCGCAGGTGCAGGCGCCGGTTGAACTGGCCGGCATCACCGCTCCTGCGGCTGCGGCTCCTGCCGTCGTTCAGCCCGCGACGCCCGAGCCGAACGCCTGGGAGCGGCTTGGCACCTCGCAGACGGTAGCCCAGGCGGCCGCGCAGCCCTCTCCGGTTCAGACCGTGCCTACACCGGCCGCCCCCGTTCAGGCGGCGCCTGTGCAGGTTGCCGCAAGCGAAAGGCCGGCGAGCCCGACGGCGGCCTCTCGGATCGATTTCGCCGATGTCGCCGCCGCCATCTCTGCCTTGCCGGTCGAGGCCGAGCGGCCCGCGGCTCCGGCGATCACTCGCCAGGTGCCTGCTCAGCAGCCGATCGTCAGCCAGCCGCGGAGTGCCGCCCCGCAGCGCAACTCGGCGGCTCGAACGACGCGCGCCGAAACGCCGGCCCCCGCGGCACGCGGCACC
>JAEZHP010000056.1 GCA_023416515.1 Pseudomonadota bacterium | reverse complement strand
GAGACGATCGGCGCGCGCCTGCCCTCGCTGCTTCTGCAGCCGCTGATCGAAAATGCGATCAAATATGCGGTCACGCCGAGCGAGACCGGCGCCGATATCTGGATCACGGCGAGCCGCGAAGGCGAAGCGGTACGCATCGAGGTCAGGGACAATGGCGACGGGGGCAATGCCGACATGGCCGCCACTCAATCGACCGGCGTCGGGCTGGCGAACATCCGCGAGCGGCTGGCTCAAGCCTACGGGAGCGCGCACGCTTTCACGACGCGAAAGAACGAACAGGGCGGTTTCAGCGTTATTATCGAAATTCCCTATCAGAGCGGAGACGAAGACTGATGACCATCCGGACCATCCTGGTCGATGACGAGCCGCTTGCGACGCAGGGGCTGCAGCTCCGGCTCGAGGCGCATGACGACATCGACGTGGTCGCGACGGCGTCGAACGGCCGCGAAGCGATCCGGCAGATCAAGACCCACAAGCCGGACCTCGTCTTCCTCGACATCCAGATGCCCGGCTTCGACGGATTTTCCGTGATCCAGGGGCTGATGGAGGTCGAGCCGCCCCTGTTCGTCTTCGTCACCGCGTTCAGCGACCACGCCGTGCGCGCGTTCGAATCGCAGGCCGTCGATTATCTGGTGAAGCCGGTCGACGAGGACAGGCTCGCCGCGACGCTCGACCGCGTCCGGCAGCGGTTGTCCGAGAAGCGCAGCGCCGAGGAAGCCGAGCGGCTGAAGGAGGCGCTGGTCGAGCATGCGCCCGAGGCCGCCGAGGAGCTCGCCGACGGCGGCGCCGGCGAAGCGCCCGCGGCGAACCGGTTCGAGAAGATGATCAACATCAAGGACCAGGGGCAGATTTTCCGGGTCGACGTCGACACGATCGAGCGGATCGACGCCGCCGGCGACTACATGTGCATCCAGACGGGCGACAACACGCTCATCCTTCGCGAGACGATGAAGGATCTCGAAAAGCGCCTCGATCCTCGGCGGTTCCAGCGCGTGCATCGCTCGACGATCGTCAATCTCGACCTCGTCCGGCAGGTTAAGCCGCACACCAACGGCGAATGCTTCCTGGTGCTCGATTCGGGCGCGCAGGTGAAGGTCAGCAGAAGCTACCGCGACGTGGTCGCGCGGTTCGTCCACTAGGGGTTAGCGGCGCGTTCACCCCGTTGCTGGGGACAATCGCAACATGTGCGGGCTCATGCCGAGCGCATGGCCCGCGCCCTACTTGCCGCCGCCTTGCTGCTCACCGCCTGCGACAGGCAGCCAGCGGCGCGGAGCGGTTCCAGCGTGACCGTGAAATTGCCGCCGCCTGTCCCGGCAACGGCCGAACCGGGCTTCAGCGCCAGCCCGAAGCCGCGCAAGGCCTAGAGGAACGCCGGCGTTTTGCGCCGCGCTCCTGCCCTGCTAATTCCCGGGTCATGAAAACCATCCGCTGGATCGCAGCCGCGTCGCTGCTCGCCCTTTCCGCCTGTGCAAACGTCCCGCCGGCAGCCGACCAGCCGCTGCTGCTGCCCGCCGACCATAACGGGCCGCCGATGAAGCCGCCGCCGTTCCCGGTCGAACCGGTCGAGCACGAGACGAACGGGCTCGCGAAGCTGGCGCCGGTGGAGATGGCGGCGGACACGACCTACCTCAGCGCCGAGGAGCGGCAGGTGGTGAACCTGCTCAACCAGGCAGCCAACCTGATGAGCGAGATCTATCTTCGCCAGGCGTTCGCGCAGAACCCCGAAGTGCGCGCCGAGATCGCGTTCGTGACTCCCCCGGCGCGCAAGGCGCAATTGCTCGAGAAGTTCGACGCCTTCTTCGGGCCGTGGGACCCGCTCGACGACGACAAGCCGTTCTTCGGCAACACGCCGCGCCCGGTCGGCGCCGGCTTTTATCCGACCGACCTTACCAAGGAGGCCTTCGACGCCTATCTCGCCGCGCACCCAAGCGAAGCCGAAGCGCTGAGCAGCGGTTACACGATCGTCCGCCGCGAGGGCGACCGCCTTGTCGCGGTGCCCTACAGCGAGGCGTACGGGCAATGGCTCGAGCCGGCGGCGAAGCTGCTCGAGCAGGCGGCGGCGATCACCACCAATGCGAGCCTCAAGCGCTTCCTGAGCCTGCGCGCGCAGTCGTTCCGAACCGACGATTATTATGAGTCCGAGCTCGCCTGGATGGACCTCAAGGACACGCCGATCGAGGTCGCGATCGGCCCGTACGAGACCTACACCGACACGCTCTACGGACGGAAGACCGCGTTCGAGGCGTTCGTCACGCTTCGCAACCCGACGGAGTCGGCGAAGCTCGACAAGTACAAGGCGCTGCTTCGCGACATGGAGGCGAACCTTCCGGTCGAGGAGAGATACAAGAACTTCAAGCGCGGGTTCGAATCGCCGATCTCGGTCGTCGACCAGGTCCACGGCGGGGGCGACAATGTGCCCGGCGTGCAGACGATCGCGTTCAACCTTCCCAACGACGAGCGGGTGCGCGAAGCCAAGGGCGCGAAGAAGGTGATCCTGCAGAACGTGCTCGGCGCGAAGTACGAACGGATCCTCAAGCCGATGGCCGAGCTGGTGCTGGTGCCTGGGCAGGCGAAGGATGTGACCAAGGCGTACATGTTCAACGAAACGCTGTTCCACGAGCTGTCGCACAGTTTGGGGCCGGGAAGCATCGTCGTTAACGGGCGCAAGACGACGGTCGACAAGGAATTGAAGGACATCGGCTCGGGATTCGAGGAAGCCAAGGCGGACGTGATGGGCGCCTGGAACGTGCTCTACATGATGAAGCGCGGCGTGCTTCCGGCGGCGGAGCGGCCGCAGATCCGCGCGACCTATGTCGCCGGGCTGTTCCGGGCGATGCGGTTCGGAACCAACGAGGCGCACGGCAAGGGCGCGGCGATGCAGTACCGCTATCTTCGCGACAAGGGCGGGATCGTCTGGGACGCGAGCGCGAAGCGCTTCCGCATCGATGAGGCGAAGATCGATGCAGCGATCGGCGCGCTGGTCGGCGAGATCGTCCGCCGGCAGGCCAATGGTGATTATGCGGGGACCAAGGCGTTCCTCGACAAATGGGGCGTGATCGATCCCGAGGCGCAATCGGTGATCGACCAGATGACGCACATCCCTGTCGACATCCGGCCAATCTATCCGGACCGCATCTGATGCCCTCGAAATTCGACACATTCGCGGCGCTGCACGTGCCCGGCGACCCGGTGATCCTCTACAATGTGTGGGACGCGGGAAGCGCGCAGGCGGTCGCGGCTGCGGGAGCCAAGGCCATCGCGACCGGGAGCCATCCGGGGGGCGACGCGTCGGGCTTCGGCGACGGGCAGCAGGTGCCGCTCGACTTCGTTCTCGACAATGCGAAGCCCGTGGTCGCGGCGGTCGAGCTTCCGGTCACCGTGGATTTCGAAAGCGCCTACGCGGTCGATCCGCAGGAGGCCGGCGCCAATGTCGCGAGGCTGAAGGCAACCGGCGCGGTCGGCTGCAATTTCGAGGACCAGGTAATCGGCGGAGAGGGCGTCCACCCGCTCGACTTGCAATGCCGGCGCATCGAGGCGATCCGCCAGGCCGTCGGCGACGACTTCTTCATCAATGCGCGCACCGATCTGTTCCTGAAGCGGCAGACACATGACGACAAGCTCGTCGACGAGGTGATCGAGCGCGGTCGCGCCTTCGCCGATTCCGGCGCTAGCGGCTTCTTCGTTCCGCGGCTGGCGGACCCGCGCCAAGCCGAGCGAGTCGTTCGCGAGGTGTCCTTGCCGCTCAACCTGATCGCCTTCCCCGGCGCGCCGCCGAATAGCGAGTGGGCGAGCGCGGGAGTCGCGCGCATCAGCTACGGCCCGTTCCCGCACAAGGCGCTGATGAAGCAGCTCGAGGAAGCCGCGCGAGAAGCGTTGAACTCGATCCGTGGCTGACCCCGCTCGTCGCGTCCGGGTGACGGGGCGGGTGCAGGGCGTGTTTTTCCGCGCCTGGACCCAGCAGCAGGCGCGCGAACTCGGCGTGAACGGCTGGGTTCGCAATTGCGCCGACGGCTCGGTCGAAGCCCATCTCGAAGGCGACGAAGCCGCGGTGAAGGCGCTGGTCCAGCGGATGCATGAAGGCCCGCCGTCGGCAGTGGTGGAGCGGGTCGAGGTTGAAGAAATAGAGTCGGAGGGGCTGCCGGGCTTCGAGGTGCGCCACTAGCCCGCAAACGGGTCCCTCACCAGGATAGTGTCGTCGCGCTCGGGCGAGGTCGAGACCAGGGCCACCGGGCAGCGGATCAACTCCTCGACGCGGCGCACGTACTTGATCGCGCGCGCCGGCAAGTCGGCCCAGCTGCGCGCGCCCTCGGTCGACGCCTGCCAGCCCTTGATCTCCTCGTAGACAGGCTCGACCCGTGCCTGGTCGCGTGGGTGCGGCGGCAGGTAATCGAGATCCTGGCCGTCGAGCCGATAGCGTGTGCAGACCTTTACCGTCTCGAGCGTGTCGAGCACGTCGAGCTTGGTGAGCGCGATTCCGGTGACTCCGCCGACGGCGACCGCCTGGCGGACGAGCACCGCGTCGAACCATCCGCAGCGGCGCTGGCGGCCGGTGACGGTTCCGAACTCGCGGCCGCGAGTCCCGATCTCGCGGCCGATCTCGTTATCCTGCTCGGTCGGGAAAGGGCCCGAACCGACTCGGGTCGTGTACGCCTTGGTGATGCCGAGGACGAAGCCGGCCGCGTGCGGGCCGGTGCCGCTTCCCGATGCGACCGTTCCGGCCACCGTGTTCGAGGAAGTGACGAACGGATACGTGCCGTGGTCGACGTCGAGCAGCACGCCCTGCGCCCCTTCGAAAAGGACACGCTTGCCGCGCCGCAATGCCTTGTCGAGATCGCGCCAGACGGGCCGGGCGAAGGGCAACACGAACTCGGCGATCTCGGCGAGGTCCCGCCGCAGCCGCTCGCGGTCGACCGGCGGCTCATTGAAGCCGGCACGGAGCGCGTCGTGGTGCGCGCACAGCCGGTCGAGCATCGGATCGAGATCGTCGAGATGGGCGAGGTCGCACAGGCGGATCGCCCGGCGGCCGACCTTGTCTTCATAGGCGGGGCCGATGCCGCGGCGGGTCGTTCCGATCTTGCCGGCTCCGCTCGCATCCTCGCGGAGCGCGTCGAGGTCGCGGTGGATGGGCAGGATCAACGGGCAGGTCTCGGCGACCATCAGCACGTCGGGCGTGACGTTCACTCCCTGGTCGCGGATTCGTTCGACCTCGGCCTTTAGCGCCCAGGGGTCGAGCACCACGCCGTTGCCGATGACCGACGGCGTGCCGGTGACGATGCCGGATGGAAGCAGCGACAGCTTGTAGGTAGTGCCCTCGACGACCAAGGTATGGCCGGCGTTATGGCCGCCCTGGAAGCGCACGACCATGTCGGCGCGGCTCGCGAGCCAGTCGACGATCTTGCCCTTGCCTTCGTCGCCCCACTGGGCGCCGATGACGGTGACGTTGGCCAAAAGCTTACCCCTTTCAAGCGCGGCGCGGCTCTAGGTGAGCCGCACTTCGGCGTCAAAAGCTGAGCGGAACGACCTCGCGAACTCCCGGAAGGCGGCGGAGCTCGTCGGCAAGCTCGGGCGTGATCGGGTCGTCGACCGAGACCAGGGCAACCGCTTCGCCGCCCGCCGCGCGGCGGCCGAGGTTGAAGGTGGCGATGTTGACGGCGTGCGCGCCGAGCGTCGTGCCGAGCGCGCCGATGAACCCGGGCTCGTCGGTGTTGACGATGTAGATCATCTGGCCGGCGAGCTCCGCTTCGACCGGGATGTCGAAGATCGTCACGAGGCGGGGCGCGCGGTTGCCGAACAGGGTGCCTTCGACCCGTTTCGGCCCATCATCGGTGCCGGCGGTGACGGCGACGAGCGTGTGGTAATCGCCTTCGCGGTCGTGGCGAATCTCGCGCAGGTCGAGCCCGCGCTCGCGCGCCAGCACCGGCGCGTTCACCATGTTCACCGACTGGCTGTAGGTGCCCATCAGCCCGGCGAGGACGCCGCCGGTGATCGGCTTCATGTTGAGCTCGGCGGCGGCGCCTTCGACCTCGACGTCGACCGAGCGAACGTCCTCGCCGACGATCTGCCCGACCAGCCGCCCCAGCTTTTCGGCGAGCGCCATATAGGGCCTGAGGCGCGGCGCTTCCTCGGCGGAGAGCGACGGCATGTTGATCGCATTGCTGACTCCGCCGAGCAGCAGGAAGTCGCTCATCTGCTCGGCGACCTGGATCGCCACATTGACCTGCGCTTCGCTGGTCGACGCGCCCAGGTGCGGAGTCGAGATGAAGCCCGGGGTGCCGAACAAAGGCGAGTCCGTCGCCGGTTCGCTTTCGAACACGTCGAGGGCAGCGCCGGCGACATGGCCGCTGTCGAGCGCGTCCTTGAGCGCGGCTTCGTCGATGAGGCCGCCGCGCGCGCAATTGACGATGCGCACGCCAGCTTTGGTCTTCCCGAGATTCTCGCGGCTCAGGATGTTCCGGGTCTGGTCAGTTAGCGGCGTGTGAAGCGTGATGAAGTCGGCGCGGGCAAGAAGCTCGTCGAGATCGACCTTCTCGATTCCGAGCTCGAGCGCGCGCTCGGGAGTCAGAAACGGGTCGTAGGCGACGACCCGCATGCGCAGGCCAACGGCGCGGCTGGCGACGATCGAGCCGATATTGCCGGCGCCGATGAGGCCGAGGGTCTTGCCGGTGACCTCGACGCCCATGAAGCGGTTCTTCTCCCACCTGCCCGCCTGGGTCGACGCGTCGGCTTCCGGAAGCTGGCGCGCGAGGGCGAACATCAAAGCGATCGCGTGCTCGGCGGTCGTGATCGAATTGCCGAACGGGGTATTCATCACGACGACGCCGCGCGCGGTGGCCGCGGCGATGTCGACATTGTCGACGCCGATGCCTGCGCGCCCGACGACCTTGAGCCGGTCGCCGGCTTCGAGGATCGCTTTCGTGACCTTCGTCGCCGATCGGATTGCGAGGCCGTCATAGCCGCCGATGATTGCCTTCAATTCGTCGGGGGCGAGGCCGGGCTTCTCGTCGACATGGATTCCGCGGTCGCGGAAGATCGCGGCGGCCTTCGGGTCCATCTTGTCGGAGATCAGGACTCGGACGCTCATTTCGTCTGCTCCCACGCCCAGTCGAGCCAAGGCCCGAGCGCCTCGACGTCGGCGGTATCGACGGTCGCCCCGCACCAGATGCGAAGGCCCGGCGGAGCGTCGCGATAGGCGCCGACGTCGTAGGCGGCCTCCTCCGCCTCGAGCAGCTTGACGATGGCTTTCTGGCGTTTCGCGTTCGAGTCCGGGTCGGAGCGCTCCGCGAATTGCAGGCACACCGACGTGTTGGAGCGGACGGCAGGATCGGCGGCGAGGTGCTCGATCCAGCCGGAGTGTTGGACCCAGCGGTCGAGCGCGGCGGCGTTCGCATCGGCGCGGGCGATCAGCGCATCGAGCCCGCCAGCCTTCTCGGCCCAGTCGAGGCACAGCAGCCAGTCCTCGACCGCGAGCATCGACGGCGTGTTGATCGTTTCGCCCCGGAAGATGCCGTCGATCAGCTTCCCGTTCTTGGTCAGGCGAAAGATCTTTGGAAGTGGGCGTGGCGCGGCATCGCTTTCGAGCCGCTCGACGGCGCGCGGCGACAGCACCAGCATCCCGTGCGCCGCCTCCCCGCCCAGCGCCTTCTGCCAGCTGAACGTGCCGACATCGATCTTCGACCAGTCGATGTACTGCGCGAAGGCTGCGGAGGTCGCGTCGCAGATGGCGAGGCCGGTTCGGTCGGCGGCGATCCAGTCCGCGTCGGGAACCCGCACGCCGCTCGTCGTCCCGTTCCAGGTGAAGACGATGTCGCTCGCCGGATCGACGCCGGAAAGATCCGCGATCTCGCCGTATTCGGCGGTGCGGATGTCCGCATCGAGCTTCAACTGTTTGGCCACGTCGTTGACCCAGCCGGCGCCGAAGCTCTCCCAGGCCAGCATCGTCACGGCGCGCGAGCCGAGCAGCGACCACATCGCCACTTCCATCGCGCCGGTGTCCGACGCGGGGACTATGCCGAGCCGGTAGTCAGGGGGGAGCTGCAGCAGCGCGTGCGTGCGCTCGATCGCTTCGGCCAGGCGCGCCTTGCCCAGCACCGAGCGGTGCGAACGGCCGAGCACGCGCCTGTCGATCGCGTCGAGCGACCAGCCGGGCGGCTTCGGGCAGGGGCCGGAGGAAAAGGAAGGGCGCGCGGGTTTGCGCGCTGGTCGGTCGATCAATCGGACTCTCCTCGCAGAGAGCGCGCGCCGCGTTGGGACGGCGTGGCCCGTCGACGGGTGTAGAGATCGCGCGCGGCGGCGCAAGGGACGCGCGAAAGATTCGCCGAATCGGCGCTCGAGCGCCCGATTTTCGGAACGGATCCCTCTTTTGGGCGCGGTTTGAACGGTTCACCGCACGAGATCAGCAGTTCGTCCCGAGCCGGGACGAGTGCGGTT
>JAEZHP010000179.1 GCA_023416515.1 Pseudomonadota bacterium | reverse complement strand
GCTCATCGGGCTGTGGATCGGCACTGTGAACCCATGCGCAACGCCGAACTGTTCTGCGGCGGCCTGCATCTTCCGCTGCCGAGGCGACATCGATTTCAGGAACGCCGGATCATCCCAGTAGAAGGATCGTCGCGTACGGTCAGCGCGTTTGAAGACGGGGTCGATCAAGTGCAGCTGTTTCTCGCTGTACCACTCGACCCATTCGCGCGGGTAGTTCAGAAACGTGATGCCCTGCCGCGGATCCAGGGGATCGACGTGCGACGAGCAGGCGAAGTATCGAAAGCCTAGATCTACGAGGCCGTGCTGGAAGCGAATGCTCAATTGCTCGATGCGGGTTTCGGCTTCCGAGTGCTCGATGAAGGACTCAGCCAGATCTATCGGGTCCATGGCGCGTTCCTGCTTCTTCATGTTTGCCGAGCCGATTGCCGATCGGCCTGCCAACGCCGCCCCAAGGGAAGAGTACGAAGACGCGCGTCAGGAATGAGTTAGGAAAATCCGTGTCGGTGTTTATGCTGCGAGGTCGGTTGACTCGTGAGTCGGGTCGTTGCTCGTGGACGGTGGAGCATGAGATCGCCAAGGAGGTGGCCTCTTCTGACCGTTGGGGGCGCAACGCCCGATGCGCTGGGTTGGGCGCGTCTCCTGGAAATGGAGATCAGGGTCTAAGGTGGCCTTGAGCCGCTGTGAGCGCCTCCGGTGGGGATCGGCGGGTGAGAAACTCTCTCGAGTTCCTGCTTCCTTAGGTGTGTATCCGGACGATAAAGCGCAGCTCGGATCTGCGCGGATAGTCCGGACCCGCGTATGTGAGCAGCATCAAGAGGGCGATCGGGTGGGATTGAGCCGATGAGCTCGCCGATCTGCGTATTGGCCCAAGTGCGAACGTCGGGTGGCGCCGGTTGTCGCGTTCTCCGAACTTCGGATCGAGGTGCCCATTGACGTCTGCTTCTGCACTACTGCGCGCTCTCGAGAAATGTGATCGGCAAGCCTCGACCGGGACTTGGACTCGCAACTAAACGTCCCGAATGCCAGCCGCACAGATCTACACCTGATCTAAGCTATTGATCCTGAGCTATGTTATCACGACGAAATGCCAGGTAAGAGTACCTACACTCAGCTGACACAGACACGATTTGGCACAGATTTGGAACAGATTCCGAGCTACCCCAAAGCTCCTTTCCAAATGAGAAGAAAGCCCCAATTGCCACGCGTACTCGCGCATGGTCGCACTCGCAACTTTCACGATTTCGATTTTGTTTTCCGGAGCAGCGGATGGCGAGATCAAAGGAGGGAGGTTCGCCCTAGCCACGCGGTGACGGTGAACTTGCCCCACTGAGCTATGCGCTGCAGCGACTGATCGCGGCAGCCAAAATCTCCGCAGCACGATCACAATCGCTCTCGGTAGTGAAGCGACCAAGTCCCAGACGTAGCACTCGTCGAGCTTTAGACACAGGCATCCCCGTCGCCAACAGCACGTGGGAAGGTAGCTCGGTACCCGAATGGCACGCCGATCCGGTCGAGCAAGCAAGTTGTGACTGCATCAACTGAAGTGCATCTCGCGCATCTGACACCGGCAGTACAAGGCTGAGATTCGCCGGGTGGCGCATCGCTGTCGGACCCACGAGGTTGACCTCGAGCTGCAATGTTTTTAATCGCGAATAGAGGTAGTTGCGCAGGTTTTCGATTCTGGCTCGTTCCTCCGCGCCAATGTTGCGCAGAATCGAGCACGCCGCTCCGAATCCCACGCAAAGTGGAGTGGGCAGCGTACCGGCGCGCATTCCGCTTTCTTGTCCACCACCATAAATCAAGGGCTTCAACAGGCGTGCTCGACCTGGCGCGGCATAGAGCGCTCCGATCCCCTTCGGGCCGTATGCTTTGTGCGATGACAAGCTCGCGAAATCAACGGGCACCGCTGACAAATTGAGGCTCATTGCTGTAAGCGCTTGAGCTGCATCCACGTGCACTAGGGCGCCGAACTCGCGTGCGGCGGATCCGAGCGCTTCAATGTCCTGCAGCACTCCAATCTCATTGTTCGCCGCTCCGAAACTCACAAGCCTCACTCGTTCACTCAGATGAGCCTCAAAGTAAGTACGATCAACAAAACCGTCGCGGGTGACCTTCACGCTGACTACTCGCAAACCGCTGTGGCGTGCGGCCTCGAGCACCGAGGAATGCTCGATGGCTGAGACGAGAATCGTGTCTCGGTCGACTAACAGCTCACTTCGTGCAATCCCGAGGATCGCGAGGTTGTTTGCCTCTGTCGCACCGGAAGTGAAGATGATGTCCTCGGGCTCTGCAGCGATGGCAGCGGCGACCTGAGCGCGCGCGATTTCCACGGCATCGTGGGCTCGGTGGCCAAACGAGTGCTCAGCGGAATGAGGATTCCCGAACACTTCACTGAAATAGGGGGCCATTGCCGCTATGACGGCAGGATCGACCGGCGTCGAAGCTTGATAATCAAAGTAGAGCGCCTTTTCGTCCGTATTCTTCATGCAGGTGCTTGCCCTGGAAC
>JAEZHP010000148.1 GCA_023416515.1 Pseudomonadota bacterium | reverse complement strand
CGCACGCTGCCCAGGCGATAATTCTGCACTTAGAGCAGCGTGTCGATCCGGCCCTTGAGGTCCGCGACTTGATCCAGGCCGGTGCGGTGGATCTCCTCGGCGCTGAGGTCCGTGGTCGTGTGCAGCTTCAGCGTCGTTGCGTAATAGGCCTCGCCGTCGGGCAGCCGGCGCACCCCGGCATCCTGGGTCGAACGCGCCAGAAGCCCGGTCAGCGTGTCGATCTGGCGGGTGAGGGCGGGCACGATGCGGCCTTCCCAGACGGCGAGCGCGCGATCGCCATAGCCGCCGAGGCCTTTCTCCGAGGCGCGCCGCTCGATCGAGCGGACCAGCGTCTTGTCCCGTCCTGAACCCTCGCGAAGCGACGTCAGCTGCGCGATCGCCCGCTCAAGGATGAACCGCGGCGCGATGACCCCTCTGCCTGCGTTGCTTCGCACGATGTCGGTGTCGGCGTCGATCAGCCCCGCCACTTCGTCGAGGCGCGCCATATAGGCATCGGCATCGGCGCGGTCGTTGATCGGATGCTGGGTGTCCATGAAGTTTGGCACCGCAGTGTAGAAGCCGCCGAGCTGGGTCACCGCATAGGGGCCGGCGCGGTGGCCAAAACCAGACGTGTGATAGGGAAAATCGTGGGCGAGCCGGTCTTCGAGCGCGAGCTGAAACTCCGCGGCGTCGTAATTGAGCTGACCCGTCTCGCTGAGCCCGGCGCGGCCGAGCGCACGCAAGGCCGCAAGGTCGGAGCGTGTCGCGCGCCGCGCCGCATCGCGCCCGGCCGGGGACCAATCGGGGAAGCGCGAGCGGAGGGCGGAGCGCTCCCCACTGTCGATGCCGAGCGATGTCGCCTGGGTGGGATCGCGGGCAAGCTGCGCCTCGAACTGAGCCATCAGCAAGGCATGGAGCCGGGCATCGGCGCTGCCCGCCTGCTGTGCCCACGCCGGAAGCGCCAGGCACAGGGCGGCGGCTCCCGACCCGACCAGCAACTCACGCCGATTCACGCTCATGCTCACGCTGCGTTTCCTTTCGCTTCCTGCCTGTCACCGAGCCGGTGGCGGCGGAGCGCCGGCTCGTGGTCCATCTCGCCCATTTCCATGATCTGCTGGCGCATCTCGGCGCGCTTCTCGTGGATCGAGGCGATCACCGGGCCCATCGCCATTCCGAGGTCGACGAGAACCGCCTCGGAGAGCTGGAGCGAGCTTTCGAGGGTTTCGGGTACCGCGTCGGTGGCGCCGGCGCGGTAGAGTTCGGCTGCGTGAGCGGCGTCGCGGGCGCGGGCGACGATGGTGAGGTCAGGGACCCAGGATCGCACCCTCTTCACCAGCCGCATCGACAGGACGGGATCGTCCATGGTGAGGATGAGCGCGCTCGCATGGCCGAGATTGAGGCGGTCGATGAACTCGCTTCGAGTGGCGTCGCCGAAGATCACCGGATAGCCGTCCTTCATCGCTTGCGTCACGTTGTCGATGTCGGAGTCGATCGCGACATAGGGCTTGTCGTGGACGCTCAGCATGTCGGCCACGAGCCGTCCGACTCGGCCGAAGCCGATGATCACGGCGCGAGGCTGCTCGCGGCTCGGCACCGGGCCGCCTGCCTCTCTCTCCTCGGCACGATTGGCCCGGCGCGCGAGGTCTCGGCCGACCCGGGCCAGCAACGGGGTCAGGGTCAGACCGAGCGCCGTCACGATTTGCCAGAAGGAGGCGACGTCGGCGGCGATCAGTCCAGCGGTCCCTGCCGCTCCGAGCACGATCAAGGTCGTCTCGGACGGTGAGGCCATCAGCACGCCCGCCTCGGCCGCGACGCTCTTCGAGGCGCCGGAGATGCGCAGCAGAGTGCCGGTGACGATCGTCTTGACGAGCATGACGCCGACCAAAGCGATCAGCAGAAGCTCCCAGCGCGCGGCGATCTGCATGATGTCGAGGCTCATGCCCACGGTGATCAGGAACACGCCGAGGCCGAGGCCGCGGAACGGCGCGGTCATCACCTCGACCTCGCCATGATATTCGGTCTCGGCGATGAGGATCCCGGCGAGCAAGGCGCCGGCGTAGGGCGAGAGGCCGACCGCGGCGGTCATCAGGCTGGCGACGATGGCGACGATCAGGCTCGCCGACAGGAACAGCTCGGGGCTCTTGGCGCGCGCGGCCTGGGCAAACAGGCGCGGAAGGACCCATCGCCCGATCACCAGGATGCCGACGATGACCAGGGCGCCCTTCCAGACGATGTTGAACAGCTGGCTGACGTCCGTCCCCGACCCGTATGGGCCGAGGAAGCCCAGGGCGAAGATGATCGGGACGAGCGCCAGATCCTCGAACAGCAGCATGGCCAGGGCCGAGCGGCCGACCGCGCTCGACGTGCCCACAAGCGGCAGAACCACCGCGGTCGAGGACATTGCCAGCGCGAGGCCGAGCGCAACCGCGCCTGTCCAGGCATAGCCGACCACGAAAAGGGCCGCCCCGATAAGGACCGCCGACCCGATCAATTCGGTGGCTCCAACCCCGAAGACCAGCCTCCGCATCGTCCATAAGCGGAGGAAGGAGAGCTCCAGCCCGATCGAGAAGAGCAGGAGGATGATTCCGAACTCCGCGAAGGGCTCGATCGCTTCTGAATCGGTGATCGTGACATAGTTGAGCCAGGGAAACTGGGCGGCCATGGCCCCGAGACCCGCGGGCCCAACCAAGGCGCCCACCAGGATGAAGCCGATGACGGGGCTGACCCGAAAGCGGGCGAAGGCGGGGATCACGACGCCCGCCGCCCCGAGGATGACGAGAGCGTCGCTGAGGCCCGAAGTTCCGAAAGTATGCGTGATGTCTGCTGCCATATTGCTTTTTTGCAGGATGAAGGCGGCTTGTCAGCACGCGCTTGCATCGGCTCCGCAACGAGCGCCTAACTGGGTCATGGCGGATCGGCAGACCGACCTGATCATCGTGGGCGGCGGGCCGGCGGGGATGATGGCCGCGCTTCTCTTTGCCCGGGCCGGGGTGCGCACTCTGGTGCTTGAGAAGCACGGCGACTTCCTCCGCGATTTCCGCGGCGACACCGTCCACCCCTCGACGATGGAGATACTGGACCAGCTCGGGCTGCTCGATCGATTTCTCGAGCGGCCGCATAACCGCCTCAACAATGCGCGGCTTCGAATTGCAGGGCGCGAATGGACGATCGGAGATCTGTCTCACCTGCGCACTCCAGCGCCCTTCATCGCGATGATGCCGCAGTGGGACTTCCTCGATTTTCTGCGCGACGAGGCGGAAATCTATCCCGGATTCACGCTGGAGATGAACGCTCCAATCGAAGGCTTCGTCGAGGACGGGGGCCGAATCACCGGAGTCCGCCTCGCCAGCGGCGACAGCGTCCGGGCTCGGCTGGTGATCGCCGCCGACGGGCGATCATCGCTGGTACGCTCGCTCGGGCTGCTTCCGGTCGAGACGCTCGCAGTGCCGATGGACGTATTCTGGTTCCGGCTGCCCAAGGTCGACGACGGCGGCGATGCGCTTCGCGGATCGGCGGAGGCGGGGCGGATCGTCGTCCTGATCGATCGAGGCGATTACTGGCAGGTCGCCATGGTCATCCCGAAAGGGGGCGCCGACGCGATCCGCGCGAGGGGAATCGAGGCGGTGCGCGAGGTTGTCGAGCAGGCGTGGCCGGCGCTCAACCTGCGCTCAGACAGCATCGCCTCCTTCGATGACGTCCATCTGCTGTCGGTGGCGCTCGACCGTCTGACCCGCTGGCACCGCCCCGGCCTGCTCGCCATCGGTGACGCCGCCCACGCCATGTCGCCCATCGGCGGAATCGGGATCAACCTGGCGATCCAGGACGCGGTCGCAGCGGCCAACATTCTCGCCGCGCCGCTCGCGCAGGGAAGCGACGTCGATCCGCTGCTCGCCAAGGTACAGGAGCGCCGACTGTTCCCGACGCGGGCAATCCAGGGCGCACAGAAGCTCGCCCAGGACCGGGTCATCGGCCGCCTGCTGACGGCCCAGCGGCCGCTCGCCAAGGCGCCGCTGATCGTTCGTCTCTTGAACCGGTTCGCGCTGCTGCGGCGGATCCCGGGCCGGTTCATCGCCCTCGGAATCCGCCGCGAGCGCGTTCGTTCGCCCGACGCGGGGCTCAGGCGGGCTGAGCTTCCTTCGCCATCTCCGACTCGAGATTGACCCGGATCGCCTCGAAGAACTGCTCGGTGGTCATCCAGCTCTGCTCGGGGCCGATCAGGATGGCGAGGTCCTTGGTCATCTTGCCCGACTCGACGGTCTCGATGCAGACCCGCTCGAGGGTCTCGGCGAAGCGGGTGACCTCGGGCGTGTCGTCCATCTTGCCGCGGAACTTGAGGCCGCCGGTCCAGGCGAAGATCGACGCGATCGGGTTGGTCGACGTCGCCTTGCCCTGCTGGTGCATGCGATAGTGACGGGTGACGGTGCCGTGGGCAGCCTCGGCCTCGACCGTCTGGCCGTCCGGAGTCATCAGGATCGAGGTCATCAGGCCAAGTGAGCCGAAGCCCTGCGCGACCTGGTCCGACTGGACGTCGCCGTCGTAATTCTTGCAGGCCCAGACGAACTTGCCGCTCCACTTGAGCGCGCTGGCGACCATGTCGTCGATCAGGCGGTGCTCGTAGACGATCTTCGCCTCGGCGAACTTCTCCTTGAAGCCCTCGGTGTCGAACACTTCCTGGAACAGGTCCTTGAAGCGACCGTCATAGGCCTTGAGGATGGTGTTCTTGGTGGACAGGTAGACCGGCCAGCCGCGGTTGAGGCCGTAGTTGAAGCTCGCCCGGGCGAAATCGCGGATCGAATCGTCGAGATTGTACATACCCATCGCGACTCCGGCGCTGGGGAAGTCGAACACCTCGTGCTCGATCTCCTGGCCGTCCTCGCCGACGAACTTGATCATCAGCTTGCCCGGGCCCGGCACTTTGAAGTCGGTCGCGCGATACTGGTCGCCATAGGCGTGGCGACCGACGACGATCGGATCGGTCCAGCCCGGGATCAGCCGCGGCACGTTCTGGATGACGATCGGCTCGCGGAAGATGGTGCCGCCAAGGATGTTGCGGATCGTGCCGTTGGGCGACTTCCACATCTTCTTGAGGCCGAATTCCTCGACGCGCGCCTCGTCCGGAGTGATCGTCGCGCACTTCACGCCGACGCCGTGCTGCCTGATCGCATTGGCGGCGTCGATGGTGATCTGGTCGTTGGTCTCGTCGCGCTTCTCGACTCCGAGATCGAAGTAGAGCAGCTCGACATCGAGATAGGGCAGGATCAGCCGCTCGCGAATCCACTGCCAGATGATCCGGGTCATCTCGTCCCCGTCCAGCTCGACGACGGGATTCTTCACTTTGATCTTGGCCATGTGCTCGCTTTCCAATGGAAGAGGTTTGGCGCTCGTCTAGGGTGACGACCCGCGCCGATCAACCGCCGGGCGGGATCAGTCCTTCCAGGCCCAGTAGAGCTGGGCGGGCGGGATGTTCCACCATTCGACGTCGTGGTCGATGCGCTGGAAATGGGGGGTGAGGAACTGCTTCACCTTGGGCGAATATTGATAGACCAGGAAGGCGCCGCCCGACCGAAGGATCCGGTGCGTGGCCGCGGCGATGGCCGGGCCGACGCCCTTGGGAAGGGTCGAGAAGGGAAGGCCGGAGACGATATAGTCCGCCTTTTCATGGCCATGGTCGCGGACGATCTGCTCGACGTCGGCGGCCGAGCCCAGAACCGCGACGAAACGGGGGTCGTCGATGGTCTGCTTCAGATAGTCGATGAAGTCGGGATTGGTGTCGATCGCGATCAGCATGCCGTCAGCCGGAAGCTTCTCGAGGATCGGGCGGCAGAAGGTGCCGACTCCGGGGCCATATTCGACGAACAATTTGCAATTCGGCCAGTCGCAGCGGCTGATCATATGCTCGACCAGGCGGCGGGTGGAATAGGCGACGGCGCCGACCATCACCGGCCGCTTGATGAAGCCGCGGATGAACATGCCCCAGGGCGACGGCGGGCGAGCAGTGCGGCGGCGCTCGCCGGTTGAGGGGTGAGCCATTGTGGTTCCCGTTTCAGAATCGTGGTTTGCCGCAGCCTCCTGCTCGTCAATTCGCGCCGATTCAAGCATCTGCTGTCGGCGAGCCTTGTTCGGGGATGCTGCGAATGGGACTCGGGGCGCCGCCAGCAACCGCCGAGGCGAAGGAACAAGGGCGGTTCCACGCAAGTGGAAACCGCTCTAGAGGCGCGGCATGCCATCGCTCGACAAGCCGCCCGTTGTAACCACGAACGTGAAGTGGCGCTTTCCCGCCATTCACCGCGAATCCTACAAGTTCATCGCGATCGTCGCGGTGATCTGCGCGATCTGCCTGTTCTTCACGCCGATCGTCATCTGGCCGCTGATCGTCTGGCCGTTGCTTCTTCTCGCGCTCGCCATCGCCTCCTTTTTCCGCGACCCGATCCGGATGACTCCGCAAGGGGAGGGGCTGGTCGTCGCTCCCGCGGACGGGCTCATCACCATGATCGAGCGGGTGCCGCTTCCGCCGCAACTGCGCGGAGCGGACGCGCTCGGCGAAGGGGCGCTTGTGCGCATCTCGATTTTCATGAGCGTGTTCGACGTTCACATCAATCGGGCCGCGGTCGGCGGGGTCGTTCGCCACGTCAGCTATGTGCCGGGCAAGTTCCTCAACGCGGACCTCGACAAGGCGAGCGAGGAGAATGAGCGCAATTATATCGTCTTCGAGCAGCCGGACGGATTGCGCGTTGGCATCACCCAGATTGCGGGCCTCGTCGCCCGGCGCATCGTTCCGTTTGTGAAGCCGGGCGACCGCGTCGTTGCGGGCGAGCGAATCGGCCTCATCCGCTTCGGCAGCAGGGTCGACGTGTTCGTGCCCGAAGGTCATGCGCCGCGAGTCGCGCTCGGTCAGCGGACCATCGCCGGCGAGACCGTGCTCGCCATCCCGGGCGAAGGTGCGGTGACGGGGATGGCCCAGTGATACGGCCGCGTCGCCGGCGCAGCGGGATCCCGTTGAGGGCCATCCTTCCCAATCTGGTAACCGCGCTCGGCCTGTGCTCGGGCCTCACCGCGATTCGCGCGGCCCTGCTCGGGGACTGGGAAGCGGCGGTGCTGCTGGTTCTGGTCGCCGCGGTCCTCGACGGAATCGATGGGGGAATCGCTCGGCTCGTGCGCGGTGAGACCCGTTTCGGCGCCGAGCTCGACAGCCTTGCCGACGCCATCTCCTTCGGGGTGGCGCCGGCGCTGATCCTCTACACCTGGTCGTTGAACGGGATCGGCCGCTTCGGCTGGCTGGTCGCCCTGCTTCTCGCCTTGTTCTGCGCGCTTCGCCTCGCCCGCTTCAATGCCGGAATTGACCGAACTGACCCGCCGCACCGGCCGCACGGCTATCTCACCGGAGTTCCCGCTCCGGCGGGGGCGCTGCTCGCTTTGACGCCGCTCTATCTGTGGTTCTGGAGCGGTCTTCCGGAGCTTCGGCTGCCGCTGTTCGTCGCGGTGTGGACGACCATCGTCGCGCTTCTCATGGTGTCGAGCCTTGCGACCTTCCGACCGCAGTTCCGCCTTCGCCAGAGGGTGCGTTTCGAGGCGGTCGTGGTGCTCGTCGCCATAGCCGCGGCCCTGGTCGCCGTGCCTTGGCCGACGCTTGCGCTTCTCGCGCTTGGCTACCTCGCCAGCATCCCACTCAGCGTCCGCAGCTATTTGCGACTTCGCACGCGGCTTGCGGGGGCGGGCGAGGGGACCGTCCTGCCGTCGATTGAACCCGAGATTCGCGAACCGCAGACCGCTCGCGACACGCTGTTGTAAGCGGGAAGAACCCTTCCTAAGGTCCTCTTCTTATGCCGTCGCTCGACAAGCCGGACCCGCCGCCCCCAGCGAGCATCCAGTGGCGGATCCCCCCGGTCCACCCCGATGGACGCCGTTTCCTCGTCGCGGCGGCAGCCCTGGCGCTGTTCTGCTGGTGGGTGATCGATTGGGACACGTTGGGCTGGTTCGTCGCTTTCATCGGACTCGGGATCGCTGCCTTCTTCCGCGATCCGGTTCGGACCACGCCGCTGCGCAAGGGGCTCATCGTCTCGCCGGCCGACGGAACTGTGACGATGATATCCACCGTCGTGCCGCCGCGCGAACTGCTCGAGGACGGCGCTCTCGAAGCCGAGCCGGTGGTCCGGATTTCCATCTATATGAGCATCTTCGACGCTCACATCATCCGGTCGCCGATCGAAGGGACTGTGAAGAGGCTCGCTTATGTCGCTGGAAAGACGCTGAATCCCGAGCTCGACAAGAACAGCGAGGACAACGAGCGGCAGCATCTCCTGGTGGAGGGGACCGACGGCACCCGAATCGCCTTCACCCAGATCGCCGGCCTGGTTGGACGCCGGATCGTCTGCTGGGTGAAGGAAGGCGAGAAAGTGGTTGCGGGCCAGCGAGTCGGGATCATCCGCTTCGGCAGCCGGACCGACGTCTATCTGCCCGCCGGAACCGGAAGCCAGGTGCTGCTCGGTCAGCGCACCATCGCGGGCGAGACTATCCTCGCCAGAACCGGCGTGTCCGAACTGCTCGAGGGCGTGGCGCAGTAGGTCACCCGGCGGATCGCCAGGATAATCGGCGCAGGGTGGCGGGGCTTCCACGGCAGGTTGGCGAGGATCAGCGCCCTATGCTCGTCGATGGTCGACCACAGCAGAGCAACGCATGCTCCCAACACGCCGGCGAAAAACAGGATCGCTAACAGTTGCATCACAGCCAATCCCCAGATTTGTCCACAGCCTGAAACACTTGGCCCGCCACTTTGATCCATCATGGTTAACAGATGGGCGCGAGCCGGGTGCGACCGACGCTTCGTCAGGTAAGATCAAGGCGTTGATTTTCGCGACGGCTGCGACTAAGTGCGCGCCCATCCCACATGCGGAGCCACCATACCGGTGCCCCGGACTCGTCCGGGGTGACAGGCACCGCAGAGGCAGAACCGGAAGGAGATACCCTATGGCGTCCACCGACGTCACGATGCAGCAATTGCTCGAGGCCGGAGCGCATTTCGGCCACCAGACCCACCGCTGGAACCCGAAGATGAAGCCTTACATCTTCGGCGATCGCAACGGCGTCCACATCATCGACCTGTCGCAGACCGTCGGCCTGTTCGCCCGCGCTCTCGACTTCGTCCGCTCGACCGTCGCCGGCGGCGGCAAGGTGCTGTTCGTCGGCACCAAGCGCCAGGCGCAGGATCCGATCGCCGAGGCGGCCCGCCGCTGCGGCCAGCATTACGTCAACCACCGCTGGCTCGGCGGCATGCTGACCAACTGGAAGACCATCTCGGGCTCGATCAAGCGCTTCAAGGCGCTCGAGGAGCAGCTCGCCGGCGACACCGCGGGCCTGACCAAGAAGGAAGTCCTGCAGCTCACCCGCGAGCGCGACAAGCTCGAGCTGTCGCTCGGTGGAATCCGCGACATGGGCGGCCTTCCAGATGTCATCTTCGTGATCGACGCCAACAAGGAAGAGCTCGCGATCAAGGAAGCCAACGTTCTCGGCATCCCGGTCGTCGCCATCCTCGACACCAACGTGTCGCCGAACGGAATCGCGTTCCCGGTCCCGGGCAATGACGACGCCAGCCGCGCCATCCGCCTCTACACCGACGCGATCGCCGATGCGGTTCTCGCCGGCAAGCAGGGCGGAGCGGCCGCTCGCGGCCAGGACGTCGGAGCGATGGACGAGCCGCCGGCCGAAGCCGCGCTGGCCGACGCCTGACTTTCCTCCCCTCCCGCATGCGGGAGGGGATCGAGGGGTGGGGCTGAGCCGCGAGTTCGCGCCACTCCTAACACCCCACCCCCAGCCCCTCCCGCATGCGGGAGGGGAGCTAGAAGGATATGAGACATGGCTGAAGTGACCGCCGCGACCGTGAAGGAACTGCGCGAGCGCACCGGCGCGGGCATGATGGACTGCAAGAAGGCGCTGGCCGAGACCAATGGCGACATGGAAGCCGCAGTCGACTGGCTGCGCGCCAAGGGTCTTGCGGCCGCTGCCAAGAAGTCCGGGCGCGTTGCCGCCGAGGGCCTGATCGGAGTCGCCGTCGAGGGCAATCGCGGCGCCGTCGTCGAGGTCAACTCGGAGACGGACTTCGTCGCCAAGAACGATCAGTTCCAGGACTTCGTGCGGACCGTCACCTCGCTCGCCCTGCAGGGCGCCGGCACGGTCGAGAACCTGCTTGCTGCGACCTATCCCGGCGGCGGCACGGTCGAGGAGAAGCTGACCAGCAACATCGCCACGATCGGCGAGAACCAGTCGCTTCGCCGCTCCGCCGTGCTTCAGGTCGGCGAAGGCCGGGTCGTGCCTTACGTCCACAACGCCGCGGCCCCGGGCCTCGGCAAGATCGGAGTGCTCGTCGCGCTCGAGAGCAGCGCCGACCAGGCCGAGCTCGAGACGCTCGGAAAGCAGCTCGCCATGCACATCGCCGCGGCCAGCCCGCTGGCGCTTCGCGGCGAGGATCTCGATCCGGCGATGATCGAGCGCGAGCGCGCGATCGCGACCGAAAAGGCCAACGAGTCCGGCAAGGCCGCCGACATCGTCGCCAAGATGGTCGAAGGCGGCATCGCCAAGTTCCGCAAGGAGAATGCGCTCCTGTCGCAGCTCTTCGTGATGGACAACAAGACCAAGGTCGAGGACGTGATCGCTGCCAAGGCCAAGGAGCTCGGCGCTCCGGTGACTCTCAATGCCTATGTCCGCTTCCAGCTGGGCGAAGGCATCGAGAAGCAGGAGAACGACTTCGCGGCCGAAGTCGCCGCCGCTTCGGGCGTCGGCAAGGCCGCCTGAAACGACATCGCCCCCGCTGCCCAGACGGCGGGGGCAAGATGCTTGGCAGGTTGGCGTCTCCTAACTAAGGTGCGCCACCTCAGCCCGCAGACGCCGAACGGATCCGAAAACCCTATGCCGCGCCCGCGCTTCAACCGAATCCTTCTGAAGCTGTCCGGTGAGGCCCTGATGGGCGACGGACAGTTCGGAATCGAGCCCGAGACCGTCGGGCGGCTCGCCGAAGAGATCCGCCAAGCCAAGGAGGCCGGCCACGAGCTGTGCCTCGTCATCGGCGGCGGCAACATCTTTCGCGGACTCGCCGGGGCCGCTAAGGGCTTCGACCGGGCGACCGGCGATTATATGGGCATGCTCGCGACCGTGATGAACGCGCTCGCTGTTCAGAACGCGCTCGAGAAGATCGGGGTCGACACAAGGGTCCAGTCGGCAATCCCGATGGCGACGGTGTCCGAACCCTATATTCGCCGCCGCGCCGTCCGGCATATGGAGAAGGGCAGGGTGGTGATCTTCGCCGCCGGCACCGGAAACCCCTATTTCACAACCGACACCGCCGCCGCGCTGCGCGCCGCCGAAATGAATTGCGATGCCCTCTTCAAGGGCACCAGCGTCGACGGCATCTACAGCGCCGATCCCAAGAAGGTGGCGGATGCCAAGCGCTTCGATACAGTCACTTACAACAAGGTCCTCAGCGAGGATCTGAAGGTGATGGACGCCAGCGCCGTGGCCCTGTGCCGCGACAACAATATTCCGATCGTCGTCTTCAACATCCGTGAGCAGGGCAATCTCGCCCGGGTCCTCGACGGTGCGGGGGTGGCGACGATCGTCCAGAACGAAAAGAATGAGGGAGGACAAGATGCCGGCCTATGACAAGGACGACGTTCAGCGCCGGATGCACGGCGCCGTCGAGGCCCTGAAGCACGACCTGGGCGGCCTTCGCACCGGCCGCGCCTCGACCGCGTTGCTCGATCCCATCCAGGTCGAGGTCTATGGCGCCAACATGCCGCTCAACCAGGTCGCGACAGTGTCGACGCCCGAGCCGCGCATGCTGTCGGTGCAGGTGTGGGACCGTTCCAACGTCACCCCGGTCGAGAAGGCGATCCGCAATGCCGGTCTCGGAATCAATCCGATCACGGACGGGCAGAACATCCGCCTGCCGATCCCGGACCTCACCGAGGAGCGCCGCAAGGAGCTTGTCAAGCTTGCCCACCAATATGCCGAGAAAGCCAAGATCGCGGTTCGCAACGTCCGCCGCGACGGGATGGACTCGCTGAAGAGCGACGAGAAAAAGAAGGAAATCAGCGAGGACGACCACAAGCGTCTCGACGCCGAAGTCCAGAAGATGACGGACGATACGGTCAAGGAGATCGACCAGGTCGTCGCCGCCAAAGAGAAAGAAATCCTCCAGAAGTGAGCGCCGGCCCGGCTTCAGCCGCCCCGCCCGCGACGGCGGGAACGCCGCAGCCGGACGTCGCCGGGCCGCGCGACCCGCGCGTTCCGCGCCACGTCGCGATCATCATGGATGGCAACGGCCGCTGGGCCCGGGCGCGCGGTGAGGACCGGCTGGTGGGCCATCGTGCCGGTACTGAGAACATCCGCACGATCATCGAGGGGTGCGTCGAGCTCGGCATCGACATCCTGACCCTCTACGCGTTCTCCACTGAGAACTGGCGGCGCCCGGAGCCGGAGGTCAACGGTCTCTTCCAGATCCTCGCAGACGTGATCGACCAGGAGACTGAGGATCTGCACCGCAACGGCGTGCGGCTGCGCCACATCGGCCGGTTGGAAGGGTTGCCCCAGACGCTCCAGGAGCGGGTCACCTATGCCGTCGATCTGACGCAGCACAACACCCGGCTGACGGTCAACGTGGCCTTCAACTACGGCGGGCTGGACGAGATCGTCGAGGCGGCCCGGCGGCTGCTGCGTGACGG
>JAEZHP010000117.1 GCA_023416515.1 Pseudomonadota bacterium | reverse complement strand
GGCGCGCCTCGATCGACCAGTCCTTCACCTCGTCCCAGGCGGCGGCGAGCGCATCGCCGTCATAGAGCAGGCCGACCCATAGAGCGGGGAGGGCGCAGATCCGGCTCCACGGCCCGCCGTCGGCGCCGCGCATCTCGAGGAAGCTCTTCAGCCGGACCTCGGGGAACAGCGTCGAGAGATGATCGGTGAAGTCGGAGACCAGCGGCCGCTCGCCCGGAAGCGCCGCCAGCCGGCCGTCCAGGAAGTCGCGGAACGACTGGCCCGAGGCGTCGATGTAGCGGCCGTCGCGATAGACGAAGTACATCGGCACATCGAGCGCATAGTCGAGATAGCGTTCGTAGCCGAAGCCGTCCTCGAACACGAAGGGCAGCATTCCGGTGCGGTCCGGATCGGTGTCCGACCAGATGTGGCTTCGGAACGAGCGGAAGCCGTTGGGCTTGCCTTCGGTGAAGGGAGAGCTCGCGAACAGGGCGGTCGCGAGCGGCTGGAGTGCCAGGCCGACCCGGAATTTCTGAGCCATGTCCGCCTCGGACTCATAGTCGAGATTGACCTGGATGGTGCAGGTTCGAAGCATCATGTCGAGGCCAAGGCTGCCGACCTTGGGCATGTAGTTGAGCATGATCTTGTAGCGGCCCTTGGGCATGACCGGCAGGTCGGAGCGGGCCTTGTCTGGCCACATGCCGAGCCCGAGGAAGCCGAGGCCGAGCCGCTCGCCGACCTGCTTGGCCTGCTTCAAATGGCGGCCCGCCTCGGCGCAGGTCTGGTGCAGGTTGTCGCGCGGAGCACCGGACAGCTCGAGCTGACCCGCGGGCTCGAGGCTGATCGCGCCGTCCTCGCCGACGAGCGCGATGACGTTGCCATTCTCCTCGACCGGCTGCCAACCGAACTCCGTCATCGCGTTGAGCAGGTCGCGGATCCCGCCCGGCTCGTCATAGGAGGGCGCCCTGTGGTCGGCGGTGCGATAGACGAACTTTTCGTGCTCGGTACCGATCCGCCACGCGTCCTTCGGCTTCTCGCCGCTGGCGAAGGTGGCGATCAGGTCGTCACGGCTCT
This sequence comes from Pseudomonadota bacterium, assembly GCA_023416515.1. Classification (GTDB taxonomy): domain Bacteria; phylum Pseudomonadota; class Alphaproteobacteria; order Sphingomonadales; family Sphingomonadaceae; genus Allosphingosinicella. The sequence goes on along the minus strand of JAEZHP010000117.1, from coordinate 8,069 downwards.
CGATCGGCGGATCGACCCGGGCTGTCTCGGTACGCGTCGTCATGCCGCGCCTCTAGCGATGGGCCGGACTCGCCGCCAGCCGGTTTCGTCCAGCAACTTGCCGCGTTCGTGGACGGTTCCCTGCGCGGCCGTTAGGGTCCGCTCATGGCAATCCATGTCGGCATCGGTGGTTGGGACTTCGATCCCTGGCGCGGCACTTTCTATCCGCAGGGTCTCGCCAAGGCGAAGCAGCTCCACTTCGCGTCTCGGCAGCTGACCGCGATCGAGATCAACGCGACCTTCTACAAGCTTCAGAGGCCGGAGCTTTTCGCCGGGTGGCGCGACACCGTGCCGGACGGTTTCAAGTTCGCGATCAAGGGTTCGCGCTTCTGCACCAACCGCAAGATCCTGGCCGAGGGCGGGGAGGCGATCGGGCGGTTCTGCTCTCAGGGCGTGAGCGAGCTCGGCGACAAATTGGGCCCGATCCTGTGGCAGTTCGCGGACACCAAGAAGTTCGACGCCGACGACATCGCCGGTTTCCTCAAGCTTCTCCCACGGGTGCAGGACGGAGTGACCCTTCGCCACGTCGTCGAGGCGCGGCATGAAAGCTTTGGCGACCCGCGATTCGCCGCTCTTGCTCGGGAGGCGGGGGTCGCGATCTGCTATGCGGAGGGCGAGGGGAAGCCGACCTTTGCGGAGCAGACCGCGGACTTCACTTATGCCCGGCTGATGAAGGCCAGCGAGGACGAGCCGCTCGGCTATCCGGAGGTCGAGCTCGACCGGATCGCCGATCTCGCGCGGGGATGGTCCGAGGGCGGCAAGCGCGACGTGTTCGTCTTCTTCATTTCGGGCGCCAAGGTCCGCAATCCGGCAGCGGCGCAGGCGCTGATCCAGCGGCTGGGCCGGTAGAGAACGGCCGCGCCGACACTTTCTTAACGGTCGCCGCCGTAATGAACCGCGGAATTTCATTCGGAGACCGAGGTGGGGTTTTCTCGCCGGGTCGGGCCGCCGATCGTTTCGGCGGCTGTCGCGACCCTCGTGCTGACCAACTTTGCCATGGTGCTGCTCGCGAACCGGGCAAGCCAGGACGGGCATCTGTTCAGCGCGATCTGGCCGATCGCGTTGACCTCCACCGTTGCCGTCATCCTGGTGATGTCGTTCCTGTTCAGGTCGATCGTCGAGATGGGCGCCGAGCTGGAGCGGCGAGAGGCGGAGGCTCAGCACCAGGCCCTTCACGATCAGCTCACCGGCCTCGCCAACCGCGCCTTGCTCGAGGACCGGCTGGCCCAGGCCCTGTGCCGCTACCGCCGAAATGGTGAGCAGCTCGCTCTTCTCATCCTCGACCTCGACCGGTTCAAGCAGGTCAACGACACGCTCGGCCACACCGCCGGAGACGACATGGTGCGAATGGTCGCCGAGCGTCTTCGCGCGCTCCTTCGCGACAGCGACACGGTGGCTCGAATCGGCGGCGACGAGTTCGCGATCATCCAGGCACGACCGCGCGGCGAGGCCGACGTCCGCTCCCTGTGCGAGCGAATCATCGAGACCGTGGGGGAACCTTACCGCCTCGGCGACCGCGAAGCGCGGGTCGGGGTCAGCATCGGCGCGGTCTTCGCCGGTCCCGATGTCATCACCGCGACCGACCTTTTGCGCCGGGCCGACATCACCATGTACCGAGCCAAGGCCGCGGGCCGCGATTGCTTCCGAATCTTCACCGAGGCGATGGACGCCGACGTCCAGCGCCGCGACCAGATCGAGAGGATCCTTCGCGCCGAGCTCGCAGCGGGGGCGGGACCGGAGCTTCACTTCCAGCCGGTGATCGGCGCGGACGGCAAGGTCGCGAGCGTCGAGGGGTTGATGCGTTGGGACCAGGCCGTCGTCGGCCCGATCGCTCCGGCCGAGATCGTGCCCGTTGCCGAGGAATGCGGCCTGATCGGGGAGCTAGGCTACAACCTCGTCAGCCAGGCCTGCGCGCTGGCGCGGCGCTTCCCGGATCTTTCGGTGTCGATCAACCTGTCGCCGGTCCAGTTCCGGACGATCGATTTCCCCGAAGTCCTGCGCAAGATCGTCGAGGGCGAAGGCGTGCCCTGCAACCAGCTCGAGCTGGAGGTCACCGAACAGCTGTTCATCGACCATGGCCCCTTGTGCGAACCTGCGCTGCAGGCTCTGCGGGAGGCGGGCTTCCGGATCTGCCTCGACGATTTCGGCACCGGCTATTCGTCTTTGTCCTGCCTTCGCCGCTTCCCGGTCGACAAGGTCAAGCTCGACCACAGCTTCGTCGACCTCGCCGCGCGCGATCAGAGCATTGCGCTCATCCGAGCCGCCGTGACCCTGGGCCACGCGATGAACATGGAAGTCATCGCGGAAGGGGTGTCGTGCGAGGCGGAGGAGCAGATCGCTCTCGAAGCCGGTTGCGACGGGCTCCAGGGCCATCTTTACGCCCGCGCCATGCCCGCCGACCAGCTCGAGTCGTGGCTTGCCGAGGCCGGCAGGGCGAGGATCAACGACGCCGCCTGACCTGGCGGGGTGACACAAGGGCCTGCGGCGGGCATGAAGGACGGCGATGCAACCACGCCCCTTCGCCTGGACCGCCGGCGCCATCCTCGTCGTCATCGGTGTCGCCGGCTTCGCGCCGGAGCCGATCGTCACCCTCGAGACCGATCCGCTGCGAATCGCGACGGGTGTCGATCATCCGCAGCTGTTCGGCCTGTTCGGCGTCAGCCCGCTGCTCAACATCATCCATCTCGCCTTGGGCGTCTGGGGCCTCATCTCGGGCCGTAGCCTCAACGGCGCGCTTACCTATGCCCGCCAAATCACGTTCGCGGGCTTCCTGCTCACCCTGTTCGGGATGATTCCGGGGCTCGACACCTTGTTCGGGCTCGCCCCGCTCTACGGCAACAACCTGCTGCTTCACGGCCTGCTGGCGATCACGGCTTTCCTGTTCGGCTGGCTCTATCGCCGCCCGCCGGCGATCCCGGACCGCGAAGCTGACGACGACGAAGCCTACGAAGGCTAGGCGGCGGCGAAGGCTTCCTCAGGCAATTCATAGAGAATGGCGGCGCCGTTGAGGGCCGACGCCTTCAGCCCCAGCGCTTCGGCGACCACGACCCGGTTGAAATATTCGGAGGCCGCGACCTTCATCCGAAGGAAGGCGGGGTCGCCCTCTCCGGCCGCGAGCATTCGCGCAGCGGCCTCGCCTTGCTTCTTCATCAGCCAGCCGGCGACCATGACCGCAGCCATGGTGAGTAGCGGGTAGGACCCCGCCAACCGGTCGTCGACGCTCCTGTCCTCGCTCGTCATCCAGGCCGCGACGTCCTCGACGGCGTCGGCAAGCGGCGCGATGGCCGTGTTTCCCGAACCCTCGCGCACCTCCGCGAGAAGCCGCGCCAGGGTCTCGCCGCCCTCGAGGCCGAGCTTGCGGCCGACGAGGTCCGCCGCCTGGATGCCGTTGGTGCCCTCGTAGATCGGCGCGATCCGGATATCGCGATAATGCTGGGCGGCTCCGGTTTCCTCGACGAAGCCCATGCCGCCATGGACCTGCAACCCGAGGCTCGCGACCTCGCAGCCGACATCGGTGCCCCAGACCTTCACCAGCGGGGTCAGCAGGTCGACTCGCGCCTTGGCTGCGGCGTCGCCTCGGCTGGCGAGGTCGGCCTGCGCGTTGGCGTAATAGGCCAGCGCCCGGGCGCCTTGCGTGAGCGCCTTCATTCGGAGCAGCATTCGGCGGACGTCGGGGTGCTGAATGATCGGGACCGGTTCGCGGCCCGGAGCGCCCGCGCGTGCGGACTGGATTCGATCTTTGGCGTAGGCGACCGCGGCCTGGGTCGCCCGTTCGGCGATCGACACGCCCTGAAGGCCGACATTGAGTCGCGCATTGTTCATCATCGTGAACATGGCGCGCATTCCGCCATTCTCGCCGCCGATCAGCTCGCCGATGCACTCGTCATTGTCGCCATAGGCCATGACGCAGGTCGGCGAGGCGTGGATCCCAAGCTTGTGCTCGATCGACACGCAGCGCGCGTCGTTGGGCGTGCCGTCGGAGCGCAGCTTGGGGACAATGAACAAAGAGATTCCGCGGGTCCCGGCGGGCGCGTCGGGAAGGCGGGCGAGGACCAGGTGGACGATATTGTCGGTGAGGTCGTGGTCGCCGAAGGTGATGAAGATCTTCTGGCCCTTGATCCTGTAGGTGCCGTCGCCGACCGGCTCGGCGCGGGTCTTGAGAGCGCCGACGTCCGAGCCTGCCTGAGGCTCGGTGAGGTTCATCGTGCCGGTCCACTCGCCGGTGACGAGCTTGGGAAGCCACTTCTCTTGCTGCTCCGGCGTGCCGTGGTGCTTCAGCGCCTCGATCGCTCCCGCGCTCAGCATCGGGCAAAGCGAGAAGGCCATGTTGGCGGCGCCGAGATTCTCGAGAACCACCGCCGCTAGAACCTGCGGCTGGTCCTGCCCGCCGAACGCTGCGGGCGCGGAGATCGTGCCCCAGCCGCCCTCGACATAGGCTTGGTAGGCGGCTCGGAACCCCTCGGGCATGGTGACACCGTCCGCCGACCAGCGCGCCCCGACCGCGTCGCCGATACGGTTGAGCGGCGCGAACTCGCCCGCCGCGAAGTCGCCGACGCCCTCGACGATCGCATCGACCATGTCTTGGGAGACGTCGAAGCCGGCTTGCGCGAGCCGCTCGATCCCCACGACGTGGCGGAGCACGAACTTCTGTTCCTCGATCGGGGCGGTGTAGGTCATCGGCAATCCGTCATGCTGAACTTGTTTCAGCATCCATTGCCGGGCAGGGCGCAGACATGGATGCGTTCACGGAAAGCCGGTGCATGGCACGGCGACGGGCCCTGAAACAAGTTCGGGGTGACGGCCGGTGACTCGGGTCGTTCCAGCCGACGAACCCGGCATCGCCGAGGCTGCGCGGCTGATCCGAGAAGGCCAGCCGGTCGCGGTGCCGACAGAGACGGTCTACGGACTCGCCGCCGACGCGACCTCTGGCGAGGCGGTGGCGCGGATCTACGCGGCCAAGGGACGGCCGAGCTTCAACCCGCTGATCGTGCATGTCGCCGGGCTGGAGCAGGCCGAGCGGGTTGCCCGCCTCGACGCCCCCGCGCGGGCGCTCGCCGAGAAATATTGGCCCGGGCCCCTGACCCTCGTCCTGCCGCTTCGCGAGGAGGCTGGGATCGCCTCGCTCGTCACTGCCGGCCTGCCGACCATCGCTCTTCGAGCCTCGGCGCATCCGGGGATGCAGGCGCTGATCGCAGCGAGCGGGCGACCGCTCGCGGCCCCCTCCGCGAATGCAAGCGGGCGGATCAGCCCGACCCGGGCCGAGCATGTGCTGGACAGCCTCGGCGGACGGATCCCGCTGATTCTCGACGGCGGCGCGACCGCTCATGGCCTCGAATCGACCATCGTGGCTGTGGCTGGCGGCGACGTCCGGCTGCTCCGTCCGGGACCGATTACGGCGGAGGAGCTCGGCGCCGTTGCCGGCCCGGCCCCGGACCGCATCGTGGCGCCGGGGCAGCTCGCCAGCCATTATGCGCCGGCCAAGTCGCTTCGCCTCGACGCCACCGAGGCCCAGCCCGACGAATGGCTGATCGGCTTCGGCGCCGTGACCGGGGATGTCAGCCTCAGCACAAGCGGCGACCTCGTCGAAGCGGCAGCGGCCTTGTTCGACCTGCTCCACGACGCCGACCGCCAGCCAGCGTCGCGGATCGCCGTTGCCTCGATTCCCCGCGAAGGCCTCGGCGCTGCCATCAACGACCGCCTCCAGCGCGCCGCGGCGCCCCGAACGGAACCGAATTCATGAACTGGAACGACAATGTCACCGCCGAGCGGCCGACTTTCGTCACGCATCTCGAATGTTCGATGACCGGCGAGCGTTACGAGGCGGATGAGCTTCACGGGCTTTCGAGCGCGGGCCGGCCGTTGCTGGTCCGCTACGACCTGGAAAGGGTGACGGGAGCGCTTACCCGCGAGGCGCTGGCGAGCCGGCCGAACGACATGTGGCGGTGGCGCGAGATCCTGCCGGTGCGCCGGGCCGAGGATGTGGTCAGCCTCGGCGAGGCCGCGACCCCGATCGTCAGCCTTCCCACGGTCGGCGCCCGCCTTGATTTGCGCGAGCTGCTGGTCAAGGACGAGGGCCGCCTTCCGACCGGCTCGTTCAAGGCGCGCGGCCTCGCCATGGCGGTGTCGATGGCGAAGGAGCTGGGTGTTCCGAAGATCGCGATGCCGACCAACGGCAATGCCGGAGCAGCGCTCGCCGCTTATGCAAGCCGCGCCGGAATTGAGACGATCGTGCTGTGCCCGGACGACACTCCGGAGATCAACGTTCGCGAGATCGCCGCTCAGGGTGCACGGGTCTATCGAGTCGACGGCCTGATCGACGAATGCGGCGCCATCGTCGCGGAAGGAGCGAAGCAGGGCCATTGGTTCGACCTGTCGACGCTCAAGGAGCCCTATCGGATCGAGGGCAAGAAGACGATGGGCCTGGAGCTCCTCGAACAGCTCGGCTGGCAGGTTCCGGACGTGATCTTCTATCCGACCGGCGGCGGCACCGGCCTGATCGGCATGTGGAAGGCGTTCGCGGAGCTGGAGGCGATCGGGCTGATCGGCCCGGAGCGGCCGCGAATGGTCGCGGTGCAGGCGGAAGGCTGCGCGCCGATGGTGAAGGCGTGGCAGGAGGGCGAGGAGCATGCCGAGCGCTGGCAGGACGCCCACACGGTGGCCGCCGGAATCCGGGTACCCAAGGCGGTCGGCGACTTCCTCATCCTTCGCGCAGTTCGCGAGAGCGGCGGCTTCGCCATCGCGGTGCCGGACGAGGCGATCCTCGCGGCGGTGGACGAGGCGGCTCGGCGCGACGGGCTGCTGTTATGCCCGGAAGGGGGCGCCACCTTGGCCGCGGCGGCCCAGGCACTGGAGCAGGGCCTGATCTCGCGCGACGACCGGGTCGTCCTGTTCAACTGCGCCACCGGTCTCAAATATCCGATGCCCGACCGTTCGAAGCGGCTCGCGAAGGCGGGGCCGATCGACCATGGGGCGCTGTAGGTCGACATGATCCGCCCCGCCGTCATCGCGCATCGCGGGGCGAGCGGCCTGAGGCCGGAGCATACGCTGGAAGCCTATCGGCTCGGCATCGAGCAGGGTGCCGATTTCATTGAGCCGGACCTCGTGATGACCCGCGACGGCGTTCTGGTCGCGCGCCACGAGAATGAGATTTCGGGCACCACCGATGTTGCGGATCGGGCGGAGTTCGCCGACCGCCACGCCACCAAGACCGTGGACGGCCGCTTACTCACCGGCTGGTTCACCGAGGACTTCACGCTCGCCGAGCTGCGCACCTTGCGCGCCCGCGAGCGTCTGCCCCAGCTGCGTCCGGCGAGCGCAGCATTCGACGGCCGGTTCGGCCTTGTCACGCTCGAGGAGATCATCGCCCTCGTCCGCGACGAGAGCAGCGCCCGAGGCCGGCCGATCGGAATCGTCGCCGAGCTCAAGCACGCCGCTTATTTCGACGGTATCGGCCTTCCAATCGATAGGGCGCTGCTACCGTTGATCGCCGGCCTCGGCCGCGGAGATCCCTTCTTCATCGAATGTTTCGAGCCCGGGATCCTGCACCGGCTTCGCGGGCAGACTGAGGTGCGCCTCGTCCAGCTTCTCGCCGAGACCGGCGGCCCTCCGGACGGAGCGCCAATCGGCTATTCGGAGATGGTGACCCCGGCTGGCCTTAGCGACATCGCGCGTTATGCCGACGCGGTTGGCCCGGCCAAGGCGCTCATCGTCCCGCGCGGCACCGACGCTGCGAGCCTGGCGCCGACCAGCCTGGTCCAGGACGCCCACGCCGCCGGCCTGCTCGTCTTCCCCTGGACCTTCCGAAGCGAGAATTTCTTCCTGCCCGCGGAGTTGCGCCAAGGCGAGGACCTGCGCGCGCACGGGGACGCAGCCGCGGAGTATCGCTTATTCTACGATCTCGGCGTCGACGCCGTATTCAGCGACTTTCCCGAGGAAGCGGTCGCGGCGCGCTGCTAAAAATCCTCCCTGTGAAGCGAAGCTTCATGGGGAGGGGGACCGCTCGCGAAGCGAGTGGTGGAGGGGCTGTTCGA
>JAEZHP010000108.1 GCA_023416515.1 Pseudomonadota bacterium | reverse complement strand
CACGAGGGGCTTCTCGACAAGGCGAAGGACTTCATGCTCGACCGGGTCGACGACACGCTCGAGCCGATCGCTCGCCTGCTGGGCGGCAAGGCGATGTGGGACGAGATGAAGGAGAATGCGCGGCTCGCCACGGAGGGCAAGAACGGCGCTGCGCGGCTGACCGCCGACCTGCTTGTCGCCCAACACGCCACTGGTGCGATCCAAGAGATTCACCTGGTGGGCCACAGCGCAGGAGCGATCTTCCAGGCGCATCTGGCAAAATACCTCAGCGATGCGGGAGTGCCGATCCACAGTCTCACCTTGTGGGCGCCGGCTTGCACGATCGACTTGTACAAGCAGATCTACGAACCGCGCATCAAGGATGGTCGGATCCGAGCCTTCCGGTTGTTCACCCTCGATGACCGAACCGAGCAGGACGACCATTGCGCGAACATCTACCACAAGTCGCTGCTCTATCTGGTCAGCCACTCCTTCGAAAAACGCCCGCGAATCCCCTTCATCCAGTCGGGCACGCCCGTGCTGGGCCTCGAGAAGGACGTCCGTAAGGCCTTCAAGCAGAGCGACTGGGACGGCAAGAAGCAACGCTGGTTCATAGCGCCAGCAGCCGCGGAATCGGATGCCGCCCATCATGGCGACTTCGACGATGACCGGAAGACGCGGGAGACGACACTTGCAATGATTTCCGGGGCAAGGGGGCCGGCACAGGCCGTACCGAACCGGCCCCCGTCAGCAACCAGCCTGGCCCGGCGGCGTCAATTGCTGGAACGCGCTTCCACCGGGATGGCACTGTTCCGCTGAGCTCGGATGGTTGCAAACCCGCATGGCCGCGATGGAAATTGCCCTTGGGCACCGGTCTTGAGTAGCTGAATCCGGAGACGCATAGAGCAGAGCGGTCGACGGAGCAGTGCGGACAGATGACAGACAAGCTGCTGGTGTCCGCCTGTCTCCTCGGCAACCCGGTCCGCTATGACGGCCGCGACAAGAAGCTGGGCTCCGGCCTTCTGGAGCGCTGGGCCGGGCAGGGGCGGCTGGTCGTCATCTGTCCCGAAATCGCCGGCGGCCTTCCAGTGCCTCGCGCCCCCGCTGAGATTCAACCGGACGGACGGGTCGTCGATATGACCGGCGCCGACGTGTCGGCACCGTTCGAGAAGGGCGCGCAAACAGCGCTCGCGCTTGCACAGGCGGAGGGCTGCCGCTTCGCTTTGCTCACCGAAGGAAGTCCATCCTGCGGCAGTTCGTTCGTCTTTGACGGAAGCTTCTCAGGCACGCGGAGATCGGGGATGGGGATCACCGCCGCCCTTCTGGAGCGCAACGGCGTCCGGGTCTTCGCTCCGGATCGAATCGCGGAACTCGCCTCACTGCTGGGATGACTTGGGCGCAGGGCGTCCCTACATCGCGGCTCCATGTCCGCACCTGTTCTCGCTTACGAAAATCTCGGCCTCGTCCAGGGCTCCGGCTGGCTGTTCCGGGGCCTCGACCTGTTCATCGGCTCACGCGACCGGCTCGCTCTGATCGGCCGAAACGGCGCCGGCAAGACCACCCTTCTGAAATGCATCGCCGGGACGATCGAGACCGACGAAGGGCGGCGGACGATCCAGCCGGGCGTGAAGGTCGTGCTTCTGGAGCAGGACCCGGACGTCACGGCCTTCGACACCCTGCGCGATTTCGCCACTGCCGGTGGCCTTCCCGCCCACGAGGTCGAGGCGATCGCGAGCCAGATCGGGATCGACCTCGAACGTCCGGCGGCGACCGCGTCCGGAGGCGAGCGGCGCCGCGCCGCGATCGCTCGGGCGCTTGCCCAAGAGCCGGACGTGCTCCTTCTCGACGAGCCCACCAACCATCTCGACCTCGCAGCGATCGAATGGCTCGAGGACTGGCTCGGCCGCTATACCGGCGCGTTCATCGTCATCAGCCACGACCGAACCTTCCTCACTCGGCTCACGCGCTCGACCTTGTGGCTCGATCGCGGCTCGATCCGGCGCAACGAGATCGGCTTCGGCGGCTTCGATGCCTGGACCGAGCAGGTCTTCGCCGAGGAAGCGCGCAACGCCGAGCGGCTCGACGCCAAGCTTCGAATCGAGGAGCATTGGCTGCTTCGCGGGGTGACGGCGCGGCGCAAGCGAAACGAGGGCCGCAAGGCCAAGCTGATGGAGATGCGCGCTCAGCGGGCGGCGATGCTCGGTCCCGCGGGAGTCGCCAAGATCGGCCTCCAGAACGACGACGTGAAGACCAAGGTGGTGATCGACGCTGACAAGGTCACCAAGCGTTTCGGCGACCGAGTGATCATCAACGACTTCACCCTGCGCGTGACCCGGGGCGACCGAATCGGCGTGGTCGGGGCGAACGGGACCGGCAAGACGACCTTGCTCAAGCTTCTGACCGGCGAGATCGAGCCCGACGAAGGCACCGTCACCCGCGCCAAGACCCTCACCGGAGTGATGATCGACCAGCAGAGGAAGCTGCTCGATCCGAACAAGCAGGTCCGCGACATCCTCGCCGACGGCGGCGACTGGATCGACGTGCGCGGGGTCAGGAAGCACGTCCAGGGCTATCTCAAGGAGTTCCTGTTCGAGCCGAGCCTGATCGATGCCAAAGTCGGCACTCTGTCGGGCGGAGAGCGGTCGCGGCTCCTGCTCGCCCGCGAGTTCGCCCGCCGCTCGAACCTGCTCGTGCTCGACGAGCCGACCAACGACCTCGACCTCGAGACCCTCGACCTCCTGCAGGAGGTGATCGCCGAATATGAGGGCACAGTCCTCATCGTCAGCCACGACCGCGACTTTCTCGACAAGACGGTGACGGTGACTCTCGGTCTGGACGGCTCGGGCAAGGTCGACATCGTCGCCGGCGGCTATGAGGACTGGGAGCGCAAGCGCCGCCCTCACGCGCACAATCCCAAGGTCGCCGCGCCGGCCAAGGCAGAGGTGAAGCCGGCGGGCCGGCAGACCAAGCTCAGCTACAAGGACCGGCGCGACTTCGATCTGCTTCCGGCAAGGATCGACCAGCTCGAGGCCGAGATCGCGCGCGACGAGGACATCCTCGCCGATCCCGACCTCTACACCCGAGACCCCAAGCGCTTCGCCCAGCTCATGGCGGCGATCGAGAAGGCCCGCGCCGAGCGCGATGCCGCGGAAGAGCGCTGGCTCGAGCTCGCCGAGCAGGCCGAGGCGCTGGCTTCCTAGCGGCCGGCGACCTGGGTCGGCATCAGAAGCACCGACTCCGGCCGGCCCCGTTTTGCCGCGCTGAGCAAGGCCAGGCCTTCGGCGACCTGGCCTCGGCGGAACAGGGTCCAGCCCAGGGTCTCCGCGGTCGCCGGATTGGCCGGCGCCAGAGTCCAGGCGCGGCGGGCGTAGAGGAAGGCCAGATCGTCGTCGCCCGCGCCGCCATAAGCCCAGGCGAGGTTGTTGAGCAAAGCGGCGTCGTTGTTTCCGATCCGCTCGCGAAGCCGCTCGTAGCGCGCGGTCGCCTCTTCCCATTGGCCGCTCAGCAGGGCGCGGCGTGCAAGCATCGTCTGGGCCGTGAGGTTGCGCGGATTCTGCGACGCGAACAGCCGGAGCACGCCATCGGCTGCCTGCCCCTGCCCGGACGCTTCGAGCGCGTGGATGAGCCTCACCGCGGTCGGTTCGGTGAAGGCGATGTTGGCGGCGCGGCGATAGGCCTCGGCCGCGCCGCCCAGGTCCCCGCGCGCCGCCATGACGTCACCGACCAGGAGGTGGGCCTCGGCCGCTCCGGGCATCGACGACTGAAGCGCGCGGGCGCGCTGCAGGGCCTGGTCGAGATTGCCGGCGACGAGCAGCTGGCCGACCGCCCGCACTTCGGGATGCGAAGAGTCGGACCATAGCCAGGCGGGCGCGGATGCCTGCTGCGGACGCTGGGCGCGGGAGCGATACTGGGCGGCGGCGGCGCCGTTGCCCTGACGGTCGAACGCGGTCGCCATGAGGCTCAGCGTATAGCTGTCCGCATCGGGACGCTCGGCAATGACCCGGGCGGCGGCGATCGCTCCGGCCGGGTCGTCCAGGTTGAGCCGGGCGGCGGCAAGGAGGCGGCGGGCCTTGAGGTTGCCGGGCTGAAGCTCCGTAAGGAGCGAGAGGCGCTGGGCGGCGCCGTCATAATCCTCGGCCTGGTAAGCGAGCACGGCGCTCAGCATCATTCCCGCCGGCATCCGGTCGTAGGCGCCGCGGGTGCGCGCATAGAGGGTGCGCGCGAGCGGATACATGCGCGCCCGGGCGGCGAGCGTCGCCTGGAGCAAATAGGGGAGGGGATGGTCGGGGGCGAGGGCGAGCGCGGCCCGGCTGTCCTCGACCATCGCGGTCATCCGGCCGAGGTCGCCGTTGGTGCTCGCCCGTTCGAGAAGGGCCGCGAGATTACCGGGATCGACCTCCAGCGCGCGGTCAAACCAGGGGATCGCGGCCGCAAGGCCATATTGGGTGCGAGTGAGCTCCCCGCGCATCAGCAGGGCGTTGGAATCGCGCGGATTCGCGGCGACCGCGCGGTCAGTGGCGACGAGGGCCGGACCGAGGTCCCCGATCGAGCGGCGGAAACGTGCGACGTCGAGCCAGACTGCGCTGTCGCGGGGGTCGGCGGCGACGGCGCGATCGAACGCCTGGACGGCGGCGAGCTGGTCACCCGCGGCGAGCTGGGCGAGGCCGGTCACCCGCGCGGCGTAAGCGGCGTGTTCGGGGGGCGCCTGGGCGGCGAGCTCGAGCGCCCCGCGCGCATCGCCCTGGAGCAAGCGGGCATGAGCCATAAGGTGTCTGATATCCGCCGGCCCCGCGCCGTTCTGGCGGGCTCGTGTCAGCTCCGCCTCGGCGGCCACTCCGTCGCCGCGGTCGAGGAACAGCCTCGCCTGCATCAGGCGCGCGGGGACGTTATCGGGATCGGCCTGAAGCACGTTCATGAACGCGATGCGCGCCTCGCGCATTCGCCCGTCGCGATAGGCCGTGACCCCGGTCTCGTACGATTGCTCCGGAGTCGGCGACGAGCAGGCCGCAAGGGCGAGAGTGAGGGCGGCGGCGATAAATCCTCGCTGTCGCCGAAGGCGATGGGGAGGGGGACCGCTCGCGAAGCGAGTGGTGGAGGGGCTGCTCGTGACTCGCGCAAAGCCCCTCGACCGCCTCCGGCGATTCCCCTCCCCACCGCTGCGCGGCAGGCAGGAACAAGAGAGGCGGCGCCACCTCATCACGGCTGCAGCTGGTACTGCTTCATCAGGTCGTAGAGGGTCGGGCGGCTGATCCCGAGCAGCTTGGCGGCGCCGGAGATGTTGTTCTCGGTCTCCGCGAGCGCCCGGCGGATGGCGCGGCGGTCGGCGGCCTCGCGGGCGCTCTTGAGGTTGACCGGAAGGGCGTCGCCGTCGCGGTCCGGGAGGTCGAGGTCCTCGGTGGTGACGAGCTTGCCCTCGGCCATGATCACCGCGCGCTTGATCCGGTTCTCGAGCTCGCGGACGTTGCCCGGCCATGCCCAGCTGTTGATCGCCGCCAGAGCGCCCGGCGAGAAGCCCTTCACGCTCGGGTTCATCTCGCGGGCGAAGCGGGCGAGGAAATGCTTGGCGAGAAGCGTCGAGTCGCCATGGCGCTCGGCGAGGCTCGGGATTTTCACCACCACTTCGGCGAGCCGGTAGAACAGGTCCTCGCGGAAGGTGCCGGCCTGGATCATCTCCTCCAGATTCTGGTGGGTGGCGCTGCAGATCCGGGTGTCCACCGGGATCGGCTTGCGCCCGCCGATCCTCTCGATCACCCGTTCCTGGATGAAACGAAGAAGCTTGACCTGGAGCGGGAGCGGGACGTCGCCGATCTCGTCGAGGAACAGGGTGCCGCCGGCGGCGAGCTCGATCTTGCCCTCGGTGGTCTTGATCGCTCCGGTGAAGGCGCCCTTCTCGTAGCCGAACAGCTCGGCCTCGAGCAGGTTCTCGGGGATGGCGGCGCAGTTGATCGCGACGAAGGCGCCGCCGCGGCGGTTGCTCGCCTGGTGGAGGCCGCGGGCGATCAGCTCCTTGCCGGTGCCCGAGGCGCCCAGGAGCATGACCGACACGTCGGTATTGGCGACCCGTTCGATGGTTCGGGCGACCTTGGTCATCTCCGGCGCGGCGGTGACCATGTTGCCGAGGATGGTCCGGCCGTCGCCGATCTTCTCCTCGAGCCTCCGATTCTCCTCCTCCAGCTCATGGAGCTGGAAGGCGCGCCTGACGATGAGGCCGAGCTGATCGATGTCGACCGGCTTGCGATAATAATCATAAGCGCCGGAGGCGACCGCTCGAAGGGCGCTTTCGTGAGCGCCGTGGCCGGTCGCGACGATGACCTTGGTCTGCGGCTTCAGGGACAGGATGGTGTCGAGAGTCGCAAACCCTTCGGTCACTCCGTCGGGGTCGGGCGGAAGGCCGAGGTCGAGGGTGACGACCGCCGGCTCGGCGGCGCGCATCAGGTCGATCGCGGCGTTGCGGTCCGACGCGATCAGGACCTCGTAATCGTCATACGCCCAGCGCAGCTGCGCCTGCAGGCCCTCGTCGTCCTCGACGATGAGTAGCTTGGGTTTGAAGGGTGCGTTCATGCGCTGATCCGTTGAGTGATGGGATTGGCCTCGCTGTCGGCGAGGCGAAGTCTGATGGTGAAGCGGCTTCCGGCACCGGGGCGGCTGTCGACCTCGATCCGCCCGCCCATCTGCTCGATGAGTGCGCGGGCCTCGTGAGCGCCGATCCCGAAGCCTCCGTCCTTGGTCGAGACGAAGGGCTGGAACAGCCGGGCGCGGATGAACTCGGCGCTCATCCCGCATCCCTGGTCGCGGACTTCGATCACCGCCTGGCCGTCGCGGCTTGCGAAGTCGATATGGACCGCGGCCTCACTCGGGCTCGCGTCGATCGCGTTCTGGACGAGGTGGGTGACGGCCTGATCGAGAGCGACCGGATCGGCCAGGGCGAGGATCCGGGCGTCGCCGGACAGGGCCACCGGGTGAAGGTGCTTCTTGGCCTCGGCGACCGGAGCGAGCACCTGCTGGAGGTTGATCGGACGGGGCGACAGTGCGCCGCGGTCGCTCTTCGCGCCCGGGGCGATGCGCGCGAGCATGTCGTTCATCTTCTTGACCGAGCTTTGCAGGGTCAGCGCCATGTCGGCCCGGAAGGCGGGGTTGTCGGCGTGACGCTCGGCATTGCGGGCGACCAGGCTGAGCTGGCTCACCAGGTTCTTGATGTCGTGCATGATGAAGGCGAATCGGCGGTTGAACTCGTCGAACCTCTGCGCCTGGGCGAGCGCGTCCATCGTCTGCGCCTCCGCGATATAGCTCGCGGCTTGGCGGCCGGCGGCTCGGAACAGGTCGAAATCCTCCCAGTCGAGCGCGCGCCGCGCGGCCGGGTGGGCGATGACGACGAGGCCGACGAGGCGCCCGTTGTGGATCAGCGGGATTCCGGCCCAGGCCTCCGGCATGTCGTCGAACAGGCCGGGCATTCGGGCACGGTCGCCGCGCGCCTGGAGCTCGCCGCCGCTGATCCCGGTGAACTCGATGATGTGGGCGGTCCGTTCGAGCAACGCGATAAGGCCGCTCCACCCTTCTTCCGGCGCCTCCTCGGGCGGGGTCCAGTTCCACGTCCCCGCCGGGCTCAGCCGCTCGGCGTCGCGAAGCAGGAGCATTCCGGCGGGCGCCCCGCCGATGTCCGCCATCGCCTTGATCACCCGCTGCTCGAGCGGGGCCTGCCCGCCGCTCACAGTCGCGGTGAAGCGAAGCCATTCCTCGCGATAGTCGTAACGGTGCTGGAAGAGATGCTTCTGCACCATCACGTTGACCCAGCCGCGGGCGCGGGCGGAGGGAAGCAGGATCAGCGCGGCGACGCTCATCGCAGCGAGCAAGCTGAGCTCCGCGAACTCCAGCCAGCCGCCGCCGGCGAACTCGACCGCCCGGCTCACCGACATCATCAGGATCAGGTAGCCGATCAGAACCACCAGCGAGAGCGACTGGAAGGTCGCGGCGCGCGACAGCTGCACCTTGAGCCTGGTGGTGCGCTTGAGGCCCATCGCGAAGATCGGAACCAGCAAGGCCACGACTGCGCCGCGCACGGCGAGCAGAGCCTCCGCCGAATCGTGGGTGAGATAGGAGACGGTGCAGAGGTGCAGGTCGTAGACCCACATCAGCGCCAGCGCGATCATCGGAGGACGGATCACTCCGCGGGATTCTGCGGTCGCCTGGCCATAGACGTTGTGGACCAGGACCAGCGCACCGGCGGCGATGGTGAGGCCGATCATGTCGCGGGTCGAGACCAGTGCCTTGACCACGGCCGGCACGTCCTCGAACCGCGGTATCAGCCCTGCGATGACGATCTGGAGCGCGATGACCGCCGCGACGGTGCCGTAGACGATCTTGACCGGACCCTGGCGGTGGCCGTCCTCCGCGCCGTTCATCAGCCCGTACATGAAGGCCAGGAAGGAGAGGTCGCGGGCGCTGTCCGCCATCAGCGAGAGGAAGTGATAGGGGCCGAGCATGGCCATGAAGATCGACCACACCGCCATCACCGCGAAGGCGGTGATCAGGGGGCGGGTCTGCTCGTCGCCGCGCCAGTGGCGAAGCTGCCAGACGACCAGCCCGGCATAGAGGCAGGCGGCCAGCAAATGGCTCCAAAGAGCGATCAGGCCGATCATCAACGCGCCCCTGACGCGTCGGGCCACAGGATGACCCGAAGCGTCTGCATGAGAATGAGGATGTCGAGGAAGGGCGTGTAGTTCTTGGCGTAATAGAGGTCGTATTCGAGCTTCTCGCGCGCGTCCTCGACGCTTGCGCCATAGGGATAGTTGATCTGCGCCCAGCCGGTGATCCCCGGCTTCACCACGTGGCGCTCGCCATAATAAGGGAGCCGCGCCTCGAGGTCGGCGACGAACTGGGGGCGCTCCGGGCGCGGGCCGACGAAGCTCATCTCGCCCTTCAGCACGCTCCAGGCTTGGGGCAGCTCGTCGATTCGCACCTTGCGGATGAAATTGCCGACCCGGGTGACCCGCGGGTCGTCCTTCACCGCCCACACCGCCTTGCCGCCGACTTCGGCGTCGATCCGCATCGACCGGATCTTGATGAGCTCGAACGGCTCTCCGTAGAGCCCGACCCGGCTCTGACGGAAGAATGCGGGGCCCCTGGTTTCCAGCTTCACCGCAAGCGCCGCGAGGGCGACGACCGGGGCGGTAAGGACGAGCAGGAAGAGGCTGACGACGATGTCGAAGAGCCGCTTGGCGACGCTCGACACCCGCCGAGCCGAAGAGAAGCCGTCGGAGAAGATGAGCCAGGAGGGATTGAGGCTTCGAAGGTCCACTCGGCCGCTCTGCCGCTCGATGAAGCTTGAGAATTCGTGGATCTGGACGCCGGTCGTCTTTGCTCGGAGCAGGTCTTCCAACGGCAAGGCGTTGCGCCGCTCCTCGAGCGCAAGCACGATCTCGCCTGCGCCGAGCCTCACGATATGCCGCGCCAGGCTGGCAATGTCGGCTCGGTTGACCGCGTCCGCGACCTCCTCGGGGCCGTCGTTCATGCTGACGAAGCCGACGGTCCTGAACGTCGATCCGTCGCGCTGCGACAGGCGCTGGAGACGCGCGGCGCGCGGGCCCGCGCCGAGCACGAGAACGCGGCGCTTGAGCCCTTCCCCGCTCAACGTGCTCCTCAGCAGGGTGCGGGCCGCAACCAGGGCGAACAGCGAGGCGAAGGTGGCGTAGAGCAGGCTCGACCGCCAGAACATGATTCCCGGGAACAGGAAGATCAGCGTCGACACGACGAGGACACCGATCGCGAGCGCCACCACCAGCCGGGCGGAGGCGAAGCGCACTGAGAGGAGCGCTTCGTGCCCATAGACTCCGACGGACACCATGGTGAGCTGCATGGTCATCGCGAAGACGATCATCGTGGGGAGGCGTTCGCCGGCGATGTCGACATGGTCGCCGATCTGCCACAGGCGAAGCGCCCAGCCCGCTTCTGCGCCGATCAGGAGCAACACGAAGTCGATCGCGCCGAGCAGGAGCACCCCGTGCGGGACATAATGTTTGAAGAGGCGGATCATGCCGCCTTGCGCCCTTCGCCCATGCCTCGTCCTGTCAATCGTGCCGACACCTCCGCGACTGTCGCTGAAATTGACAAAGATTTCCTGAAAGCGCCGATTTGGCACGGCGCCCTTTCACGACCAGCCGGCTGCCGCTAGGCGAGGGGCGAATGGAAGCGAGCGACGACAGCCGGATCATCCCGGTCATCCTGTGCGGCGGCGCCGGCACCCGGCTATGGCCGCTGTCGCGCCTCGCCCGGCCCAAGCAACTGCTCGCGCTGACCGGCGAGGCGACCCTGCTCCAGCTTGCCGCCGAGAGGGTGCGAGAGCCCGGCCAGTTCGCTGCGCCCTGGCTGGTCGCGGGCTCGGTCCAGGCCTCGGCGATCGCCGCTCAGCTCGGCGCCGCCACTCTCGGCCTGCTGATCCTCGAGCCGGTCGCGCGCAACACGGCGCCGGCGATCGCCCTGGCGGCGCTTCGGGCAGCGCCGGACGATCTGCTTCTGGTGCTCCCGAGCGACCACCTCATCCGCGACGTCGCCGCGTTCCGCTCCGCGGTGGCCCGCGGGACCGCGGCTGCGCGAAACAATTGGATCGTCACCTTCGGAATGACTCCGGACCGGCCGGAAACCGGCTTCGGCTATATCGAGCGCGGAGAAGCGATCGGTGACGGGGTGTTTCGCGCGGCGCGGTTCGTCGAGAAGCCGGACCCGGCAACCGCCGAGGCCTATGTCGCGAGCGGCGCCTTCGACTGGAACGGCGGCATTTTCCTGTTCCGCGCAGGGGCGATGACCGATGCGCTTCGACTGCACGCGCCGGACGTCCTGGCGGCGGCCGAAGCGGCGCTCGCCGACGCTGATACCAAGGACGGAATGCTTCGGCCCGACGGCTCGGCCTTCGCCGCCGCGCCCGCCATCTCGATCGACTATGCGGTGATGGAGAAAGCCGGGCGGGTCGCGGTGGTGCCGCTGGACGCGGGTTGGTCGGACGTCGGCAGCTGGGACTCGCTCCACGAGGTTTCCGAGCGCGACGAGTCGGGCAACGCCCTCCAGGGCCAGGCGCTCGCCGTCGACAGCACGAACTGCCTGGTCCGGGCGGAGGGACCCTCGGTCACCGCGGTCGGGGTCGACGACCTCATCATCGTTGCCACCCGCGATTCCGTCCTCGTCATGCGCCGCGGCGAGAGCCAGCGGGTCAGGGAGGCCGTCGACGCGCTCAAGGCGCAGGGACGGGACGAACTTCTTTAGAAATGAATCCACCCTGTGAGGCGAAGCCTCATGGGGAGGGGGACCGCTCGCGAAGCGAGTGGTGGAGGGGCCACTCTGCGCCTAGCCCCTCCACCATGCTTCGCATGGTCCCCCTCCCCATCGCTTCGCGACGGGGAGGATCCTTCGGTCAGGGCCGTCCGAACACCTGGAGCGCGGCGACCGTAAGCGCCTCGGTCGCGGTCGAGATCACGGCTTCCGCCTCCGGCGCCCAGAACGGGCTGTGGAGCGAGGGCAGGCGGCTCATGTCGTTGGCGGCGACTGCGGCGTCATATTGCGCCTGAGGAACGCCGCCGACCCAGAAGATCATGCTCTGGAGATTGGGCTGTGCGATCCGGAACCGGCCGAAATCCTCGCCGGCCATGACCGGGCGGATCTGGCGAACCCGCTGCTCGCCGAACCATGACCGGAAGGTGCCGGCCATCTGGTCGGTGAAGGGGTCCGAATTGACCGTAGCCGGAGTCGATTCCGCCTCGCGCACAGTCACGACCGGCATCCGGTCCTCCGGCACTCCGGCAGCGATCGCTTCGCCGCGGGCGATCCGGGCGATCCCGTCGAGCAATTGCCTGCGCACTTCGGGCGTGTAGCTGCGCACGGTGAGCAGAAGCCGCGCCTCGTCGGAAATGATGTTGTGCTTGGATCCGGCCTGGAACGAGCCGACCGTGACCACGGCGCTGTCGAGCGGGTCGAGCTCGCGGCTTACCAGGGTCTGGAGCGAGGTGACGATTCGGCTGGCAAGGACGATCGGGTCGCGGGTCGTGTGCGGCGCTGCGCCGTGGCCGCCGACCCCTCGAACCACCATGTCGACGCTGTCGACATTGGCGAGCGTCGGCCCGGGCGTATAGCCGATCACTCCTGCCGGCAGGGTGGCGCTGTCATGGAAGGCGATCGCGTAATCGGGTCTCGGGAACCGGGTGAACAGCCCGTCCTCGATCATCGCCTTGGCGCCCTGGCTGGTTTCCTCGCCCGGCTGGGCCACCATCACCAGGGTGCCCCGCCAGCGATTGCGCATGGCGACGAGGCGGCGGGCGGTTCCGACCCAGGAGGTCATGTGGGTATCGTGGCCGCAGCTGTGCGCGATGAACGTGTCCTGCCCCTCGCGGGTCTGGCCGCGCGCTCGGCTGGCGAACGGAAGGCCGGTTCGTTCCTCCATCGGAAGGCCGTCCATGTCGGCGCGAAGCAGGACCGTCGGTCCGGCGCCGTTGCGCAACACCGCCACGACTCCGGTGCCGCCGACTCCGGTCGTCACGTCGAAGCCGAGCCGACGCGCCTCCTCGGCCATCCGGGCGGAGCTCCGGGTTTCCTGCATGCTGAGCTCGGGATTGGAGTGGAGCTCGCGGTAAAGCGCCATCAGCTCGCCCATGTCGGAGCGGACGCCGTTCTGGACCTCGGCTCGCGGCGGCATTGCCGGCGGAGCGGCGGGCTGGGCGCCGAATGCGTTGGGTCCGCTGCTCATCGCGGCGCAGCATAGCAAAAGCGCGCAGAAAGTCTTGTTCACCGGCGGCCCCTTCTGAATCGAAGCGGGCAGCCTAGCGAACATCAACTCCGAAACAAGGCAAGTGGCTCAGCGAACCGGGACGAGCTCGAGCACGTCGACGATGGATTCGAAGGTCGGCCGCGGGAATACGATTCGCCAGCGGCGCTCGCCGATCCGTTCGACCAGTCCCGCCATGTCGCGCTCGTC
Source organism: Pseudomonadota bacterium (assembly GCA_023416515.1). Taxonomy (GTDB): domain Bacteria; phylum Pseudomonadota; class Alphaproteobacteria; order Sphingomonadales; family Sphingomonadaceae; genus Allosphingosinicella. The sequence goes on along the minus strand of JAEZHP010000108.1, from coordinate 7,346 downwards.
GTCCACGCCGTAGCGAAGCGAGCGGCGTTCGTCGCCGAGCTGGAGGGTTCCGAGGAAGATCATCCGGCGCGTGCTGTCCGGATAGATGAAGCCGATCGGCCGCTGCGACCCGGTCAGTTTGACGAAGCTCAGGCGCCCGTCGCGCTCCGGCCGGATCCGGCAGCGGAAGGGGGGATAGGCGATATAGTCGAGCAAATCGTCCTGTCCGCCGACCTTGATCACCCGGCAGCGATAGTCGCCGACCGGAGGCGCCGGAGTGAGCAGTGCCGAATCGGGATTGAGAAGAACGCCCTCGCTCTCGATCTCGCTGGTGTGGCCGGCCGAGCGGGCCTCGCGAAGCGCTTCGACCCAGGCGCTCCGCCACTCCCTGACCCTCACCCGGTCCCGTTCCGTCGCTACGTCGCGCCAGCCGGCATCCTGGTCGCCGCGCTGCGCCATGGCGGGGACGGACAGGATAGAGGCACTGGCGAGGCCGATGGCGGCCAGCACTGTAAGGAGGCGATTAGTCATGGCTTCTCAATCACCTTCAAAGGCGGCACTTTTGCGGCGCGGTTCCCCTTTGGGCCTGCGCTTGACGTCCGCCCCGCTCCGCCGCAACCTCGTTTCGAAAAGATAACGATCGATCATCAGGAGGAGTGTAACAATGACCGGACGCAAAATCGCGCTCGCCGCTGCCTTGGCCTGCGCAGTCGCCCTGCCGGCCGCCGCCCAGGATTACAATGCGCGCCCCAATTATGGCGAGCTGACCCTCAACTCGGGCTTCACCCCTGATCCGCAGGTGATCAACCTTCGCGCCGGCGGCGACCGCAACGCTCAAAATCTGAGCTCCTCGTGCCGCGGCTTCATCACCAACCAGCCCGACGTTCGACTCCATTATTCGAGCGGCAATTACCCGCTGATCATCTCGGTCGCTTCCGGCGCCGACACCACTCTCATCGTCAACGCGCCCGACGGCAGCTATTATTGCGACGACGACGGCGGCGTGAACGGTCTCAACCCGGCAGTCCGCTTCAACCGCCCGATGTCGGGCCGGTACGAGATCTGGGTCGGCACCTACAGCTCGGGCCAGCCCCAGCCGGCCGAGCTCCACATCTCGGAAGTCTCCAGCCAGTAAGGTTCCTCGAGCGGGGAAATGGAAAGGGCTCCTCCACGGGGGAGCCCTTTTTCGTGCGCTATTGAGCGGTCCAGCCGCCGTCCATGCTGAGGTTGGCGCCGGTGATGCTTGCGGCCTCGTCGCGGCACAGGAACAGCGCGAGGGCGGCGACCTCCTCGACCTGGACGAAGCGCTTCGTCGGCTGGGCCGCGAGGAGCACGTCGTTCATCACCTGCTCGCGCGTGAGGCCTCGGGTGCGCATCGTGTCGGGGATCTGGTTCTCGACCAGCGGAGTCCAGACATAGCCGGGGCTGATGCAGTTCACGGTGACTCCGCTCTGCGCGGCCTCGAGCGCAACCGACTTGGTGAAGCCCGCGACCCCGTGCTTGGCCGCGACATAGGCCGACTTGTTTGGGCTCGCGACCAGGCTGTGCGCCGAGGCGGTGTTGACGATCCGGCCCCAGCCGCGCTCCTTCATCCCCGGAAGGGCGAGCCGGGTGGTGTGAAACACCGCCGACAAGTTGAGGGCGATGATCAGATCCCATTTCTCGACCGGGAACTGATCGGCCGGCGACACGAACTGGGTGCCGGCATTGTTGACCAGGATGTCCACCGGCCCCGTCTCGGCGAACATCGCCTCGATCGCGTCCGGCGAGGTGAGGTCGGCGTCGCTATATCCCGCGCCGAGCTCCTCCTGAAGCCGGGCGATCTCATCGCGATCGCCGAAGCCGTTCAAGGTCACTTTCGCACCCTCGCTTGCGAGCGCCCTCGCGATCGCGAGGCCGATGCCGGAGGTGGAGCCGGTGACGAGGGCGGTCTTGCCTTGGAGGAACATGGGGACTCCTGATCGTAGACAGCCGCCGCATCGCGCCCGTCGCGCGATTATGCAAGGCATGGCATGCAACCGCGACGGGTCCGGAACATTGTGGACTGGGTAAACAGGAAAGGCCCTCGGATGCGCTTCGACCGGGACGACTTCGGTTCCAACATCGAAAACCAGCGTGGCATGGGTGGCGGCGGTGGCGGATTCGGTGGCGGCGGCGGCCTTCTCCTCGGCCTGATCGCGAGCCGGTTCGGGATCGGCGGGATCGTCGTCGTTCTGATCATCATGTTCCTGTTCGGCGGGCTCGGCAGCTTTTTCGGAGGCGGCGGCCAGCAGGCGGTGAACAGCGGCGGCGGCGGCCAGGCCGGCACCGAGGTGTGCCGGTCCGACGAGACGACCCGCTTCTCCTGCAACGTCTTCGGCTCGACCCAGCAGGTGTGGACGTCGCTGTTCCAGGAACAGGGCGAGCGCTTCCCGCTGCCCAAGCTCGTCTTCTACTCGAACCGCGGCCGCTCGGGCTGCGGCGCCGCCCAGTCGGCGATGGGGCCGTTCTACTGCCCGCTCGACCAGGGCATCTATCTCGACACCGATTTCTTCAACGAGTTGTCGCGCCAGTTCGGAGCGCCCGGCGATTTCGCCCAGGCCTATGTCATCGCTCACGAAATGGGCCACCATGTGCAGACGGTGACCGGCGTTAACGACCAGATCCGCACTGCCCAGCGGTCGGCGGGCGAGGCGGGATCGAACGCCTTGCAGGTCCGGATGGAGCTTCAGGCGGATTGCCTCGCCGGCGTATGGGCGGCCCAGGCGCGCCGTTCAGGCGACCAGATCGAGCCGGGTGATCTCGAGGAAGGTCTGCGCGCCGCGGCGGCGATTGGTGACGACACGCTTCAGGAGTCGGCCGGGCGCCGGCCGGTTCCCGAGAGCTTCACCCACGGCACCTCGGCGCAGCGCCAGGAGGCGCTTCGCCGCGGCTTCCAGGGCGGCACGCCAGACTCCTGCTCCAACTACATGCAAGGCGTCTGACCCTGCTTGTTATTGCGAAGCGTTCGCAAAACGGTTGACATCGTTGCGAGTGAGTTTCAATTGCTCCGACAGCAGCCGCAACAGCGGCGTTGTCCAAGGGGCGTTGATTCGTGTTGCACTCCACCGTTCGTAAGGCCGCTCGTACCCCGGCCTATCTCGCGCTTTCCTGCGTCGGCCTGATCAGCGGCACCGCGGCCCATGCCGAGGACGCGCCCGGCGAGCAGCAATTCGCGATGGTCGACGACCAGGAGCGCGAGATCGTCGTCACCGGCACTCGGCCGACTCAGGAACTCGAATCGCCGCGAACGACCCAGCCGCTGCTCGACACCCCGCAGACGGTGACGGTGATCAGCGACCAGACCATCCGCCGCCAGAATTTGCTGACCCTTCGCGACGCGCTCACCACCATTCCCGGAATCACCTTCGGTGCCGGCGAGGGCGGCGGGGGCTATGGCGATTCGATCAACCTGCGCGGCTATTCCGGAAGCAACGACATCACCCAGGACGGGGTGCGCGACAGCGCTCAGTACAGCCGCACCGACCCGTTCAACCTCCAGCAGATCGAGGTCTATAACGGGGCCAACTCGGTGTTTAACGGCTCGGGCTCGATCGGCGGCACCATCAACCTGGTGTCGAAAGTGCCTCAGCGCGACGACCTCACCATCCTCTCGGCGGGCGTCGGGACCGACAATTATTATCGCGGGACGATCGACACCAACCATCTGCTTACGGACGGAATCGCGGTTCGGCTCAATGCGATGGTTCACGGCAACGACGTGCCGGGGCGCGATTTCGAAAGCTACCAGCGCTGGGGCGTGGCGCCCGCGATCACCTTCGGCATGGGCGGGCGTACGAGTCTGACGCTCGCCTATCTCCACCAGGAGGACGACAACACGCCGATCTACGGCGTTCCCTTCTTCCGCAGCCAGATCAACGACGGCCCGCTGCCGGGCGCCGACGACAGCGATTATTTCGGCTTCCGAAACATCGACCTTCAGGAGATCGACGTCGATCGGATCACGGCGACCGTCCGCCACGAATTCAGCGACAGCGTCGAGCTCCGCAATCTCACCCGCTGGCAGCGGGTCGGCCAGTTCAGCCAGACCACCGCTCCCCAGGGCATCTTCTGCCTCGCCTCGACCGGCCGCCAGCCGGTCGCAGCCAACGCCACCGCGACCCAGGGCCTCGCCTGTCCGGCCAACCTCCAGCCGGGCCAGTTCCAGCGCACCGCCGCCGGCCCGACCGCTCTTCGCCGCGACCAGGAAAACCGGCTGTTCGTCAACCAGGCCGACCTGCGCATCGAAAGCCGTCTCGGCTCGATGCGCAACACCCTGGTGATCGGCGGCTCCCTCGCTTGGGAGGAATATGGCCTCGAAAGCGGCTCGCTCACCCGAAACGCCGACGGCTCGGCCGCGGTCCAGCCGATCGACAGCATCGCCAACCCCAGCGGCCTCTATAGCGGCCCGATCAACTACACGGTCACCTCGCGGGCGCAGAGCGAACTCGACAACCAGGCCGTCTATCTGTTCGACACGCTCGAGGTCACCGACTGGCTCGAGCTCAACGGCGCTGCTCGGCTGGAGTGGAACAACGCGACCTTCCAGGCCCTTCCGCTCGCCGTCTATCCGCCCGGCACCGCCGTGCTGACTCCGGCCGACCTCGAGCCGCGCTCAAGCAGCGAGGAGTTGTTCAGCTACCGCGCCGGAGTGGTGCTCAAGCCGGCGCGCAACGTCAGCATCTATGCGGCCTATGCCAATTCAGAGACGCCTTCGATCGCGACGGTTCGGCTCGGCTGCACCAGCGGATCGGGCGCCACCCTGGTCAACTTCTGCGATGTCGCGCCTGAGCAGGCGAGGATCATGGAGGCCGGGATCAAGGCCGACATCCTCGACCGCCGTCTCCAGCTCACCGCCTCGGTGTTCCGCAACGAGCGCACCAATTTCCGGGTGCCGTCCAACGAGCCGGGCGTTCCGGACCCGCAGGTGCTGGACGGCGAGGCTCGAGTCGACGGAATCGCCCTCGGCCTCACCGGCACGATCACCCCGCGCTGGACGATCTTCGCCAACTATACTTATCTCGACGCCCAGGTGGTCCAGAGCGTCTCCGACTTCTGCCTCGCCAACCCCGGCTCGGCCGGCTGCGGCAACAGCGCCGCCACCCCGGATCCCCAGGCCGGCGACCGACTCATCCAGACTCCGGACCATGCCGCGAGCCTGTTCACCAGCTACCGTTTCCCGTTCGGCTTGGAGGTCGGCTACGGCCTCACCTATCAGGGTCGGTTCGCGCTTAACCAGCGCAACCTCGCGAACCGCACTCAATATTATTCGGACGACTTCCTCATCCACCGCCTGTTCGCCTCCTACGATTTCGGCAATGGTCTCGTCGCGCAGCTCAACGTCCAAAACGCGACCGACGAGGATTATTATGTGGCGATCCGCAACAACGTGAACGCGACGAGCGGCGCAATCACCGGCGGCTGGGCCACTCCCGGCGAGGCGCGCTCGGCCGTGCTGAGCCTGTTCTACAGCTTCTGAGGAAAGACGCCGCCCGATGATGCTCCCTGTCCCCGATGTCCTCACCGGCGATGCGTTGGCGCGGGTGAGGAGCCTCGTCGAGGACGGTGCGTGGGAGGATGGCAACGCCACTTCGGGCCCGCAGTCGGCGCTCGCCAAGCGCAACCGGCAATTGCCGGAGGACAGTGAGGCGGCACGGGAGGCGGGCAAGCTGGTGCTCGACGCGTTGGGGCGCTCGCCGACCTTCATCGCCGCCGCTCTCCCGCTGAAGATCTTCCCGCCCTTGTTCAACCGCTACGAGGGCGGCGAGACCTTCGGCACCCACATCGACAACGCCGTCAGGATCCAGCGCGGCAGCAATTTCCGAGTGCGCTCCGACCTCTCCGCGACCCTCTTCCTGACCGAGCCGGACAGCTATGACGGCGGCGAGCTGGTCGTCGAGGACGCGATTGGCGCCCACGCGATCAAATTGCCGGCGGGCCATTTGCTGCTCTATCCAGCCTCCAGCCTTCACCGGGTCGAACCGGTCACCCGCGGCGCCCGGATCGCTTCCTTCTTCTGGATCCAGTCGATGGTTCGCGACACTGCGGCGCGCGACCTGTTGTTCGATCTCGACCAGGCGGTTCAATCGGCCGGCGCGGCGATGGGGCAGGACGACCGGACGGTGATCAGCCTCACCGGAATCTATCACAATCTGCTGCGCCGCTGGGCGGACGCATGACGGGCGGGAAGGACTGACGATGGCGGGTGCGACGACGTTGAAGCTTCGGCGGCTGTGGCTTCAGGTCCACAAATGGATCGGGCTCCTGCTCGCGGTGCTGATCATCCCGATTTCGGTGACCGGCTCCGCGCTCGTCTGGCACGACGGGCTCGATCTCATGCTCAACCCCGAGCGCAAGGTCGAGGGCGCGCCCTCGCTCGCGCCGAGCGCTTACGTGCAGGCCGCGCGCGCCGTGATCGGGCCCGAGGAGCGGATCACCTCGGTCCGGATGCCGGAGGAAGGCGAAGGCGCCGTCATGGTCAGCGCGGTCCGCCCGTTGGAGGAGGGCCAGCGCCGCCCGATCCGGACCAACGTCTGGCTTCATCCGCAAACCGGAGCCGTGCTCGACACCGGGGCGAGCAACGAGGGCGCCGTTCAGCAGCTCCACGTCCTCCACGGAAGCCTGATGGTCCCGGGCACCGGCCGCCAGATCGTCGGCTGGGTCGGCGTGTTCATGTTCATCTCCTGCCTCACCGGCATCTGGTTGTGGTGGCCGGTGACCGGAAGCGTCCGCCGCGGCTTCCGCTGGAAGCGCCAGCCGAGCTTCAACGCCAATCTCCACCACCAGATGGGCTTCTGGATCCTGATACCCCTGGCCATGCTGTCCTTCACCGGCGTTTGGATTTCCTTCCCGCAAGCCTTCGGCAGGTTCGAGGCGAGCGCGCCCAAGGCGCCGTCCGCGCCTCAGCGTCCGGCCCAGCCGCTGATCGACACGCGGATGTCGCCCGACCAGGCGCTGGCCGCGGCTCAGCCGGGCGCGACCGGGCCGCTGGTCGGAATCACCTGGCCGACCGAGCGCAGCAGCCAATGGGCAATCGCGTTCGAGCGCGAAGGCGGCACCGGCGAGGTGAAGGTCGACGACTCCGACGGCCAGGTCACTCCCGCCCGAGCGGCTCAGGCCGAGACGACCGCGCGAACCATGCGGCGCTGGCACGACGGCACCGGAATGGGCTTCGTGTGGCAGCTGATCATCTTCCTCGGCGGGATCATTCCGGCGGCACTGTCGGTAACCGGAATCCTGATGTGGTGGCGCGCCCGGCAATGGCGCCGCCGAACCAAGCGCCGCCCAGCCGTGGCAGCGGCGGAATAGGCAGCAAGTTCCTCCCTGTCCCGCCAAGCGGGATGGGGAGG
>JAEZHP010000102.1 GCA_023416515.1 Pseudomonadota bacterium | reverse complement strand
CCTCCCCATCGCCTCCGGCGACAGGGAGGAACTGGACTACCGCCGCTCCAACGTCAGCTTAAGCCCGCCATCCGGCTTCAGCGTGACATAGCCGACCGGCCGAACCTCTCGCCCGCTCACCGGGGCCACCCGCCACGCGGCGAGCCAGTGGGCGAGAACCGTCAGCCCCTCGGCATAGGCGAATCGCATTCCGACGCACACGCGCGGGCCTCCTCCGAACGGGATATATTGGAAGCGGTGGAGCCCCGCCCGCCGCTCGGGCAGGAAGCGGTCGGGATCGAAGGCGTCGGCATCGTCCCACAGCGCCTGGTGGCGGTGGAGGAGCCACGGCCAGATCGAGATGATGTCGCCCGACGCCACGTCCCAGCCGCCGAGCCTGTCCGGCGCGACCGCCTGCCGGTCGAATCGCGGCACCGGCGGGTAGAGCCGCATCGCCTCCTCGAACACGCGCCGCAGCGTCGGCAGCCGATCGGGAAGTCCGGAATCGTCGGCTCCTTGGGCGAGCGCGGCCCGAGCCTCGTCAGCGACCCGCTCCTGCCAGCCGGGCTGCTCGGACAAAAGGTAGAGCGTCCAGCTGATCGCGTTCGCCGTGGTCTCGTGGCCGGCGAGGTAGAAGGTCGCCGCATTGTCGACCGCGAGCGCAAGCGCCTCCGCAGGCTCGAACTGCGCCCTCAGGGCCCGGATCAGCCGGCCGAGGAAATCGTCGGCGCCGCCGTCCGGAAGCCGGTCGCGAACCACGTCGGCGAGGGTCCGGCGGAGGAACTCGCGGCCGCGCTGCCCCTTCCACATCACCTTGTTGTAGGGGAGGGGCGGAATGCCGAGGATCGCCGGTAGCCGGCTTTCGCCTCCGGCCCGCAGAGCGGCGGCGATATGGTCCATCGCTGCCCTCGTCTTGAGCCGCGAATCGCCGCCGAACAGCGTGTCGGCGATGATCCGCATCGTCGTGTCGGTCGCCGCTTCGGCAAGATCGGGCATGTCGCCGCTCTCCCACGCCGCCGCGGTCGCCTCGGCTGCCGCCGCGAAATGGGGGATTAGTGAATCGACTGCGGCGGGAGCGAAATTGGCGGCGACGATCCGCCTCTGGTCGCGCCATAGGGCGCCGTCGGAGGTGAGCAGGCCGCGCCCGATGAGCGACGCGCCCAGCCTCTTGACCACGTCCGGCTTCACATAATTGGCGGCATTGCCCTGAAGAACATGCTGGACCGAGTCCGGATCGAGCACGAAGTGGACGGTGTAGCCGAGGATGTGGCGCTTGATGTGCGTCTCGCTGAACGCGCGGTGCGACCAGCCATAGACCGAATTGCGCGCCCGCTCGCCGAAGAAGCCGCGCCACATCGGCCCCGGAGCGATCTCTCGCGGCGGATGCGGCGGCACGAAGCGAGCGGTTGCCATGCCCCATTGTCATTCCCGCGAAGGCGGGAATCCAGCTTCTTCTATCCGTGCGGGACGAAAAGGCAGCTGGATCCCCGCTTTCGCGCGGATGACATGTGGAAGGCCCTAGGCCTCGTCCATCACCTCCACGGTGAGGTTGTCGTTGGTGTAGACGCAGATGTCGGCGGCGATCTTCATCGCCTTGCGCGCCACCACTTCCGCGTCTTCCTCATAGTCGAACAGCGCGGTTGCGGCCGACAAAGCGAAATTGCCGCCCGAACCGATCGCCGCGACTCCCGCGGCCGGCTCGAGCACGTCGCCATTGCCGGTGAGGATCAGGGTCACGCTTGGGTCGGCGACGATCATCATCGCCTCGAGGTTGCGCAGATATTTGTCCGTCCGCCAGTCCTTGGCGAGCTCGACCGCGGCTCGAAGCAGCTGGCCGCGATGCTGCTCCAGCTTGCGCTCGAGCCGCTCGAACAGGGTGAAGGCGTCGGCGGTGGCGCCGGCGAACCCGCCGATCACCTTGCCGTCGCCAAGCCGGCGGACCTTCTTCGCGTTGGGCTTGATGATCGTCGATTGAAGCGACACCTGGCCGTCGCCCGCGATCACCACTTTGCCATTCTTGCGGACGGCGAGAATCGTCGTCCCGTGCCAGCTTTCCATGTGAATTCACTCCTCGCTCTTCCTCTACGTAGGTGAGCAGGCACGCGCTTTCCAATGACAGCGTGAAAAGCCGCCGCTAAGCAGCGCTCGTGCTTGAGCTTCTCGTCGGCCTGTTACTGATCGGCCTGATCGCGCTCTTCGTCTCCAATCGCGCCCTGGCCGCGCGGATCGAGGCGCTGGAGCGGAAGATCGGCCCCGGCGTCACCGCGCCGGCGGCTGAGCTGCACAAGGTCGAGGGCGGGCGCGCCGATGGCGCCGCTCCTTCGAGCGCCCCGGCGCCTTCCGGTCCGCTCCCGGTCTCCTTCGCCAACCTGTTCGAAAGCCTGATCGGCGGGCGCCTCCTGATCTGGGTCGGGGCGATCGCGCTCGTCACCGCGGCGATCTTCCTGATCCGTTTCGCGATCGACGTCGGCCTGATCACCCCGGAACTGCGAATGGTCGCCGCTGCGGCGTTCGGCTTTGCCTTGCTCGCCCTGGGCGAAACCGCGCGCCTCACCAACCGCTGGATCGACGATCCGCGAATCTCGCAGGCCCTGGTCGGTGCAGGCCTCGCCGTGCTCTACGCCACGGTTTACGGAAGCTACATTCTCTACGGCTTCATCGGCCTCAAGACGGCGTCGGTGCTTATGCTTGCGATCACCGTCGGGGCGCTCGGCCTGTCGCTTCGCCACGGCGTCGGCACCGCGGCCCTTGGCCTCATCGGCGGCTTCCTCACGCCCTGGCTGGTCGGCGATCCCGACACCGACAAGCTGCTTCTCCTCGCCTATCTCGCCTTGCTCGACGCGGCGGTGTTCGCGATCGCCTGGCGGCGCGGCTGGGGCTGGCTCGCCGGGGTGGCGGTGCTGGCCAGCTACGGCTGGGCGGCCTGGATGCTGTTCGGCAGCGCAGAGGACGCCATCGCCGCCGGCTTCTTCATCCTGGCCCTGGCGCTGATCTCCGGCTGGGTCCGTGCGGCGGGCGCCGCGCTTCCCTGGCTTCAGCCGCTCGCGATCGCCGCATTGCTCCTCGCCATCCTGACCGCCCGCCATGATGTCGGCGGGGTCGGCTGGCTGTTGTTCGTCGTCATTGCGGCCGCATCGATCGCCTTCGCCCGGCTCCGCGATCATCCCCCGGTCCTGCCCTTCATCGTCCTCGCGCTCGGCCTGCTCCTGATCCCGGTCAAATCGCTGATGGACGACGATTCGTGGCTCGCCCCCGCCGCTGCCGCCCTGACCTTGCTGTTCGGAGGTGGCGGGCTCGCTCTGGCGATCGAGCGGAACAGCCGCTTCTGGGCTGCGCTCGCCTGCGCCGGCATTGCCGCACCGATGACGATCATGCGCGCGATGGAGCCGGAGCGGCTGGCCGTCGCCGGCTGGGGCATACTTCTCGCCCTGCTCGCGCTCGGTCCCGTCCTGCTCATCTGGGCGCGCACCCGCGACCGCCGCCCGCACCATGAGGTTGACCTGCCGTCCCTCATCCCGGCGACCACTGCTGCCGGGCTTCTCGCCTTCGCGGCGGCCGACCTCGTCGGCTGGGAGATGCTGTCGATCGCCTGGCTGGTCCTGTCGATCGCCTTCATCACCGCCGGCATGGCGTTGAAGGAGCGAACCACCCGAGTCGCCGGTCTCGTCCTGCTGACTCTGACGGTGCTCAAGCTGTTCCTGATCGACGCCGCCGCGCTCGAAGGCGTGCTTCGAATCCTCTCCTTCTTCGGCCTCGGCGCGGCGATGATCGTCCTCGGCCGATTCTACGGCACATTGTTGAGAGCGGAGCGGGGGACGACAGAAGCGGCTTGACGGCATTGCCTTCGCCGCCGGCCTTGCCTAAATGCGCCGCTTCGGTCGGAGCGTAGCGCAGCCTGGTAGCGCATCACACTGGGGGTGTGGGGGTCGCAGGTTCGAATCCTGTCGCTCCGACCATTTTCCTCCCTTCATTGACTTGGCGGAAAGCCTGAGGTTAGTTGCAAACCGCAACTGACGTGGAGTTTTCACCATGGCCGATGTCGAGCGGCGTTACGGTCTTGCCTCCCGCGAACAGTTCGAGGCGATGAGCGGGATCGAGCTTCTCCGGGCGATGATCGCGGGTGAGCTTCCCGCGCCGCCGATCAGTCAGGCGATGGGAATGTTTCTGGTCGAGGTCGAACCTGGCCGGGCGGTGTTCGAAGGACGGCCGGGGCCCCAACTCTACAATCCTCTCGGAAGCGTCCATGGCGGCTTCGCGCTCACACTGATCGACAGCGCCGCCGGCTGCGCGGTCCACACCGAGCTCGACGCCGGCGTCGGCTACACCACCGTGGAGACGAAGGCGAACATGGTCCGCCCGGTGCCGAGCGACGGTATCGTCCGCTGCGAAGGCCGTGTGCTGAGCCGAGGCCGCCAGATCGCGACCGCCGAGGCCTATCTCCGCTCCTCCGAGGGCAAGCTGCTCGCCCACGGCACGTCGACACTGATCATCCTAGGGAAGCGCTAGCCCCGGCTCATTCGCCGATGAGGGTGCGCTTACGCTCTGCCGCATAAGAGGCGACGCAGAGCTTATCGATCCTTGCTCCGCCGAGCGCGTCCATGAGGTCGCCGATGTCGCTCATGTGCGCATCGATCGCCGAATGATCGCTCCATTGCTCGATGACGTGGACGAGGTCGGGGTCGTTGAAGTCGCGGGCGTAGCTGTATGAGATGCAGCCCTCGCGCAGCCGGACCTTGTCGACGAACGCCGCCAGCCGATCCTGCAGCCGGTCGATTTCGCCGTCTTCAAACCGCGCCGTCCCCATCACGATGATCATCCGCGCCCCTCGATTTGCACCCCCGGCCGCCTTGCCTTGGCAAGTGGCCAACCCCATGATAACCGCCACGGCCTTCGGGAGCGAGCGCGCCTTGCGCTTGTCTGCTCCTATTCCAGGTTAGGGCAAGATGTTCGAATCTCCAGCTTACGCTCAAGCAGGCAGCGCCCCTGCATCCGGTGGAATGGAATTTTTCACCGGAATCATCCCGCTGCTGCTGATCTTCGTGATCTTCTATTTCCTGCTCATTCGCCCGCAGCAGCGCCGGATGAAGCAGCACCAGGCGATGATCACCGCGGTGAAGGTGCGCGACACCATCGTCACCACCGGCGGACTCATCGGCAAGGTCACCAAGGTCGAAGACGCCGAAGTGGAAGTCGAGCTTGCCCCCAACGTCCGAGTGCGTGTCGTCAAGGGCATGCTGAGCGAAGTGCGCCCCCACGGCGCCAAGCCTGCGAACGACTGATCCGATGCTGAACTTCGCGCGCTGGCAAATCTGGGGAATTTCGCTGATCTGCGTGATCGGCGTTCTGCTTGCGGTTCCGAGCCTGCTCCCGGCGAACCTCTACAACCAAATATCGTGGGCGCCGAAGATCAATCTCGGCCTCGACCTCGCCGGCGGAAGCCATCTCCTCCTCGAAGCCGACACCTCGTCGCTAAACCAGCAGCGGCTGGAAGCTCTCGAGGACACGGTTCGCCGTGAGATGCGAAGCAACAATATCCAGTTCGGCGAGCTGTCGACGGCGAACAACCAACTCAGCTTCGTGGTTCGCAACGCCGCCCAGACGGGCCAGGCCGCGGACCTCCTCCGGCGCCAGACCCAGCCGACGATCGCCGGTGCCTCCGAGTGGAACATTTCCACCGAAGGCAATCGCGTCGTCATCAGCCCCACCGATGCCGGCCAGGCAGCCGCGATCGACAGCGCGATGGAAGTCGCCCGCGAAGTGATCGACCGGCGCATCAACGCGCTCGGAACGCTCGAGCCGACGATCATCCGCGAGGGCCGGAGCCGGATCGTCGTCCAGGTCCCCGGCCTTCAGGACCCCGAGCAGCTCAAGAACCTGATCGGCCGCACGGCCCGTCTCGAGTTCAAGATGGTCGCGCAGGGGGTCACCGAGGACCAGCTCAATGCCGGCCGTGCACCGGTCGGCGCCCAGATTCTGCCGATGGAAGGCGGCGGCCGCATCGCGGTCGAGCGCCGCGCGATCGTCACTGGCGACCAGGTCGCCGATGCCCAGCAGGCGTTCCACCAGCAGTCTGGCGTTCCCGTCGTCACCATCCGCTTCGACGGCGCCGGCGGCCAGCGTTTCGCGCGCGCCACCCAGCAGAATGTCGGCCGACCGTTCGCGATCATCCTCGACAATGTCGTCCTGTCGGCGCCGGTCATCCAGGAGCCGATCCTCGGCGGAACCGCCCAGATCACCGGCAGCTTCACCGTCGAGAGCGCCAACCAGCTCGCCATTTCACTTCGCTCGGGCCGCCTTCCGGTCGAGCTTCGGGTCGTCGAGGAGCGCACCGTCGGTCCCGACCTAGGCCGCGACTCCATCCGCCTTGGAGTGATCGCAAGCGTCGTCGCGACCCTCGCCGTGATCCTGTTCATGATCGCCACCTACGGCCGCTTCGGCATCTATGCGACGATCGGCCTTACGCTGAACGCTCTGATGATCCTCGGCATCATGGCCTTGTTCAATGCGACTCTGACCTTGCCGGGCATCGCCGGTTTCGTTTTGACGATCGGTGCGGCGGTCGACGCCAACGTGCTGATCAACGAGCGAATCCGCGAGGAGCAGAGACGAGGGCGAAGGCTGCTCGACGCGCTCGAATCCGGCTATCGCGAGGCTTCGACCGCGATTTTCGACGCCAACATCACCAACACCATCGCTGCCGTGCTGATGTTCTTCTTCGGCTCGGGCCCGATCCGCGGCTTCGCGGTCGTGCTGATGATCGGCATCATCACCTCGGTCTTTACCGCGGTGAACGTCACCCGAATGTTCGTCGCCCTCTGGGTCCGTCGCGCACGGCCCAAAGAGCTGCACATCTGACGAGCGCCTGAAGGAATAAGACCATGCGGCTTTTGAAGCTCGTCCCGGACAACACCAACATCGATTTCATGAGGTGGCGGACCATCGCCCTCGTGCTGTCGACGCTTCTCACCATCGCGGCCGTCGTCCTGGTCGGGGTCCGCGGTCTCAACCTCGGCGTCGATTTCATCGGCGGCCAGTCGATCCGGGTCGCCTTCAACGAGTCGCCCCCGCTCGACCAGCTTCGCGACCGCTTGCAGGCGCTCGACGTCGGCGAGGCCGTCATCCAGGAGAGCCGCGGAGCCGCGCTCCCCGGCCAGGCCGCGCGACCGGAAATCCTGATTCGCCTGCCGCTGCCGGAAGGCGAGGAGGGCGCCGCCAACCGCATCGCCACCGAAGTCCGAGGAGTCATCGAGAACAATTATCCCGGAGCGACGGTGCTCTCGGTCGACACCGTCTCGCGGCGCGTGTCGGGTGAGCTGTTCAGATCCGGCTCGATCGCGGTCGCCCTCGCGATGCTCGGCATCGCTCTCTACATCTGGTTCCGCTTCGAATGGCAATTCGGCGTCGGCGCACTGCTGACCCTTGCGCACGACGTCGCGATGACGATGGGCTTCTTCTCGCTCACCCGGCTCGAATTCAACCTCAACGTCGTCGCGGCCATTCTCACCATCGTCGGCTACTCGCTCAACGACACCGTCGTCATCTACGACCGAATCCGAGAGAATCTCCGAAAATTCCGGAAGATGGATATCGTGCCGCTTCTCAACCTCTCGCTCAATGAGACGCTGTCGCGCACGATCGTCACTTCGCTGTCGATCCTGATGGCGCTGCTGGCGCTGCTGCTGATCGGCCCCGAGGTCATCTTCGGCCTCACCGCTGCGATCTTCGTCGGTATCTTCGTCGGAACCTATTCGTCCATCTACGTCTCGTCGCCGGTCCTGGTCTGGGCCCGCATGACCGGCGACAGCTTCGTTCCGAAGGGCGACACCGGCACGGCCGAACGAGTCGCGAAGCGGGCCGGCGAGGGCGGAGACGGTGCCAAGGTTTGACCCGGCCCAGGCGCGCGGCGGGCCGCTGGTCCGCGGCTTCGCCGACGGGCAGTTCGTGGTCGACGGGACTCGCTTCCGAAGCGTCCTTCTGACGCCCGAGCAGGCCACCGCCTGGGATCCGCCCGCGATCGGCGATCTTGCGATCGATCATGTCGAGGCCGTGCTCGCGCTCGAACCGAAGCCGGAATTCATCCTGCTCGGCACCGGCCCGACCCTGACTCATCCGCCCCGCTCGCTCGTTCGGGCTCTCGAGGAGCGCGGAATCGGCCTCGAGGCGATGGACAGCCGCGCCGCCGCCCGCACCTGGGCCGTGCTGCGCGCCGAGGAACGCTGGATCGCCGCGGCGCTTATGCCGCTCTGACCTTCCTCTCCCGCGAGCGGGAGGGGAGAAGCGACCGCAGGTGCGCCTCCAGCTCCTCGGCATTCCGCTCCCAGCTGAACCGTTCCGCCGAGCGCCGCACCTCCGCAGCCTCGGGAGCATGGGTCAGCACCTGCCGCACCCCCTCGGCGAGCGCCTCGGCATCGCGCGCCACCACCCGGCCCGCGGCGAGCGAGTCGATCACCTCGCGCGCTCCTCCGGCGTCGCAGGTCACGACCGGCGTTCCGCAGGCGAGCGCCTCGACCCAAGCATTGGCGATCCCTTCTGCGCGCGTCGGCAGGATCATCACGTCCGCCGCGGCAACCAGTTGCGCCACCTCCTCGGGAGGCCGTGCGCCGAGGAAGCGGACCCGCCCCGAAATGCCCAGCCGCTCGGCCTGCCGCTCGAGCGCAGTCCGGTCGGGGCCGTCGCCGATCACCAGCAGGGTCGCCCCCGGCAGCCGCGCAAGCGCATTGAGCGCGAAGCTCTGTCCCTTGCGCTCGATCAGCGCTCCCACCGTCGCCAGCAGCGGCCCGTCGAACCCGAGCGCCGCCTTGGCCGCGCTGCGGTCGACGGGCCGGTAGAGGTCGAGATCGACACCGGTGTGATGGACCTTGATCTTGTCGGCGGGCATGCCGCGCGCGATCATCTCGTCCCTGAGGGAGTCGCTCACCGCGAGAAGCCCGTCCGCCGCCTGCGCGGCTTCCAGGATCTGCTCGCGAATGCCCGGCCGGTCGCCCCAATAATAGATGTCGCTGCCCCGCGCCTTGATCGAGAAGGGCCGGTTGAACTGCCTCGCCAGGTGCATCGCCGCGACCCCGTCCGGCCAGAAGAACTCCGCGTCGATCACGTCGAAATCCAAGTCGGCGTTGTTGAGTCCCCATCCGACCGCGCGTGCCAGCTCCTTGGCCGCGAGGCGGGCCCCGCCGCCGGGCCAGACCGTGAAGCGGGGCCGGCGCACATCGAGGCCGCGCCAGGTCTCGCGCCCAGGCAGGCGGGTCAGCGGCCGGTAATGCGGGTGAAGCGAGAGCGGCCACCAGGGCAGACCAATTGGCGAAACCACCTGGACTTCCACGTCCACGCGGGCCGCGAGCCCTTGCGTCTGGCGCTCGACGAACAGGCCCAGCGTGGGCTGGTGGGCGTTCGGATAGAGTGTCGAGAGGGTCAGCACCCGCATTGGCAGGGCCTTAGCAGAGGCTGGTTAAAATGAAGCCGGCGCCCGCGAACGAACGCGAGCGCCGGCTTGCCCCCGTTTCGGATGAGGTCAGGCGACCTGCGCGGCCGGAAGTTCCTCGGGATCGCGAAGCACGTAGCCGCGGCCCCACACGGTTTCGATATAATTTTCGCCGGCGCAGGCGAGGCTGAGCTTCTTCCTGAGCTTGCAGATGAAGACGTCGATGATCTTCAGTTCCGGCTCGTCCATCCCGCCATAGAGATGGTTCAGGAACATTTCCTTGGTCAGCGTGGTGCCCTTGCGGAGCGAGAGCAGCTCCAGCATCGCATATTCCTTGCCGGTCAGGTGAACGCGGGCGCCGTCGACCTCGACCGTCTTCGCGTCCAGGTTCACGCTCAGCTTGCCGGTCTTGATGACCGACTGGCTGTGGCCCTTGGAGCGGCGGACGATGGCGTGGATGCGGGCCACGAGCTCGTCGCGATGGAAAGGCTTGGTGACATAGTCGTCGGCGCCGAAGCCCAGCGCACGAACCTTCGAATCCAGTTCGCTGTTGCCCGACAGGATCAGCACCGGAGTCGCGACCTTGGCGGTGCGCAGCTTCTTCAGCACGTCATAGCCGTGCATGTCCGGCAGATTGAGGTCCAGGCAGATGATGTCGTAGTCGTAGAGCTTGCCGAGGTCCAAACCCTCCTCGCCAAGGTCGGTCGTATAGACGTTGAAGCCTTCCGTGGTGAGCATCAGCTCGATGGCCTTGGCCGTGGTCGGCTCGTCTTCGATCAGCAGAACCCGCATCTCTCGCCCTCCGTTGCGCAGCCCGGCCCTTACAAAGCCGGTGCCGCGGCGAGGAAATTAACTATCCGACAAGTGAAGGCAAAAGGTTAATTCGAGGTTAAGTGGCCGAAAATACGGAGATTCTACCGGGGCGGCACGAATAGTTACCGGCTGTTGCACGAAAGACTCAGCGGTGGCACGGCCCTGGCCATGTTCGACGACCGCATCCTTTTCATCGACGGCGAGGCGATCGTCCTCGACAAGCCGGCCGGAATGGCCGTCCATCCCGGCCCGGCGACGCCGCGCAGCCTCGAGGATCACCTCCAGCATCTCCGCTTCGGCTTCCGCCGGGCGCCGACTCCCGTCCACCGGCTCGACCGCGATACCTCGGGCTGCCTTCTCCTCGCCCGCAATCCCAAGGCGCACAAGCGCTTCGCCGCGGCGTTCGAGGCGGGGAAGGTCGCCAAGGCCTATCTCGCGGTGCTCGACGGCGTTCCCTCCGAAAGGGAAGGGCGGATCGAGCTGCCGCTCAGGAAGATCAGCAGCAAGGAAGCGGGCTGGCGAATGGTGCCCGATCCGCAGGGGCAGCGAGCGGTCACCGCCTGGTCGCTCGTCGCCGAAGCGCGGGGAAGGGCATTGGTCCGGTTCGAGCCCGAGACCGGCCGAACCCACCAGTTGCGGGTCCACGCCGCTTCCGGCCTCGGAATCCCGATCCTCGGCGATCCGGTCTACGGCAAGAATGCCGGCTTCACGATGTTGCTCCACGCCGTGTCGCTCCGGCTCGAGCGCGGTGACAAGCCGCCGATCGAGGGACAGGCACCGCTTCCCGCGAGCTTCGCCAATGCCGGTTTCGCCGATGCCATTTGAGCTGCCCGAGGAAGCGCTGTCGGAGACCTTCCTCGCCGCCAGCGGCCCGGGCGGCCAGAACGTCAACAAGGTCGCGACCGCCTGCCAGCTGCGCTGCGACGTCTTCGCATTGGGCCTCCCCCTCGACGTCTACCAGCGGCTGAAGACGCTCGCCGGCTCCAAGCTCACCAACGATGGCGAGATCGTCATCACCGCGCGAAGTCACCGCACCCAGGAGGCGAACCGCATCGAGGCCCGCGAGCGCCTCACCGAGCTGATCGAACGCGCATTCGTCCGCCAGGCCAAGCGCAAGCCGACCAAGCCCAGCCGAGCGGCCAAGGCCCGGCGCGTCGATGCCAAGAAGAGCCGCGGGACGGTGAAGCAGGGTCGCGGCAAGGTCCAACTGGACTAGTCGAAGCCGGGCCCCCACATCCCGCTCGACTAGCGGAGTGACCATGTTCAATTTTCAGATCGATGCAGCCTCCAAGCCGGATCTCTATCGCGAACTCGCGGACGCCGCCGAGGCGGTGACCGAGGGCGAGCCGGACGCAGTCGCCAACATGGCGAACCTGTCGGCGCTGATCTTCGAAGCTCTGCCCGACCTCAACTGGGCCGGCTTCTACCGCAATGTCGGCGGCGAGCTCGTGCTCGGGCCGTTCCAGGGCAAGGCCGCCTGCATCCGGATCCCGTTCGGCAAGGGCGTCTGCGGAGCCGCCGCGGCCAGCCGCGAGGTCCAGCTCGTCGAGGACGTCAATGCCTTCCCCGGCCACATCGCCTGCGACTCCGCCAGCCGCTCGGAGCTGGTGGTCCCGATCGTCCATGACGGCGAACTGATCGGGGTGCTCGACCTCGACAGCCCGCTCCCGGCCCGCTTCGACGCCGAGGACTCGGCCGGCTGTTCCTTATTGATACAGAAAGTCACGGCGCGCCTCGCCTCACGGTAGAAACCGCAGTCCTGCGGCGTTAACCATGCTCATTCGACGGGACGCGCTCACGCGCCGCCCCGCCGTGCCGGATGGGAGTGGAAGCGATGAAGAAGCTCGTCCTCGCCGCATTGGCCGCTGGCGCGGCCATGATCCCAGCAACCGCCTCGGCTCAGGTGGTGGTCTCGCCCAACGGAGCCCATGTCCGGGGCGGCTCGCATGACGGCTTCCGGCAGGGCGGCTTTCGAAACCGCGACCGCTTCCGCGTCGGCGGCTTCATCGGCGCTTTCTTCTTCGCTCCGCAATATCAGGTGCGCAACTGGCGGCTCTACGGCTTCGCGCCGCCGCCGCCGCGCCACCAGTGGGTGCGCTATTATGACGACGCCTATCTGATCGACGGGCGCGGCCAGGTCTTCGACACGCGCTACGACGTCGACTGGGATCGCTATGGCGAGCGCTGGGACGAGGACCGCGAGGGCATCCCCTATTATGTCGGCGACGGCGACTATTATCCCGACGACCGCGACCATGCCTATGTCGAGCGCGAGCGCTACGATTACGACCGTTACGGCCGCCAGGACGAGCGCTACGCCGACCGCGACCGTTATGAGCGCTACCCCAATTACGGTCACGACGACCGCTACGCCGACGAGCGCTACCAGCGCGACGACCGTTACGAGCGCGATGGCCGTTACGAGCGGCGCGAATATCGCGGCGGCGGCGGCTGGGATTACAGCGCCTATGGACGGGCCGGCGGCTATGCACCCGCCCCAATGCCGGCGCCCTGTGGCGGCCCGTGCGGCGGCGCTTATGGCTATGGCGGTTACGGCTACGGTTATGGCGGCTACGGCTATACCTGGATCCCCGGCACCACCGTCATCACCGAGACGACGGTCACTCCGGTGGTCAGCACCGTGGTCACCGAGGAAGTGATCGAGGAGGTCGTCGAGACCCGCACCCACCACGCGCGCCCGCGCCGGGCCGCGCGTCCGTGCAATTGCTCCCCGGCGCCGCGCCGGCCCGCCCCGGTCCCGCGCCAGCCGCCGGGCGAGCGGGGCTAGCTCAACTTAGCCAGAGTCTCGTCGGGCAGATGGCCCGGAACGATGATCAGCGGGCAGGGTAGGCTCGCGAGCGCAGCGCCGCTGAAATGGGCGATCAGGGGGCCTGGCCCGCCGTCCGCGGCCGCGGCAAGGACAAGCGCCGAGATTCCGTCGCGCTCCTTGAGATAGTCGGCGACCGCGCGAACCGCCGGCCCCTGCCGAACGGTGATCGACGGCACCAGTCCGGCTTCCTCCATGATCGCTCCGGACGCGGCGAGGACCCGGGCCTCGGTGCGAAGCCGCGCTTCCTCCTCCATCGCCGCCTGGACTCCGCCCCACTGGACGAACTCCTGGCGCTCGACGACCGCGAGGATCTCGACGGTGCCGCCGGTGCGGGCGGCGCGCTGGGCGGCGTAGCGGAGCGCCTTTGCGGACTCCTCCGTCTCGTCCATCACCACCAGATACGTTCTCACCAGGCGTCTCCCGCGGGGCGGGAGGCGCGTGAGAACGCGCATGCTCGCCCCGCCTGTTGCGGGCGCAAAGGTGCGCCAGAAGCGTAAGCGCCGCAACCCTCCAACCCGACCCGCCCCCTTGACCCTAGGGAGCGGCTGCTGTTTGGACCATCGCAACTTCACATCATGAATGACCCGAGGAAAGGCGCGCCCCCTCATGCCGATCGAACTCAAGATGCCCGCTCTGTCGCCGACCATGGAGGAGGGGACGCTGGCCAAATGGCTGGTCAAGGAGGGCGACAGCGTCGCCTCGGGCGACGTCATCGCCGAGATCGAGACCGACAAGGCGACGATGGAGTTCGAGGCGGTCGACGAGGGCGTCATCGCCAAGATCCTGGTCGCCGAAGGCACCGATGAAGTGAAGGTCGGAACAGTCATCGCCCTCATCGCCGAGGAAGGCGAGGACGCGTCCAAGGCGGCCTCCGCCCCGGTCCCGGCGCCTGCTCCCGCGCCCCCCGCCAAGGACGGCGGCGAGACCGGCGCCGGCCAGCCCGCGACGCCCGCGCCCGCGCCCGCTCCGACTCCTGCACCCGCGCCCGCTCCAGCCGCTTCCGCAGGTGATCGCGTGAAGGCGTCGCCGCTCGCCCGCCGTCTCGCCGAGCAGCAGGGCATCGACCTGTCCGGCCTGACCGGCTCCGGCCCGAGCGGCCGAATCGTCAAGGCCGACGTCGACGCCGCCGCGGGCAAGCCGAAGGCAGCTGCAGCAGCGGCCGCCGCCCCGGCTCCAGCCGGCCCGGCGCCCGCCCCAGCCCC
>JAEZHP010000100.1 GCA_023416515.1 Pseudomonadota bacterium | reverse complement strand
AACCACATGCCCCCCCCGGCGCCGCGGCCCCGGCGCAGCGATGGCTGGTCGGCTGAGTTGCAGCTGCGCTTCATCGAATTGCTCGCCGGCGGAGCGACGCCTGGGGAAGCGGCGGGTAAGCTCGGCAAGAACCGGCAGAACGCCTATGCGCTCCGCCGCCGCCCGGGCGCCGAGAGTTTCGGGGCGGCGTGGGACTCGGCGGTCGCTTGGGCTCGCTCGACTCGCGGCGATGCGCAGCCTTTCGCTCGCCCGGCTCCTCCAACCTGCCTGCCGGCCGCAGATGCCGCTGCGAAGGAGATCGCCGCGAGAGGCTATCGCGAGATCTGCAGCACCGCCGCCCGCTCGCCCGGGCAGGCGCGGCGGACGTTCGATGCCGTGCTCGACTCGCTCTACGGTCCCAAGAGCGACAACGGCGACACTGCGGAGCCCGGATCCCGCTCGCCAAGTGATCCTGAACTTCGTGCACGTTGCCGCCGCTCTGTCGCTTTTCGCGCGCCGGGGCTAAGGCGCGGCCCATGCTGAAGAAGACCGATACGCCCGACATCGAGGCCCTGACCCTGATCGAGGAGCGGCTTCGCTGGCTCGCCTCCTGGACGATCCACAACGCCAACCACATTCGCGACAGCGCGGACGGGCTCAAGGTCGGCGGCCACCAGGCGAGCTGCGCCTCGATGACCGCGATCATGGCGGCGCTTTACTTCCATGCGCTCGGGCCGAACGACAAGGTCGCGGTGAAGCCCCATGCCGGTCCCGTGCTCCACGCCGCCCATTATCTCATGGGCAGCCAGAGCCGCGAGCAGCTCGAGAATTTCCGCGGTTTCGGCGGCATGCAATCCTATCCGAGCCGGACCAAGGACAAGATCCCGGTCGATTTCTCGACCGGCTCGGTCGGTCTCGGGGTCGCGGTCACCGCCTTCGCAAGCCTGGTCCAGGATTTCCTCGTCGCCCACGGCATGATGGATCCCGCCGACGCCGGCCGAATGGTCGCGCTAATGGGTGATGCCGAGCTCGACGAGGGCAATATCTATGAGTGCCTGATCGAGGCGGCCAAGCACGACATCCGCAATTGCTGGTGGATCGTCGACTATAACCGCCAGAGCCTCGACGCGACGACCGCGGACCGCATGTTCCGCCGCTTCGACGAGATTTTCGCGGCCTGCGGCTGGCGGGTCGTCACGTTGAAATACGGCAAGGCGATGGAGGCGGCGTTCGCGCAAGCTGGCGGCGAGGCGCTCAAGGCCTGGATCGATGCCGCGCCCAACGCCGATTATGCAGCGCTCACCTATCTCGGCGGCGCCGCGTGGCGCGAGCGGCTGCTCAAGGACGCGCCCGAGACGAAGCCGCTTCTTGACGCCCGCGACGACGATGCGCTCCACGCGCTGATGACCAACCTCGCCGGGCACGACATGGCGAGCCTCACCGAGGCGTTCGACGGCGCGAAGGATGACGTGCCGACCCTGTTCATCACCTACACGATCAAGGGCTTCGGGCTGCCTTTCGCCGGCCACAAGGACAATCATGCCGGCCTGATGAACCCGGGCCAGATCACCGCCCTGCGAGCCCAGATGGGCATCGCCGAAGGCGAGGAATGGGAGCCTTGGGCGGGCCTCGGCGGCAACAGCGCCGAGGCGGCACGAGCGCTCGTCGAGAGCAGCCGGGTCGCCCGCGAGAAGCGCTCGCGTCCGTGGAATGTCGCCGATGTGCCCGCGATCGTTCCACCGACCGGCGACGAGCAGTCCACCCAGGCCGCGTTCGGCCGGATTCTCAACGATCTCGCCAAGGCGGGCGGGGCGCTGGCCGACCGGATCGTCACCACCTCGCCCGACGTCACCGTGTCGACCAATCTCGGCGGCTTCGTGAACCAGCGCGGCCTGTTCCGCCGCCAGGAGCTCGCCGACGTGTTCGCCGCGGCGAAAATCCCGTCGGCTCAGAAATGGGCCGGACGCCCGGCCGGCCAGCATATCGAGCTCGGAATCGCCGAGAACAACCTGTTCCTGATGCTCGCGGCATTGGGGCTGGCCGGCGACCTGTTCGGCGAGCGGCTGTTCCCGATCGGAACCGTCTACGATCCCTTCATCGCCCGCGGTCTCGATGCCCTGAACTACGCCTGCTACCAGGACGCGCGCTTCATGCTGGTCGCGACCCCGTCGGGCGTGACCCTCGGGCCGGAAGGCGGCGCCCACCAGTCGATCAATCCGCCGCTGATCGCGCTCGGCCAGCCTGGCCTTCGCCATTACGAGCCCGCCTTCGTCGATGAGCTTGCTTTGCTGATGGAGGAGGGCTTCCGCCTGATGCAGCGCCAGGATGGTGAGAGCGTCTATTTCCGCCTGACCACCCGCACCATCCGCCAGATTGAGCGCTCCGACGACAGCTGGAAGGATGGCGCCGTCGCCGGCGGCTACTGGCTTCGCGAGCCGGCGCCCGGCGCCGAGGCGGCGCTCGTCTATTCGGGCGCGATCGCTCCGGAAGCGCTCGCCGCCTGGGAGGCGCTGAGCGAGGACCTGCCCGGCCTCGGCCTGCTCGCCGTCACCTCGCCCGACCTGCTCCACCGCGGCTGGAGCGCCCGCCAGACGGCGCGCTGGAAAAATCCTCCCCGGAACGGGGAGGGGGACCACTCGGCGCAGCCGAGTGGTGGAGGGGGGGCCTCGCACGTCGAGGAACTCCTCGGCAAGCTGAAGCCCGATGCCGGCCTTATCACCCTCATCGACGGCGCCCCGGCAAGCCTGAGCTGGCTCGGCGGAGTCATGGGCCACAAGGTCAGTCCGCTCGGCGTCGACCGCTTCGGCCAGACCGGCAACCTGCCCGACCTTTATCGCGCCTACCGACTCGACGTGGACGCGGTCGTGGAGGCCGCGGCGGAGCTCTTCCTCGCCTGAGCGTCCGGAACAATGGCCCCGCTGCCGCGCTCTCCCAGTCAAGCAATTGGGAAGGAAGAACGAATGATCCGCCAGCTTATCCGGGCCGAAGTCGGACGACGCATCGGGCAGCGCGTGACCGCCAATCATAGCGGCGTCGGCGGAGCCCTCATCGGCCTCGCTGCGCCGACGCTGCTGCGTCGTATGTCGATGCGCACCGGCCTGCTGGTCGCCGGTGCCTATGCGGCCAAGAAGCTCTACGACAAGAAGCGCGAAATGGAGCGAACGCCGATGCCGCTCGGCCGGGTCACCCGAAGCGGGCCCGCGGCAATGCCGCAAGCGGCGCTTGCTCACCCGGTAACCGAACCGACCTCGCCCGCTCGACCGTAGCGGTTCCCCGCCGCTCTTAACGTCCCGTCGGCCTCGGCTGCTCGACCGGCCTGTCCGCGCTCGGGCGCACGTCGGGTTGGCGCGGCTGGGTCGGCGGCGGAGTCTGCGGCGGCGGGCCCGCCGGTGGCTGCCGGGCCGGAGGCGCTCCGGGTTGCGGCTGAGCCGGTTGTGCCTCTCCCTCCGGCTGCTGCTGCGGTTGCTGCTGCTGCGGCGGTGCACTCGGGTCGAACGGAATATCGTTGGGCACCAGCCCGTCCGGTCCGAAGAAGGAATTGGCATTCGGATCGATCGCGTTGGCACTGTCTTCGGGCAGTGGAGCGGTTTGCGGAGCCGCCGCCGGCGCGGCCACCGACACTCCGAGCGCCTCGGTCATGAAGCTGCGCCAGATGCGCGCGGGCAGGGCGCCCCCGGTGATCCCGGGCAGAGGCCGATTGTCGTCGTTGCCGATCCACACCCCGACCACGAGATCGCCTGCAAAGCCGATGAACAGCGCGTCGCGATAATCCTGGGTGGTGCCGGTCTTGCCGAAGGTCGGCACCGACAAATTGGCCGCAGTGCCCGTGCCGCGCTGGACGACTCCGGCAAGCAGGTCGCGCATCGGTGCGAAGGCGGGATCACGCCGGGCGCCGCCCTGCTGCGACTGGAACCACCCCCCGAACCATCCCTGGCTCGGTGCGCGCTCCGCGAGGCCGTTCGGGACGACCGGAAAGCCGTCGGCGGCGACCGCGGCATAAGCGGCGGTCATCTCGATCAACGTGGTGCTTGCGGTGCCGAGGGGGAGGCTGGGATTGGCGGGCAGCGGGCTCGTTATTCCAAGGTCGCGGGCGGCACGGATGACCTCCTGCAGGCCGACCGCCTGAGAGATTCGGACGGTCGCGACATTGCTCGATCGGGCGAAAGCTTCGGCGAGCGGGATCGTGCCCGCATAGCTCTGGCCGTAATTCTGCGGAGTCCAGTCGCCGATGGTCAGCGGCGTATCGGCGACCGGAGTGGCCGGCGAATAACCGCGCCGGAGCGCCGCCAGATAAGTAAACAGCTTGAACGTCGATCCCGACTGGCGGCGTGCCTGGGTCGCCCGGTTGAAGGCGTTCTGCGCGTAGTTCCTTCCACCGACCATGGCGACGACGCTTCCGTCCGTGCGCATCGCGACCAGTGCCGCCTGCGCCCGGCCGAGACCTGCGCCGCGGATGGTGCGCTCGGCAAGACGCTGGAGATCGATGTCGAGCGTGGTCCGGATCTCTGTCTCGCCATAGGTCTCCTCGTCCTCGACCTGGGCGGTCTCGGCGAGGACCCAATCGGCGAAATAAGTGCCCGTCGGGGTCTCGTCACGCGGAGCGACCCGAAGGCGTACGGGGCGCATGGAACGCCGCTCACGCTCAGAGATGAAGTTCGCGTCCGCCATCCGGCGCCCGACAAGGGTAGCGCGCTCTCGGGCCGCCTCGATGTTGCGCGTCGGCGCAAGGCGGGAAGGTGCGTTGACGACTCCGGCGAGCATCGCCGCCTGCTCGAGCGTCAGGTCTTCGGGCGCGACCGAGAAATAGTGATGGGCGGCTGCTCGAAGGCCGTAGACGTTGTCGCCGAAATAGACGTTGGAGAGGTAGCGGCTGAGGATGTCCTCCTTGGTCAGCCACGCCTCCAGCCACAGGGCGATGAACGCCTCCTGGATCTTACGGGTCCCGGTCCGGTCGGCGCCGGTGAAGCTCGTCTTGGCGAGCTGCTGGGTGATCGTGCTTCCGCCCTCCGCCATTCTGCCGGAGCCAAGGTTGCGGGCCATCGCCCGCGCCAGGCCGTAGGGATCAATCCCGATATGGCGGAAGAAGCGGCGATCCTCGACTGCGATGAAGGCCTGCGCGACATGAGGCGGGAGCTGGGTGACGTCGACCGCGTCCTCGATGATCGCGCCTCGGCGGGCGATCGTCTCGCCGTTCGATGCGAGAACCACCAAGGTCGGCGCGCCAAGCGGCTGGAGCGAGCGGTTGAGCGGCGCGGTGAAGGTCAGCCAGGCGACCAGCAACACGAATAGGGCGAGCAGCGCCTTAAGGGTGAGGCTGAACCAGCGGGGCCATCGGTGCGCGCTCGTTGGATGCGGGTCTTCCGGCTCCGGAATGTCGAGCCAGTCGGTGTCGTCGTCCATGGCATAGGCCTGGCGCGCGCGGCTTGGATAATCGTCAGCCATGGATCAATCGTTCAGGGGCCAGGTCATGGGAGGAAATGCCAATCGCCGCAAGCTGTTCCGGCCAGGCTGTGGACAAGATGAGTGAAGCCGCAGCTTCGGCCATTGCGGGAGCCGTCTGAAGCCCGAAGCCGCCTTGTCCCGCAAGCCAGAAAAAACCCGGGGTCGACGGGTCGAACCCGGCAACGGGCGTACGGTCGGTCGCGAAGGTTCGAAGGCCGGCCCAGCGATGCTGGACGCGCGGGACTTTGAGCGTCGTATATTCCTCGACCTTCCAGGCGGCGAGGGCGATGTCATAGTCGTCGGGCTGGGCATCGCAGGGATCGTCCGGGACTTCGTCGACCGGTGAGGCGGCGAGCCGGCCGCCTTCGGGGAGAATGTAGAAGTCGTCGACTGCCGTCTTTACGAACGGCCAGCCGGCGACATCGGCACCTTCGGGCGGATCGACGATGATGATGGTTCGGCGCAGGGGACGCAGGCCAAGAGGTGCTGCCCCCGCCATCCGAGCTAAGCCGTCGGCCCATGCGCCTGACGCGTTGACGAGTATCGAAGCAGAGTGTCGTTCGCCGGACTCGGTGGCCACGGCCCAGGAAGAGCCTTGCCTTTCAGCGGAAGTGACCCGCTCGCCGGTGAGCACCTTGCCGCCGTTCGACCGGATCGTTCGCTCGTATCCCTGAAGCAGCGCATGGGCATCGAGACGAAGACCGTCCGAGTCGACCATCCCGGCGAGGACAGCGCCCGGCCCCGTTCGAAGCGGCGGGAAGAGCGCGCGCATATCGGCCTCGCCAACTGGCCGGATGCCGGGCGCGAGCGGCTTCATCACTTCTTCCAGGGCTTCCAGCGTTGGAAGCATAGCCTCGGTCGCGACGAACAAAGCGGTGGCCATGCGCGCGATCGGCACTTCGCTGAATCGGTCGGGCGGCCGCTGGAAGAAGGGGCGGCTCGCTGCGGTCAGGCCCCGGACGACCGCGTTACCGATGCCGAAATGGCTGAAGGTCGCGCTTCGGCCCGAGCTGTGGTGGCCGATCGCTTCCTCGCCCTCGAGCACGGTCACCCTGCGACGGCCTGACAAAGCGGCTCCAAGCGACAGCCCGGCAACTCCGCCGCCGACGATCAGGACATCCGATTCCACCCGATCGCTTTAGCCGACCTGCCGGATTGCAACAGGGGGCGCATGGAAGGCGCCAGCCTCGAATGGGAGGACGGCACGGCCGAGCAAGGCTGCGACGATGCGCTCAGCCGCCCGCCCGTCACCGAAGGGATTGGGCGGAACGGCGCGGAGCGGGCGCATGCGCAGCTGTTCGAGCTCAGTCTCTGCAGCCGCGATGATCGCGTCCGTTTCGGTCCCCGCCAACCGCGTCAGGCCCGCGGCGATCGATTCCGGGCGGTCCGTCACGGTTCGCAGCACCAAAGCGGGCTTGCCAAGGGTGGCTGCTTCCTCCTGCACGCCGCCTGAATCGGTGAGGATGACGTCGGCGCGAAGCATCAGCCGGACCATCGCTGGAAGGGGCAGCGGGTCGAGCAAGGTCACGCCGGGCCGATTGGCCAGCATGGCCCGGACCGTGCCCGCCACCTCGGGGTTGGGGTGGACCGGCAACACGATATGGGCGTGGCAGATGGCGATGCGGGCAAGGGCGACGCAAATCCGCTGCAGCGGCTCGCCGAAACTCTCGCGGCGGTGGATCGTGGCAAGCAAGAGCGGGCGATTCGATGGAAGCGCCGGGATCGCCGAGTCAGCTTCGCGACGCAGCTTACGGTCGCTGGACAGGCGCCCGAGGACGCCATGGATCGCGTCGACACCGCTATTGCCCGTGACAAGCAGCAATTTTCCGTTGGCGCCCCGCAGATTGGCCGCCGCCGTCATGGTTGGGGCGAATAGCTGGTCGGAGATTGCGTCGATGGTCTGGCGATAGCCCTCTTCAGGCCAGGGATTGGTGGTGTCGAACGTTCTGAGGCCTGCCTCGACGTGGGAGACCGGGATTCGGTGCTGAAAGGCAGCCAGGGCTCCTGCCAGAGCGGAGATGGTGTCGCCCTGCACGATGACTCTGTCCGGCTTCTCCTCCTCGAGGAGCCGACCGAGGGAAGTCATCGCTCGAGCAAAAAAGCCATTGAGCGACTGATCGGGCGCCATGAGATCGAGGTCATGGTCGGGTTCGAGATCGAAGAAGCTCAGTGCCTGGTCGAGCAGTCCACGATGCTGTCCAGTGGCACAGAGACGAGAGCTGACGCTCTCGCAAGTTTCGAGCGCCTTCAGGATCGGCGCCATCTTGATGGCTTCGGGACGAGTCCCGATCACGGTCAGCAACTTCATGCCTTGCCCCCGCCGGCGTCACGCCGGACGGGGATCAAAGCACAATAATTAACCTACGTGAAGCGTGAGTTCAGCGGCGTCCACGCGCGTCGGCGCGGCCGGCGAGGTAGGCCGCGCAATTGGTGCGGATGCTGGCACTTTCCTCGCTGGAAAGCGAATAGGCGCGGGCCAGCGTCGACAGGAACTGCGCCGGATCGTCCTGGCTGCCGGCGGCGCGGCAGATGGTGGTGATCGACGACAGGTCGAGGCTTCCTCCGGCTGAAGCGCGCCGCACCTGCGGGCGCTGGTCCGTGTTTGCACTGAAAGGACGCGCGCTACGGCGCGGCTGCGCGGCTTCGGCACGAGCCTGGACGTCGAGCGCGCGGCGGTCGATCTCCGGCAGGATCTTTGACTGCGACAGCAGCATGGCCAGTAAAATGCTCATCGTTGAATGCTCCCCCCAAAACATTAACGAGCGTGGTAAACGGCAATGGTTAACACCGTGTAAAACCGTACCCTCCGCGTAATCTTTTGTTTACCGGGCGGCGGCGCGCCGCTTTATCGGGCGGATGAATGACCATCAACTCGCGGTGAAGCTCGCCGAGGACGCGGGGCGGCTGCTTCTTGAACTGCGCGAGAGCGGGCTTGGGGGTGCCGAACTCGGCCTGGCGGGTGACCGCGAGGCCAATGCGCTGATTCTCGATGCGCTTCGCTTAGAGCGGCCGGAGGACGGGCTCCTCTCCGAGGAGTGTATCGACCGTCCGGACCGGCTGCATGTGTCGCGCGTGTGGATCATCGACCCCCTCGATGGCACGCGCGAATATATGAGCGGGCGCGACGATTGGGCGGTCCATGTCGCCCTGGCAATCGACGGGAAGCCTGAAGTTGGGGCGGTCGCGGTGCCAGCGATCGGTCGCGTCCTGTCCACTGGAGCGCCGGCGCCGGTGTGGGGGTCACCCGACGAGCCGACGATTCTCGTGAGCCGCACCCGGGCACCGGATCAGGCCGAGGCGCTTGCGAAGCATCTCGGCGCCAGGCTCGAGCCGATGGGTTCGGCGGGCGCGAAGGCGGCGGCGGTCGTGGCCGGCGAGGCCGACCTCTATTTCCACGCCGGCGGTCAGAACGAGTGGGACAATTGCGCGCCGGTAGCGGTGGCGCTCGCGGCGGGGCTTCATGCGAGCCGGGCCGACGGCTCGGCGATCGTCTACAACCAGGCGGACGTTCGGGTACCGGACCTTGTCATCGGCCGCACCGAGCTCGCTCTGGAAGCAGTGGCGTTCCTTCGAGGTCAGTCGGCCAGCGCAGGCTGAGCCGGCTCGACTGTGCCGACGAGCCGCTGCTCCTCCCAAATCTCGACCGGCGCATTATGCGCGAAACGACGCGCGAATTGCAGCGCGCCCTGGTCGTTGAAGATGCCATATTCCTCGGCGCGACCGTGGCGTTCCCCGGTGCCGGTCAGCACGAAGCGGTAATGCGGCATTTGGGATCCCCTGAACTTATTCATCTATTAGCTTTTGGGGCCCGCGGAGTCCATCCGGGGCAAGCGGACCTTGGAGTCAGAGATAGCGGCGAAGCACCAACCAGCGGGCGCGCTTTTCCTCGAAAGGAAGGGTGTAAGCGGGGCTGCTCGACGGAAGGTCGACGAGATCGAACCCCTTCGCGGCTCCGAGCTCGCGCCGGCCGATTTTCGCGGACGTGCCGCCGTTGAAGGCAATGACCCGCAGGTCGGGAAGCGTCGCCACCAGTGATCGAAGATCGCTCGCCGAGTGGAGCTGGATGTCTGCGTCGAGGCTCCCGGGGCGGCGTGCGGCGGCGACCGTGTCCCATAAGCCCACTCGGGCATCGAGCAGGGTGGCGAGCCGTTCTTCATAGCCCACCGAGTTGAGGGGCCGCTCGATGACGGCGCCGATCAGGCGCCAGAACTGGTTGCGGGGATTGGCGTAATAGCGCTCCGCCGCGAGCGACATCGCGCCCGGAAGGCTCCCAAGGACGAGGAGCCTCGTATCCGGGCGAACGACCGGCGGAAAGCAATGCTGAAGCGGCGGTTCCACCCACTTGCTGTGGCCGCACTTCACCGGCCGTCGCAAGTGCCAACGGCGCTCCGCGGCGGCGAAGTTAAGCGGACACGCGCTCCGAAAGTCCGCCGAACGAATAGGCGTCCATCGCCAGGATGTTGTAGGTATAGCTGTGGTGGAGGCGCTCTCCCGG
The DNA here is from genome assembly GCA_023416515.1 of Pseudomonadota bacterium. Lineage (GTDB taxonomy): Bacteria > Pseudomonadota > Alphaproteobacteria > Sphingomonadales > Sphingomonadaceae > Allosphingosinicella. The sequence goes on along the minus strand of JAEZHP010000100.1, from coordinate 48,069 downwards.
CTCGCCGCCGCCTGCGCCTAGCGCGACGAAGAAGGGCAAGAGATGCTCGTCGGTCGGGTGATTGCGCAGCGCCTCGGGCGCGTCGCTCATCACCTTGAGGAGAGCCTCACGATCGCCGACCTCGGCGCGCTCGGCCAGCCAGGTCGTGAAGGCGTCGACCCATTTGCGATCCTCGCCGCGCCCGGAGAACACTTCGCGCAGATTGTGGGAGATGCTTCCGGACCCGACGACCAGAACGTTGCGGTCGCGAAGCGGCGCCAGCGCTCGGCCCACCGCTTCATGCCACTCGGTGCCTCGGCGGGGGTCGATCGATACGGTCACGACCGGGATGTCGGCGTCTGGAAAGATGAGCGATAGCGGAACCCAGGAGCCGTGGTCGAGCTGCGCCGCGTCGCTGCGCATCGGGCTCAGCCCTGCTTCGGTCAAAAGGCGAAAAGCCTCGTCGGCCACGTCCGCCGCGCCATCCGGCTCGTAGCGCATCTCGAACAGTCGCCGCTCGAAATTGCCGAAGTCGTGCCAGGTGCGGAAGCGGGCAGGGGCCCGAACGACGACGCCCTGTGCTTCGTCATGAGCGGAGGCGATGACGATCGCATCCGGACGTTCCAGCCTGCGGCCTAGGTCGCTCAGGAAGCGGGAAGCGGGCTCATCCCGAAGCGCGAGATCGGGGGCGCCGTGGGAGATGAAGAGGGCGGGCTGTCGGATCATGATGAACATGATCTAGGCGGCGGCGCGCGGTTGCGGAACGGCTCTGGCGGACAAATGTGCGTTGCCGATATTGCAACGCTTTGCAGCCGGTTCGCCAGCTTCTAGGCTTCCCGAAAAGCAGAAGGGGAGAGCTGCGGATGGCGTCGACGGGGGATGGAGAAGCGGCGCCGGACCGTGCCGAGGCCGAAGTGCTCGCCCCGAAAAAGATCCGGCTCATCATCTCGGCATCGTCCGCGGGGACCGTGTTCGAGTGGTACGACTTCTTCATCTACGGGACGCTCGCGACCTTCGGGATCATTGGCCGTGTGTTCTTCCCCGGCGGCAACGAAACCCTCCAGACGCTCCTCGCCTGGGCTGGCTTCGCTGTCGGCTTCGGCTTCCGGCCGCTGGGCGCGATCCTGTTCGGCTATCTCGGCGACAAGCTCGGCCGCAAATATACCTTCCTCATCACGATCACATTGATGGGCATCGCAACCGCGGGCGTCGGTCTCATCCCCTCTGCGGCGAGCATCGGAATCGCCGCGCCGTTGCTTCTCATCTTCCTGCGAATCCTCCAGGGCCTCGCGCTCGGCGGTGAATATGGCGGCGCCGCGATCTACGTGGCCGAGCATTCTCCCCCAGGCCGCGCCGGCTTCTACACCAGCTTCATCCAGGCTTCGGTCGCCGGCGGCTTCGTCCTGAGCCTGGCGATCGTGCTCCTCTGCCAGGCTTTCCTGTCGCAGGAGGCTTGGAACGAGTGGGGCTGGCGCGTGCCGTTCCTGATCTCGCTCATCCTCCTCGCCATCTCGCTGTGGATGCGGCTCAAGCTGTCCGAGAGCCCAGTGTTCAAAGCGATCAAGGAAGCCGGCCACACCAAGCGCAATCCATTTGTCGAAAGCTTCCGTTACCCGGGCAACGTCAAGCGGCTGCTCGTCGCTCTGTTCGGAATTGCCGCCGGCCTCACCGTCATCTGGTACACCGCGATGTTCTCGACCCTCTCTTTCCTCAAGGGGCCGATGCGGGTCGAGGGCACGACCGCCGAGATCATCGTCGGGATCGCCGCCCTGTTCGGGCTTGTCTGGTTCGTCGTCTTCGGCAGGCTGTCCGACCGTGTCGGCAGGCGAAAGCCGATCCTGATCGGCTATTCGATGACCCTGATCCTGCTCTTCCCGATCTTCTGGCTGATGGGGAGCGCCGCCAATCCCAACCTCGCCGCGGCGGCAGAGCGCGCGCCCGTCGTCATCCAGCGCGAGAGTTGCGAGTTTAACCCGTTCGCCCCGGCCCAGCGAGAGTTCTGCGGCCGAGTGATCGGCGAGCTGACTAAGCTGGGCGTGCGCTACAGCTTCGCCAATCCGCCCGAACCCGCACTGGCAATGGCGACGTCCGGCCCGCAAGCGGTGGCGGTCACGATCGGCGGCGCACCGCACATCGTCCGCGACGCCGCCGAGGTAAGACCGTTGCTCGAGAGCGCCGGTTACGACTTCGATCCAGTGGTGCCCGGGCCGGGTGGAATCGCGCTGATCATGGTCGCGATCCTCGCGATGACAGCGCTGTCGGGAGCCACCTTCGGCCCAGTGGCGGCGCTGCTGTCGGAGATGTTCCCACCGCAGATCCGCTACAGCTCGATGTCGATCCCCTATCATTTCGGCACCGGCTATTTCGGCGGCTTCCTGCCATTCATCGCCAGCTACATCATCGCTCGGACCGGGGATCCCTATTCGGGCCTGTGGTACACATGGGGCGTGGTTCTGATGGCGCTCATCGTCAGCTACTTCTGGCTGCCGGAGACCGCGGGGCCTACGGGGAAAGCCGAACATTGAATTGGGGGGCACCGCCGCGCTACGGGCGCGCATGCCCTTGGCCCCACCGCTCCGCCTGCGCCTCGACAGCGCCGCCCTCGTCGCCAATTGGCGCTGGCTGAAGGCGAAGAGCGGCGAAGCGGCCTGCGGAGCCGCGGTGAAGGCGGACGCCTACGGCCTCGGCGCGCGCGAGGTGGTGCGGCGCTTGGCTGACGCCGGTTGCCGTGATTTCTTCGTCGCCACCTGGGCGGAAGCGGAGGGAGTCGCCGACCTGATCGAGGGCGCGTCGCTTAGCGTGCTTCACGGCTTCTTCGGGGAAGATCTAGCCTACGCCCTCACGTCCCCGGCGCGGCCAGTGATCAACACGGCGGCACAGGCTCGGCGCTGGCGCGAGACCGGGCGGCCTTGCGACGTCATGATCGACACCGGCATCAACCGGCTTGGCCTGTTGCCGGAAGAAGTCGCGGCGGGCGCGCTCGACGGGCTCGAGATCGAGACCTTCCTCAGCCATTTCGCTTGCGCCGATGAGGATGTCGCCAAGAATGACGAGCAACGGCGGTTGTTCGAACAGGTGTCGGCACGGGTGCCGGCCAAGCGGCGAAGCCTGTCGAACAGCGCCGGCATCTGCCTCGGCGCCGATAATGCTTTCGACCTCACCCGGCCCGGGCTCGCCCTCTATGGCGGCATCCCGCGTGCCGAAGCGGCGGGGCACATCGCTCAGGTCGTTCGAGTCGAGGCGCGGGTGATCCAGCGCAAGCGCGTCCAGGCGGGCGGATCGGTCGGCTACAACGCGACCTTCGTTGCCCGCGAGCCGTGCGAGCTTGCGATCCTCAACGTCGGCTATGCCGACGGCTATCTGCGCGGCTTCTCTGGCAGCGGCCGGGCGCTTCGCGGCGAGACGCTGCTTCCAGTCGTCGGCCGAGTGTCGATGGACCTCACCGCGATCCGGGTCGACGGGGTGCCGGACATCACGGAAGGTGACTGGGTCGAGCTCGATTTCGACCTGCCGAGCGCGGCCCGGCAATCGGGCCTCAGCCAGTATGAGCTGCTGACGACCCTCGGCAGCCGTTACACGCGGGTGTGGAGCTAGAGCCTTTCCGCTAGTCGCGGTTCTTGCGGGAACGGCGAAGCCACAAGGCCACACCCAGAGCCGCGACCGCTCCTCCGGCGATGAGCGCCGTCTGGGCTCGGGAGTTGCGCCGCCACTCCTCGGCCGCCGCCTGGTCAAGCCAGTAGCGGCCGTCCTGCGTGAGCTGCACTACATCCTGGGCCATCAGATAGCTCAAGCCCTTGCGCAGGGAATGGTCCTGCGGTTGATAGGTGACGGCAGCGTCGCCGCTCGTCGCCCCGACGCTGGTCAGATGCTCGATCACGCTTCGGCGGCCGCGGCGCATGGCGGCGGCGATGGTCGGTGCGTTCGTTGCCATTAGTCTCGCTCCACGCAAAGGGCGATGCCCATGCCTCCGCCGATGCACAAGGTCGCGAGGCCCTTCTTAGCGTCGCGTTTCTGCATCTCGTAGATGAGTGTGGTGAGCACCCTGGCTCCCGACGCTCCGATCGGGTGGCCGATGGCGATGGCGCCGCCGTTGACGTTGACCTTGTCGGAATCCCAGCCGAGCTCCTTCCCGACCGCCAGAGCCTGGGCGGCGAAGGCCTCGTTGGCCTCGATGAGGTCGAGGTCGGCGATCGTCCAGCCGGCCTTCTCCAGTGCGCGCTTGCTCGCGGGCACGGGCCCGATGCCCATGATCGACGGGTCGACGCCGGCCGAGGCCCAGCTTGCCACCCGGGCGAGGATCGGCACACCGCGGCGGTCCGCTTCCTCGCGGCTCATCAGGACAAGCGCGGCGGCGCCGTCGTTGAGGCCGCTGGCATTGGCGGCTGTCACGGTGCCGTCCTTCTTGAACGCGGGGCGAAGACCGGAAACTCCGTCCACGGTCGCGCCAGCGCGGATATATTCGTCGTCTTCGACGACAGTGTCGCCCTTTCGGCCCTTGATCGTGACCGGAGCGATCTCGTCCTTGAACCGGCCCGAGGCGCGGGCGGCTTCCGCCTTATTCTGGCTGGCCACCGCGAAGCTGTCCTGGTCCGAGCGAGTGATCTGATATTGCTCGGCCAGATTCTCGGCGGTGATCCCCATGTGATAGCCGTTGAACACGTCGGTCAGGCCGTCCTTGATCATCGTGTCGACCATCGACAGGTCGCCCATCTTGGTGCCCCCGCGAATATGCTGGGCGTGGGCGGAAAGGCTCATGCTCTCCTGGCCGCCGGCGACGACGACCGTGGCATCCCCGGTCTGAATTGCTTGGCTGGCGAGTGCGACGGCGCGCAGGCCGGAGCCGCACACCTGGTTCACTCCCCAGGCGGGAACTTCCTTCGGAACGCCGGCAGCCATCGACGCCTGCCGCGCCGGGTTCTGGCCCTGGGCTGCGGTGAGCACCTGGCCCATGATCACTTCGGAAACCTCGTCCGCGGCAATCCCCGCCTGGGCGAGCGCCGCCTCGATCGCGGTCCGGCCGAGCTCGTGAGCGGGGGTGGAAGCGAAAGCGCCGAGGAACGCGCCGACCGGCGTTCGCTTGGCGGCGGTGATGACGACGTCGGTCATGTCAGAACTCCTGCGATTGGGGGCGCTCTAGCAAGCGGGGCTGGCCCGGGAAAGCCACGAGGCAAGGGGCTTCCACAGCTCCTCCCTGGCCTTCGAGCCGACGACCATGCCGACATGGCCGCGGGCCAGATCGATTCGCTCTCCCGCCGGGATCGCGCAAGCCGCGGGGACAATGCGGTCGGTGGTCGAGACGATGTTGAGGAGCGGGCAGGGGAGGGAGACGGGATTGATGACCTCTCCGCCGACCCGCCATCGTCCACTGCCCGGAAGGTCCGTCCCGAGCAGGTCCTCGAACATCTCTCGTGCGGCCGCGGCGGCGATGGGCGGACCGTCGTTCGCCCAATCTTCGAGGGCGACGAAGCTGGCAGCCACTTGCCCTTCGAGTCCGGCGAATTCTTCGAACTTGCTCACCGTGCGCTCCGGATCGAGACTCCAGAAGGCGACCTGAAGCGCCTCCATCGGAAGCACGCCGAGCCGTTCTGCAACTGCCTTGCTCCCTTGCCATAGATCCACGAGCCGTTCGCGTTCACCCATCGGAAAGCCGTCGAAGCGCCACGGCGCGGCGATCGTGACCAGGCTGCGCGCGCCGCCGAGCTGAGCCGCCGCGACGGCCATCGTCCCGCCCAGGCAATAGCCGGCGAGGTCCGGCGCCCGGCCGAGCGTTGCCATCAGCGGCAACAGGATCTCCTCGACATGGCCGCCGACCGACAGGCGGTGCCGATCCTCGCCAGGCCAACCCCAATCGAGCAGGAGAACCCGCCGGCCCTGGCTCGCCAGCCATCGAAGAAGCGAGCGGTCGCCGAGGTCGAGCACGTTCGGCGGGTTGATCAGCGAGGGCACGAACAGGATGTCGGGTCCGTCGCCGCCATAGTCGCGCAAGGCCGCGCCCATCCGTTCGGCGAGTACCGGGGCGTCCTCCAGGGGAGCGGCCCTCGGCGCCTCCTGATATCTGCGCAAACCCGCCAGCACCCGAGCCAATTGCTGCGGGTTTGCTGCGGTCTTGCTGCGCACAAGATCGAGGAACAGGAGGAGGGGCCGCGGCCTGTGTTGCAGTGCGGCAAAGGAAGGTGGTAGGGCACGGCCCGCGCTGTTGAAGGATCCCGGCATGGCGACGTCCAAGTCCAATGACGAGAATGTCGTCGTCATCAAGAAATATGCGAACCGGCGTCTCTACGACACCGAGAGCTCCTCATACATCACGCTCGACCGGCTTGCGCAAATGGTGCGCCAGAAACGCGACTTCAAAGTGATCGACGCGAAGAGCGGCGAGGATATCACCCACAGCGTCCTCACCCAGATCATCATGGACGAGGAGGCGCGCGGGACGACGCTTCTGCCGGTCAATTTCCTGCGCCAGCTGATCGGAATGTATGGCGACCAGATGCAGTCGTTCGTGCCGCAATATCTGGAGGCCTCGCTGGAGTCGCTTCAGCGCAACCAGAGCCAGTTCAGAGACGCGGTGAGCGGCGCGCTGACGGCCAACCCGATCGCCGAGATGACCCGGCGCAACATGGAAATGTTCACCGCGGCTGCGTCGGGGATGCGCCCGCCGACCAAGGAAGCGCCGGCGCCCGAGGCTTCGAGGAGCGAACTCGCCGAGCTTCGCGCCCAGCTCGCCGAGATGCAAAAGAAGCTCGACAAGCTGGGCGGCTGACGCCGCTTAGCGCGGCCTCCGAAACATAAGCGTCATCCGGTCGCTCTCGCCGATCGCGAGGTAGCGGTCGCGGTCCTGCTCGCCGAGGCGCAGGGACGGCGGCAGAGTCCACACGCCGTTCGGCCAGTCGGCGGTGTCGCGCGGATTGGCATTGATCTCGCTCGAGCGGACGAATTCGAAGCCGGCCTGCTCGGCGAGGCGGCGGACGGTCGAGGTCTTGATATAGCCGCTCGAGCGTTCGCGCTCGGCATCGGCATCTTCCGGAAGGCGGTGGTCGACGATCCCCAGGACTCCGCCCGGTTTCAGCATCGCGAACATCTGGCGGAAAGCCTCGGCGCTGTAATCCTGGCGGTCGCGCTGATAGCCCATCCGCCAATTGTGGACGTTCCGGAAGGTGAGGACCACGTCGGCGCTCCCATCCGGAACGCGCGTGTCCTCGGCTTCGAAGGCGGGGAATTCCGCGAGGCGGATATTTCCGTAAAGCCCCGAATTCTCGGTCATCATCCGGTTGAGAGCGCGCGGCTCGCCGAGCGAGGCGGCATAATAGGTGCCGCCGCCCTGGCGGACGTAGGGCGCAAGAATCTCGGTGTACCAGCCGCCGCCGGGCCAGATCTCCACCACCGTCTGGTTGGGCCGGACTCCGAAGAAGGCGAGGGTGTCGAAGGGATTGCGATAACGGTCGCGCTGGACGTTCGCCGGCGTACGGGTGGGCGCGGCGACGGCGGCATGAAGCGAATCGTGCCAAGGCTGGTGGGTGCCGACGTCCGCATGAGCCTGGTGGTGGCCGCCATGCTGCTGGGCGGCGAGCGCCGCTCCGCCGCCGGCAAGCAGGGCGACGGCCAAGCTGAGTTTCAAGCGCTTCATTATTCCTCCCCGGATCGGATTGCGCCCCGGACCGGAACGCACCAGATGTCGTGCCCGGAGTGATGAAGGATCGGGAATGACGGCGCAACAATGGTCTTGGGGAGCGGCTGGGGTCGCGCTTGTTCTGGCGATCGTGGCTGCTCTCGCGGACCGAAGACGCGAGCGGCGCACCAGCCTCGACGACGTCGGCTGGGTGCCGTGGCGCGGGATTCAGGTCGCCGCGATGTTCGCCGTGCTTGCGCTTGCGATCCTCGGCTTCAAGCTCGGGGACTGAACCCTAGAGGCAGGCCTCGAGATAGGGCTGGTCGAAGCCGAACATCTTGGCCTTTTCGAGCGTGTAGGGACGAAGGCCCATCGAGCGATATTCGCCGATGATCTTGCCGTCCGGAGTCTCGTCCAGATATTCGAACTTGAACAGCTCCTGGGTGACGATGACGTCGCCCTCCATTCCGATCACCTCGGTGATGTTGGTGGTTCGGCGCGAACCGTCGCGGAGGCGCTTCACCTGGACGATGAGGTCGACCGAGTCGGCGATCTGACGCGAGATCGCTTCCTTCGGAACCTTGATGTCCGACATCATCACCATGTTTTCCATACGCGCCAGCGCCTCGCGCGGGCTGTTGGAGTGGAGTGTGCACATCGAGCCGTCGTGGCCGGTGTTCATGGCCGCGAGCATGTCGAAACATTCCGGGCCGCGGATCTCGCCGAGGATGATCCGGTCCGGCCGCATACGAAGAGCGTTGATGACGAGGTCGCGGATGCTGATCGCGCCCTGTCCTTCGAGGTTGGGCGGACGGGTTTCCAGCGGCAACCAGTGCGGCTGCTGAAGCCGAAGCTCGGCGGCGTCCTCGATGGTGATGACTCGCTCGCCCGGGTCGATCAGCTTCGACAGGGCGTTGAGCATCGTCGTCTTGCCCGAGCCGGTGCCACCCGAGACGATGATATTCATGCGGCTGGCGCCCGCGATCTTGAGCAGGGTCGCCATCTTGTCCGACATCGACCCCCAACCCTTCATCATGTCGAGGGTGATCGGCTTCTCGGAGAATTTACGGATCGAGATGGCGGTGCCGCGCAAGGAGAGCGGCGGGATGATGACGTTGACGCGGCTTCCGTCCTGGAGGCGGGCGTCGGCGAGCGGAGTCGTCTGGTCGACTCGGCGGCCGACCTTGTTAACGATCCGCTGGGCAATCTGGAGGAGATGGTCCTCGTCGCGGAACTGGATCTGGGCGAGCTCGAGCTTGCCCTTGCGCTCGATGTAGGTCTGGGTCGGACCATTGACCATGATGTCCGACACGTCGGGATCATTGAGCAGCTCCTCGAGCGGCCCGAGGCCCAGAAGCTCGTCGACGAGCACCTTCTCGAGGGCGAACTGCTCGCGCCGGTTGAGGTTGATCTTCAGCTCCGCGAGAACCTCGCCGATGATCGGACGGAATTCCTCCGCGAGCTCGTCCTTGCTGAGGGTCGCCGCCGCTTCGGGGTCGACTCGCTCCAGGAGGCGCGGAAGCACCTGCTCTTTGATCCGGTGGATCGAGGCCTCGAAGCCCTCGCCGCGGGAATTGCCTTGCTCCCCGCTCTGCGCCTGCCGGTCGTCGAGGCGGGCCATCGCGTCGCTTCGGTCGATCACCGGCGGTGACGGACCTATGGCGCTGGGAAGGCTCTCGATCGGCGGGAATTGCGAGCCGCCGCCATTGTCCGGAGCGATCGGCGCCGGGCCCTTCATCGGCTTGGCGACACCGAAGGACGGACGGGCACCGCCCGGTCCGCTGGCCCCGCTGCGACGTCCAAAAGCACTCATATCCTGGCCTACCTCGCCCAAAACATTGGATTTCCCCGGCTGACAGGGTGAATAGGCGGGAAACTTTGACAATTGCCTAACCCATCCGCACGGGAGCCCACGTGAACGCTCCCGCCTCTCACGCGACCGCGCCCAGGAAGGCGCTGCTCATCGCGCTCGCCGGTTTCTTCCTGCTGTCGGTCGGGGATGCGGTCGTGAAGACGATGGCCGGCCAATGGTCCGGAAGCGGGATCGCGCTTCTTCGCTACTCGATCGGAGCGATTGGCCTCGCAGTCTATGTGCGCCTGGCCTACGGCCGCTCGGCCTTTCGCCTTCCGAGGCCGTGGCTTCAGGCAGGGCGCGGCGCCGCGGTCGCGGTCGCGACCTTCGGCTTCTTCATGGGCGTGATGGTGATGCCGCTCGCCGACGCCACCGCCATCGTGTTCACCAGCCCCGTGTGGACGGTGATCCTGTCCTTCATTTTCCTTCGCGAGCGGCCCGCGCCGGCCGTGCTGGTGTCGATCCTGCTCGCGTCCGCCGGCGTTCTTTTGATCTTGCGGCCCAACGTCCTGGAGCTCGGCCTCGAGGCCTTCTTTCCGCTGCTCGCCGCAGTCGCGATGTCCTGCCTCATCATCCTCAACCGCCAGGCCGCCGGCCTCGCGCCCGCGATGGTCATGCAGATGTTGGTCGCAATGATGGCGGTGCCGGTGCTTCTCGCCCTGGCTGTGGCCGGGCATCTGAGCGGGGAGCCGCGCCTGGCGATCACCACCCCGGAATGGAGCGTGGTGCTTCGCTGCGCCATCGTCGCGGTGACTGCGACGCTCGGCCACTGGTGCATCTTCCGCGCGACTGAGCTTGCCTCGGCGGCGACCATCGCGCCGATGACCTATGTCCAGCTGCTCGTCGCCACCGGCGCCGGGCTGCTGCTGTTCGGGGACGTGCCGACCCTGCCCAAGGCAATCGGCGCCGTACTAATCATCTCGGGCGGACTGTGGCTGTGGCACAAGCAGCGTCCCGGCCAGGTGGCCAAGGCCTCCTGACCAATGCTAGCTTCGCCCCAAGGGGGAAGCGGGATGATCGTTCAGTTCTTGTCGATGGCCTTGGGTGCGCTTGGCACTGTCCAGCCCGCGCCGCAGCCTGCGCCGGTTCAGCCGCCGAGGACGGTGCGATCGGCCCAAACGCCGCTCAGCCGCGAAGAGACAGCGGGTCAGGAGCGATTGCAGCAGCTCCAATGGCTCGCCGGCAGCTGGCGGTCGGTGCCGGGGCGGCCGATGTTCACCAACGAGGAGCTGTGGACCGCTCCACTGCGTGGATCGATGCTCGGCGTGGCGCGGGAGGTGTTCGACCAGCGCACGCGGTCCTACGAGTTCATGCGAATCGCGGTCGATCGGGACGGCAGCCTGGGCTTCTATGCCTCGCCGGGCGGCGCCGCGCCCTCACGCTTCTCCATCGTCAGTGCCGGGCCAAACGAGTTCGTCGCGGAGAATGCCGCGCATGATTATCCTCAGCGGATTGTCTATCGGCGCGAGGGTGACAGGCTGATCGCAACGATCTCGCTGATCGACGGCAGCCAGGCCAACACCTACACCTATCTGCGCCAGCCCGACGGGAGGCCCTAAGCGGCGACCTCGGCCCGTTCGGCGAGGACGGTGAGGCCGCGCTCATTCACCTCGGCGAAACCGCCCTCGATCGCGATCCGCTCGGGCTCGACGCCCGCGCTGCGATGGATGAGGAGGTCGCCGTTGCGCATGGTCGACATGAAGGGCGCGTGGCCCTCCAGGACACCGAAGTCGCCTTCGGTGCCGGGGACCACGACCATGTACACCTCGTCGGAGCGCACGAGGCGCTCCGGGGTGACCAGTTCGAAGTGAAGAGCCATCAGGCTTCCTGCGCCAGCTTCTCGGCCTTGGCGACCGCCTCTTCGACGCTGCCGACCATGTAGAAGGCCGCCTCGGGGAGATGGTCGTACTCGCCGTTCACCACCGCCTTGAACGAGCGGACCGTGTCCTCGATCTGCACGAACTTGCCGGGGATGCCGGTGAACACTTCGGCGACGTGGAACGGCTGCGACAGGAAGCGCTGGATCTTGCGCGCGCGGCTGACGGTGAGCTTATCCTCTTCCGAAAGCTCGTCCATGCCGAGGATCGCGATGATGTCCTGGAGCGACTTGTAGCGCTGCAGGATCGACTGGACGGCGCGGGCGGTTTCGTAATGCTCTTGGCCGACGACTCGCGGCTCGAGGACTCGGCTGGTCGAGTCGAGCGGGTCCACCGCCGGATAGATGCCGAGCTCCGAGATGGCGCGCGACAGAACGGTGGTCGCGTCCAAGTGAGCAAAGGAGGTCGCCGGAGCCGGGTCGGTAAGGTCGTCCGCGGGAACGTAGATCGCCTGAACCGAGGTGATCGACCCCTTGTTGGTGGAGGTGATGCGCTCCTGAAGCTGGCCCATGTCGGTCGACAGGGTCGGCTGGTAGCCCACGGCCGACGGAATACGGCCGAGCAGAGCGGACACTTCCGAACCCGCCTGGGTGAAGCGGAAGATGTTGTCGACGAAGAACAGCACGTCCTGGCCTTCGACGTCGCGGAAATATTCCGCCTGGGTGAGGCCGGACAGAGCGACTCGGGCACGGGCTCCCGGCGGCTCGTTCATCTGGCCGAACACCAGGGCCACTTTGGATCCCTCGGAGATGGCGTTGCCGTTCTCGTCCTTGGCGATGACGCCGGCGTCGAGGAACTCGTGATAGAGGTCGTTGCCCTCACGCGTACGCTCACCGACGCCCGCGAACACGGAGTAACCGCCGTGCGCCTTTGCGACGTTGTTGATGAGTTCCATGATGAGAACGGTCTTGCCGACGCCGGCGCCGCCGAACAGGCCGATCTTGCCGCCCTTGGCGTAGGGGGCGAGAAGGTCGATGACCTTGATGCCGGTGACGAGGATGCTGCTTTCGGTCGACTGGTCGACGAACTTCGGCGCCTCTGCGTGGATCGGGGCGGTCTCGGTCGCGCCGATCGGGCCGCGCTCGTCGATCGGCTCACCGATCACGTTCATGATCCGGCCGAGCGTCTTCGGGCCGACGGGAACGCGGATCTGCGAACCGGTGTCGCGCACTTCCTGGCCGCGGGTGAGGCCGTCGGTCGAGTCCATCGCGATGGTGCGGACGGTGTTCTCACCGAGGTGCTGGGCGACCTCGAGGACGAGGCGGCTGCCGTTGTTGTCGGTCTCGAGCGCCGACAGGATGGCCGGAAGCTCGCCGTCGAACGCGACGTCGACGACGGCGCCGATCACCTGGGCGATCCGGCCGACATTGTTGGTGGTGGGGCGCTGCATCTCAGCGACTTGGGGCTCAAGCATGTGTTTTTCCTGCTTCGTCGAACGGGGTTAGAGCGCTTCTGCGCCCGAGATGATCTCGATGAGTTCCTTGGTGATCGCGGCCTGACGCGATCGGTTATACTCGATCGACAGGCGGTTGATCATGTCGCCGGCGTTGCGCGTCGCATTGTCCATCGCGGTCATCTGCGCGCCGTAGAAACCGGCCTGGTTCTCGAGCAGCGCGCGGTAGATCTGGACCGCAACGTTGCGGGGAAGGAGCGTGGCGAGGATTTCTTCCTCGTCCGGCTCATATTCCACCGCGGCGCTGGCGCCGCCCTCGGCGCCTTCAGGCACCTTGACCGGGATGATCTGCCGCTCGGTCGGCTCCTGGACCAGCGCCGAGCGGAAGGTCGAGTAGACGAGGTGGGCGACGTCGAACTCGCCGGCTTCGTAGCGGGCGATAAGGTCCTGGGCGACGGCCTGGGCGTGATCGAACGCCGGGCTGCGCATTCCGCTCATGTCCTGGTCGTGATGGATGCCCTGCGGGTAGAAGCGCTTGAGCACCCGGCCCTTGCGGCCGGCCAGGTAGAAGCGGACGGTCTTGCCCTCCGCTTCCAGCCGCTCCGCCAGACGCCGGGCAGCCTTGACGATATTGGCGTTGAAGCCGCCGGCGAGACCGCGCTCGCCGGTCGCGACGACGATCAGGTGAACCTGGTCCCTGCCGGTGCCGGCGAGGAGCTTCGGGCTCTGCGGACCGACGACGATCTTCGACGCCAGGCTCGCCATCACCGCCTCAAGCCTCTCGGCATAGGGGCGGCCGGCAACGGCCTGGTCCGTCGCGCGGCGCAGCTTCGCCGCGGCGACGGTCTTCATCGCCCTGGTGATCTTCTGCGTCGACTTGACCGACGCGATCCGCCCTTTGAGTGCCTTGAGGCTGGCCATTTATCCGGTCCTTACGCGAACGACTTCGCGAAGCTGCCGATGATCTCCTTGAGCTGCGCCACGGTCTCGTCGGAGAGCGCGCCACTGTCGCGGATGGTCGTCAGCACCTGGCCGTGATCGTTGCGGACATGGTTCAGAAGCTGGGACTCGAAGCGGGTGACCGCCTCGGTCGGAATGGCGTCGAGATAGCCGTTCACGCCGGCGAAGATCGACACGACCTGCTCTTCCATCGGCATCGGCTGATACTGGCCCTGCTTCAGGAGCTCGGTCAGGCGGGCGCCGCGGTTGAGCAGCTTCTGGGTCGAGGCGTCGAGGTCCGAGCCGAACTGGGCGAAGGCCGCCATCTCGCGATACTGGGCGAGCTCGAGCTTGATCGAGCCTGCGACCTTCTTCATCGCCTTGGTCTGGGCGGCGGAGCCGACGCGGCTGACCGAGAGGCCGACGTTAATCGCCGGGCGGATGCCCTGGTAGAACAGCTCGGTCTCGAGGAAGATCTGGCCGTCGGTGATCGAGATCACGTTGGTCGGAATGTAGGCCGACACGTCGCCCGCCTGGGTCTCGATGATCGGGAGGGCGGTCAGCGAGCCCGAGCCATTGTCCTCGTTCATCTTCGCGGCGCGCTCGAGCAGGCGGCTGTGGAGATAGAAGACGTCGCCCGGATAGGCCTCGCGGCCCGGCGGACGGCGCAGAAGGAGCGACATCTGGCGATAGGCGACGGCCTGCTTGGAGAGGTCGTCATAGACGATCACGGCGTGCATGCCGTTGTCGCGGAAATACTCGCCCATGGTGCAGCCGGTGTAGGGCGCCAGGAACTGGAGCGGAGCCGGCTCGGAAGCGGTCGCGGCGACGACGATGGAATATTCCATCGCGCCATTCTCTTCGAGAGCGCGGACGATCTGGGCGACGGTCGAGCGCTTCTGACCGATCGCGACGTAGATGCAGTAGAGCTTCTTGCTCTCGTCGCCGCCCTTGTTGGCCTCGCGCTGGTTGATGAAGGTGTCGAGTGCCACGGCCGACTTGCCGGTCTGGCGGTCGCCGATGATCAGCTCGCGCTGGCCGCGGCCGACCGGGACGAGCGCGTCGAGCGCCTTGAGGCCGGTCTGCATCGGTTCGTGGACCGACTTGCGCGGAATGATGCCGGGCGCCTTGACTTCGACGCGGCGGCGCTCGGTCGCCTCGATCGGGCCCTTCCCGTCGATCGGGTTGCCCAGGCCGTCGACGACGCGCCCGAGCAGGCCCTTGCCGACGGGAACGTCGACGATGGTGCCGGTACGGCGGACGGTCGAACCTTCCTTGATCTCGGCATCGGAGCCGAAGATCACGATGCCGACGTTGTCGGCCTCGAGGTTGAGGGCCATGCCCTGAATGCCGTTGGCGAATTCGACCATCTCGCCGGCCTGGACGTTGTCGAGGCCGTGGACTCGGGCGATGCCGTCGCCGACGCTGAGCACGGTGCCGACTTCGGACACCTGCGCTTCGGTGCCGAAGCTGGCGATCTGGTCCTTGATGACCTTCGAGATTTCTGCGGCGCGGATATCCATCGTCTTAGCCTTCAGCCTTTCATCGCGTGCGCGAGGGTGTTGAGTTTGGTGCGGATCGAGCTGTCGATCATCTGGGAGCCGATCTTCACGACCAGGCCGCCGAGAAGGGCGGGGTCGACATTGAGATCGACATTGATGTCGCGGCCCATCCGGGTGCGGAGTTGCTGCCTGATCTGGGCGACCTGATCGTCGTCGAGCGGCCGTGCCGAAGTGACCTCCGCGGTGATCTCGCCGCGGTGGCTCGCCGCCAGCAGGTTGAAGGCGCGAATGACGTTGCCGAGCTGCGCCAACCGGCCGTTCTGGGCGAGCACGCCGAGGAAGTTGCGGGTGAGCGGATCGAGCTTCATCTGCTCGGCGACCGCGCCGATGGCGCGCGCCTTCTCGTCCCGGCCGATCAGCGGCGAGGTGGTGAGCTCGCTCAGCTCGCTGGACTGGGCGAGCGCCTGCTTGAGGCCCGCCAGGCTCTGGCCGACGGCTTCGATCTTCTTCTCGTCACGCGCCAGGTCGAACAGCGCGAGGGCGTAGCGACCCGCCAAACTTGCCTGAATGCCGCTGGAAATATCCACGCGCGTCGATGCTCCGAACAAGGAATGTGTGCCATGCGAAAAGGGGCGCTCGTCGCGCCCCCCAATGGCTCGCGCGGGCTGCTAGCAGGAGCGTCGCGGGGATGCAACCGCAGCCTTGTCGCAGCGGCTGCAGCCTTCGTCCCGAAGCCCTCGCGCCTGCCCACCAGCAGGGTAGGGTAACGCTCTCAGGGGAGATGCTGCTATGGCGACGGCATCGGTTCATATCCAGCGATTTCACCGCAGCCGCTCGGCGATGTTCGATTCTCGTCTCGCCGTGGAGCTGGCCCGGCTGTTTGAGACGGATCGCGACGCGCGCGATTCCGCGTGGCTCGGCCGCTTCTACGACGTCGCCTGGTTCGCCGCGGTCGAAGCCGGGGAGGTCTATACCGGGCCGGACGGGCTCCCCTATCTTCGCCTCAACCTGCCGAAGGACGGTGCGGCCTTCGATTCGCACTGCCTTGCCAACCGCGCGGGGGACTGCCTCGCCGCCGGCCTGGGCGCGGCATTGTTCGCAAGCGCGGACGACCCGCCCGAGGCGGCGCAATTCGTGTTCTCGCTCGGCGTTCTCGACAGCCTGATCCGCTACGACTCGCCAGATGGCGACCCGATCGATGTCGCCGAGAGCGCTCTCCAGCCTCCCGCCGCCACCAGGAAACGGAGCTGGTTCGGCCTCGCGGCCGGGAGGGAGGCGCCTCACCAGGTGCTGCTCGCGACTCCGTCGGACCAATTCCTGCCGCCCTACGCGGCGAAGGCGCTGTACAAATATCTCACCCAGGCCTGGGGATTGCCCAATCCGCGCGTGCTTCTGATGACCGACATGGCCCTTCGCCCGCATCGTCAGCTGGTGATCGGCAAAAGGCGAAGCGAGTTCCCCGACGAGCAGTCGGCATGGACCGCGATGCAGCACGTTCTGTGGCACCTCCCGCCGATGCGGAGTGCGATGCTTCTGCCCGAGCGATGGCGAACGGAAGACCTGATCCCGCTCCGCGACCTGTTCGCCGGAGCGCCCGGACTTTGAAAGCAAGGTCCGGGACGTAAGCTCCAGCCAACCCGTCCATGGTGCGTCCAGCCAGAGAGGACCATCCATGACCTACCGAATCCGAGGGCTAGCGCCCGAGCCGTTCCGCTCGCTGTTCCGGATGAACGACGCGGAACTGCGCGATCACCGCGCTGTTCGGCTCACCGCATCCGGATCCGGCGAGCCGTGCCGAGTGTCGCTACGGGAAGCGGCCGCGGGCGAGCAGCTCATCCTCGTCAATCATGTCAGCCTCGACGCCGACACCCCGTACCGCGCCAGCCATGCCATCTATGTGCGAGAAGATGCGCGCGAGGCATCCCTGTTCGAGGACGCGCTGCCGCCGATACTGGATGGACGTCGGATCAGCCTGCGCGCCTTCGATGCCGAAGGAATGCTGATCGACGGGCTCGTCGTCGAACCGGGGCAGGGCGACCGCGCGGTCCGCGACTTGTTCGAACGTTCCGCTGTCGCCGAGATCCATGCCCACACATCGGCCTACGGCTGTTTCCTTGCCCGAATCCAAAGGAACTGAGCGATGCTTGCCACCGCGTGCGATCCGAACCACCTAGATGCGGTGAGCGACGCCCCCGCAATCGACCCCGACCGCGCCTGGCGTTCCGTGCTCGCCCGCGACCGCAAGGCCGACGGCAGGTTCGTGACCGGCGTTCTGACCACCGGCATCTATTGCCGCCCGTCCTGCGCGGCGCGCCACCCGAAGCGCGAAAATGTCCGCTTCTTCGGCAGCGGCGCGGAGGCGGAGGCGGCGGGCCTGCGCCCGTGCCTGCGCTGCAAGCCGGACGAGATCACCCGCGAAGCCAAGGCGATGGAGGCAGCGTTGAAACTGCTCGCCGAGGCTGAGGAAGTGCCTTCGCTCGAAGTGCTCGCGGCGGCGGCGGGCTATTCCCCTCACCATTTCCACCGGCTGTTCAAGCGCGCGACCGGGGTCACGCCGGCGGCTTATGCCCGGGCCCTTCGTTCGCGCCGAGCGGCCGACGCGCTGGGCAGCAACGAACGCATCACCGACGCCATCTACGACGCCGGCTATTCGGGTCCCGCGCGTTTCTACGCCGACGCCAAGATGCGGCTCGGAATGACTCCTTCGACTTGGCGCGACGGCGGCCGCGGCGAGACGATCCGCTGGGCGCTCGCCGACACCTGGCTCGGGCGGATGCTCGTCGCGGCCACCGACAAAGGGATTTGCCGTCTGTCCTTCGACGAAGACGAAGCCGATCTGCACGGCCGCTTCCCCAACGCGACGATTGAGCCGGGTGGAGCAGGGCTTCAAGACCTGCTCGACCGAGCCGTCGCCGCGGTCGAGGCACCGGAGCGCCCGCACGACCTCCCACTCGACGTACGCGGCACCGCTTTCCAGGAGGCGGTGTGGCGCGAGCTCGGCCGAATCCCGCCGGGTGAGACTCTCAGCTATGCGGCGCTTGCGGCTCGGGCGGGCAACCCGGGCGCGGTCCGGGCGGCGGGCACCGCCTGCGGCGCCAACCACATCGCCATCCTCATTCCCTGTCACCGTGCCCGCCGCGGAGACGGCAGCCCGGGTGGCTACGCTTATGGTCTCGATCGGAAGGCGAGGCTGGTCGAGCGCGAAGCCGGCTGAGCTTCAGTTGCCGGGGGCCTGCGGTCGCTCGCCTTGCCCCCGAAGCCGGCCCTCGAGCCGGGCAAGCATCTCGCGCGGGGTCTCGGTGCGGGTCGTGCCCGCCCGGCGATCGCGATCTTCGCGCCGCTCGCGCCGCTGGCGTTCCGCGTCGCTCTCGTCGCGCCGGTCGGGGACGCGATAGGCATCGGGCCGGATCGTCGCGATCGCCTCGGCAATCATTCCCCGTTGCTCAAAGTCAGAGGCAACCTTGTAGCGGAGCCGGGGATCGCTCGGAGCAAGTTCCATCGCCCGGTAAAGAGCCGCCTGGGCATCCTCAGGCGGCAACCGCCCCATCGCCTGGTAGTTGGTGTAGAGAGCCTCCTGGATGAGCGGGTCGTTCGGCGACAACTGCATTGCCCTTTCGATGGGGCGCCGCGCCGCGGCCAACTCGGCGGGCGTGCCGCGGCCGCGAAGCGCGTCGGTGTCGAGCAGGCCCTTGTACATGAGGCCGCGCGGATCCTGCGGGACGGCGGCAAGCAGCCTGTCGAGCGCCGCGCGGGCGGCATCGGCGTTGCGAGCGAGCCGCTCCACCTCGACAAGCAGGCGAAGAGCGAAAGGATCGTTAGGGAAGGGGGTTGCTTCGCGTCGCACGCGTGCAGCGAATTCCGGGAAGTCGGCGACCGAGACGCCCTGGCTCAGCTCGATCTCGCTTCGGAACATCGCCTGCTCGGCGGGACCCAGGGGGCGCACGGCGATGTCGCCGACGTCGATCGTCCGGAAAGGCAGGTTGATCACGTTGTAGCGAGTGCGCCCGGCATAGCTGCGCAGCTCCGAATTGAGTTGGCCGAGGTTGCCGAATGCCTGGCGGGCCGCGTCCGCATATGGAATGCCGCGGTTGATCAGCGCGAGATATTGCTGGAGCTGGCGCTGCCGCTCCGGATTCTCCCAGGCGTAGCGGACGAGAAGCCAGCCCTGGGCGTAAAGCAGGTCGACCTCGCCGACCTGGCTGTAATTTTGCGCCTCGAGCAATTCGCCCATGGGCAGCCAGCGGTTGGCGACGAAGGAGCCGAAGCGGTGCTCCGCGGGCCGGCCAACCTCGACGACGCCATTGTCCAGGAAGCGGGTCGCACCCCAGAATTCCGCGAATCCCTCACTGTACCAGGTCGGGTAGGTCGCCGGGAAATACTGGTACATGAAATGGTGCGTATATTCGTGGAGAAGCACCGATTCCGGGTCGATTTGATAAACGATGCTGCGCGATTCCCCGCGGTCCGATCCGATCCGCGGTCCCAGCCGGTTCTGCGAGCCGACGAGCATCATCCCGCGTGCGTCGGAGATATAATAGCCGGCCACTCCGGACCCGCGCGCACCGGCGAGATCGGCGACGGCACGCTGGTTGGGGACCAGGATCACCCGGAGCCGGTTCGGGCTCGGCGGCGCCTGGACCTGGTGGATCCGGCGCAAGACGAAATCGAACTTCTCCAGCTTCTCGGCGAACGAGCGCAGGTCCGCCTCGCTGCCTTCACTGTAGACGATGAAGTTGCGGGTGGACGCCTCGCGCCATTCCGCTTGCGCCATAGTTGCGCCGAGAAGCGCGCCGACAGCAACCAACAGTCTGAGAAGCATCACAAATCCCCCTGTGATGCCTGTGTAGCATAGGAAAAGGACGAGGCAATGCCGCCTAGCGGCCGCCATTCTCCGGCGAGCAGCGATAGACTAGACGCTCGTTGGGATGGTCCGGAAGCGACTCCTCGAGGTCGCGCTGGCGGTCGGCGAGGATTGCGAGGTCTTCCTGGTTGCGGGTGCAGCTGCGCTGCTCGACCCGTCGGCGCAGCTGGCGCGCCTCGTCCATCGCCGAGGCTGAAAGCAAATAGCGGTTCACGACATAATCACCGCTCGCCGGATTGAACTCCGTCACGCTCACCGTCTGCTCGCTGTTCGGAACCAGCACCCGCCGCCACACATCGCCATAGCGGGCATATTGAGTGCCGTTGTTGACGCAGCCGCCTTTCTCCCAGGCAAGCTCGACTTCCGGCTCCCCCGACACCGTGACCCGGCTGCGCTGGCGGTCGAGGGTGCAGATGTTGGTTCCGACATAGCGGTCGGGGTCGGGGGTGACGCTCGACGTGACCCGGCCTTCCTCCTCCAGGCTCTCGAGGCCGGGGCGGGTGAAGAAGACGATCGCGGAGCCGAGCAGGAAGGCGACGCCGACGCCCCCGGCGATCAGCGCCGGACGATGCTTGTCCTTGAACAGCAGGATGCCGCCGGCGCCGAGCCCGGCGACCGCCAGGACCAGGAGCCCGATGGCGATGCCGGTGCGGTTCTCCCGTTGCTGCTGAAGCTCGCCAAGGGCGCGCTCGTGGCGGGCGTCCGCGTCGCGAAGCCGCGTCGCCTCGTCGGCCTCCCGGGCCCTGCGCGCTTCCTCCTCGCGCTCCGACTCGGCGCGGGCCTGATCCGCCGCGCTCACGCAAGCGGCGTCGACCGACCGGAATGGCTGGCGCGCCTCGCGGAGGAAGGCGACGACCGAGGCGACCGGAATCGCGAAGGCGAAGCTGGAATCGCCCTGGTCGTTGCGCGTGATCATCCGATTGACGCCGATCACCCTGCCGCACGCGTCGACGAGCGGTCCGCCGCTATGACCGCGTGCGATTGCCGCCGTGTGGACGATGATCGGGCCGATGTCGCCGCGCCTCAGGTCCGAATAATTGCCTGACGAGCGGGTCGGGGGCAGGGGTCTGATATAGTCCTGCATCGACTGCGCGGTGGCGAGGTCGACATTGCCCGGATAGCCCAGCGCCGCGACCGAGGCCCCGGGTCCCACCGCTCCGGTGAACAGCGCGACAGGCGGGAGCGAGCCCTGCTGGATTTCGAGAAGTGCAAGGTCGCGGGATCGGTCGGCCGCGATGATGCGGGCGCCATAGGACTGGCTTCCCTCCGACGGGACGACGCCGATCACGACATTCTCGGGATCGGCGAGCGCGAGCTCGACGACGTGGGCGTTGGTGACGATCCGGTTGGGGGCCACCGCGAAGCCGCTGCCATGGCCGAAATCGACGATCTCGCCATCTTCGACCTGGACGACGACGACCCGAACCACGCCCCGGCTCGCCGCAGCGACGTCGTCCTGGGCACTTGCCGGCGCGGCAGCGGCGACCAGGCTCAGCAGAGCGAGGAAGAGGTATGTGACCAGGCTCTTCACCATGCACACCTTCTAGGAAGGGCGCAGGTGAAGATGCAAGGGCGCCTTAGCCTTCGTCGCCGCCGATCGCCGCGTCGCTGGCGCTGAGCTGGATGTCCTCGACGTCGACCACGATCTCCGCCTCGTCCTCGCTCTCCTCGATCCGGGCGGCGGAGACGACATGCTCGTCGTCGGCGACGTTGAACAGTCGAACGCCGGCCGAACCGCGGCCGATGACCCGCAGGTCGCCGAGCGACATCCGGATCATCTTGGCCTGATCGGTGACGAGCATCAGCTGGTGCCCCTTGCTCGCCGGGAAGCTGGCGACGACCGGACCGTTGCGGGCGATATTGTCGATGTTGGTGATGCCCTGGCCGCCGCGGCCGGTGCGGCGATATTCGTAGGCCGAGGACAATTTGCCGTAGCCGTTGGCGCACACCGTGAGGATGAACTGCTCGCGCGCCTTCAATTCCTCATAGCGGGCGTCGTCCATTCGGCGCGGCGCCCGGTCGGCATCCTCGCCCTTCCAAGGCGCGTGGCGAAGATAGTCTTCGCGCTCCTCCTGGTCGCGGATCCCCGCCTTGTGGAGGATCGAAAGCGAGATCACGTCGTCGCCGTCGCGAAGGCTGATTCCGCGAACGCCGGTCGAATTGCGGCTCTGGAACTCGCGAACGTCGGTGCCCGGGAAGCGGATCGCCTTGCCCTGGCGGGTCGCCAGAAGCACGTCGTCGCCTTCGTCGAGAAGAGCCACGCCGATCAGCCTGTCGTCGGCATCGTCGCCTTCGAACTTCATCGCGATCTTGCCGTTCGACGGCACGTTGGTGAACGCGTCCATCGAGTTGCGGCGAACCGAGCCCTTGCAGGTCGCGAACATGACGTGGAGCTTGCCCCACTCGCTCTCGTCCTCCGGCAGCGGAAGCACCGTCGAGATGGTCTCTCCCGCCGCGAGCGGAAGAAGGTTGATCATCGGCCGCCCGCGGGTGGCGGGCCCGCCTTCCGGCAGGCGCCACACCTTCATCCGGTAGACCTTGCCGAGCGTCGAGAAGAACAGGACCGGCGTGTGGGTCGAGGTCACGAACAGCTCCGTGACCGCGTCCTCGTCCTTGGTCGCCATTCCCGCGCGGCCCTTGCCGCCGCGATTCTGGGCTCGGAAGGTCGCCAGGGTCGTGCGCTTGATATAGCCCTGCATGGTCACGGTGACGACCATGTCCTCCCGCTCGATCAGGTCCTCGTCGTCGATTCCGTCGGCCGCCGGCGCGATCTGCGTCAGGCGCGGGGTGGCGTATTGATCGATGATCTCGTCGAATTCCTCGACCATCACCTCATAGAGGCGAACCCGGTTGCCGAGGATCTCGAGAAGCTCGCCGATTGAGTCGGCGAGCTGGCGAAGCTCTCCGCCGATCTCGTCGCGGCCGAGCGCTGTGAGCCGGTGGAGGCGAAGCTCGAGGATTGCTCGGACCTGGGCGTCGGACAGTCGATAGGTGTCGCCTCCGACCTCATGCTCGACCGCCTCGACCAGGGCGATGTAGGGCGCGATCTCCGCGATCGGCCAGTCGCGGGCGAGCAGCGAGGCGCGCGCCTCGGCTGGCGAGGCCGAGCCGCGGATCATCCGCACGACCTCGTCGAGATTGGTCACCGCAATGACCAGTCCGAGCAAGATGTGGGCTCGGTCCCGCGCCTTGGCGAGCTCGAACTTCGAGCGGCGGGTGATGACCTCCTCGCGGAACCGAACGAACGACTCGATCATGTCCTTGAGGGTCAGGGTCTCTGGACGGCCGCCGCGGATCGCCAGCATGTTGGCCGGGAAGCTCGACTGGGCGGGGGTGTGCCGCCACAGCTGGTTGAGAACGACCTCGGGGGTCGCGTCGCGCTTCAGGTCGATGACGATCCGGACGCCCTCGCGCGAGCTTTCGTCGCGGATGTCGGACACGCCCTCAATGCGCTTTTCCTTGGCCGCCTCGGCGATCTTCTCGACGAGGCCGTTCTTGCCGACCTGGAAGGGGATCGCGGTGAGGACGATGGAACGGCGGTCGCCGCGGCCTTCCTCGATCTCGTGGCGCGAGCGCATGATGATCGAGCCGCGGCCGGTGTGATAGGCGCTTCGAGCGCCGGCCTGGCCGAGGATCAGCGGACCGGTCGGGAAGTCCGGCGCAGGGATGTGCTCGATCAGTTCGTCGATGGTGATCGCCGGATTCTCGATATAGGCTTTGCAAGCCGCGAGCGCCTCGCCGAGATTGTGCGGCGGGATGTTGGTCGCCATTCCGACCGCGATTCCGCCGGCCCCGTTGACGAGGATGTTCGGGAAGCGCGCCGGCAGCACCTGCGGTTCGCTCTCCGACGCGTCATAGTTCGGCTGGAAGTCGACCGTGTCCTTGTCGATGTCGTCGAGAAGGGCGTTGGCGACCTTGGCGAGGCGCGCCTCGGTGTAACGCATCGCGGCGGGCGGATCCGGGTCCATCGATCCGAAATTGCCCTGGCCGTCGATCAGCGGCACCCGCATCGACCAGTCCTGGGTCATTCGCGCCAGCGCGTCGTAGATCGAGCTGTCGCCGTGCGGGTGATATTTACCCATCACGTCACCGACAAGGCGCGCCGACTTGCGGTACGGCCTGCCGGCGACGAAGCCCGCCTCATGAGCGCCGTAGAGGATGCGCCTGTGGACCGGCTTCAACCCGTCGCGAACGTCGGGCAGCGCACGCGCCACGATCACCGACATCGCATAGTCGAGATAGGAGGTCTTCATCTCCTCGACGATGGAGATCGGGGAAATATCGGAAGGGTCGGCGAGGACCGTCTCGTCGGACAAAGGCTGAAGCTTTCAGGTGGTGTGTCGGATGGATCGCCGGTCTAGCGGGTGAGGGCGCCGCTGCCAAGCCTCGCGCGTGCGTACGCGCGTACGCGGGAGCGCTATCGGGAGAACTCCCGCCCTCCTGTGCTGGCTCGATACGCCCATGCCATATACGGTAGTCGGAGAATGATCCGGTCTACGGGGGCCGCCCCCATCGCCCCGAGCCTGCACATCAACGAGACGCCGCCCATTCGTTCGAGGCATTGCGCATCGGGAGAATTGAAGAAGGGCTCGCCCGATTCACGCCAGACGATGATGGTGCGACCCTGCGGAAGCGCGCCGATCGGCTGAATCGTGTAGAACCCACAAAATATGCGGAAGAGTACTGCTAGACCCAAAGTCACTCCGAGCATCCACGGCCAAACCCGCCTCCGGCTTCCCCCCGCCGTAGTCATCCCGTTCTTTCCTCCCAATTTTATCGAGCCGAAACACCAAGTTCAGTCAGCAGATGCCGCATCCCGTAGGCATGGCGCAGCGCCGCAGTCACCGCCGCGGTGGTGACCAGCACCGA
The DNA here is from genome assembly GCA_023416515.1 of Pseudomonadota bacterium. Classification (GTDB taxonomy): domain Bacteria; phylum Pseudomonadota; class Alphaproteobacteria; order Sphingomonadales; family Sphingomonadaceae; genus Allosphingosinicella. The sequence continues at coordinate 23,191 of JAEZHP010000100.1, read as the reverse complement.
GCGGTTCACCTCCGGATCGTAGCCATAGGCGTTGCGCTGGGTGAGGACGGTGGAGTCGAAATTGGCGCCGATGATCTCGCCCGCCGCGTTGACCGCCGGGGAGCCCGACGAGCCGCCGATCGTGTCCGTCGAGGCGGCGACGTCGAGGACGGTGTCCGCGGGAATTCGGTCTCGCGCAGCGGCAAGGCGCGGGGCGAGGTCGAAAGGCTCCGCGCCGGTCGCGCGGTCCCACAGGCCGGCGAAGGTCGTCGCATAGGGCACGGTGCGGCCCTGGTGGGTCCAGCCCTTCACCCGGCCATAGGTCAGCCGCAAAGTGCCCGTCGCATCGGGATAGAGGCTGGTGCCGTAGATTGCGAAGCGAGCACGCGCCAATGCCTCGCTGGCGCGGTCGGTCGGCGCCTGGACGGTGCCTTCATAGTCGCTTCGAGCGGCGCGGGTGATGTCCTGGATGCGCAGAAGGAACTGGATGAGCGGGTCGTCCGACGCCTGCACGGCCGCGAGACCGCCCTGCCACAGCGCGCGCCGAACCGCCGGGTCGCCGAGCCGGGTGCCACTGGTCACCCGCCGCGCCAGCGCTTCCGGCGATTCATTGCCGAGCAGGGTGCGGATCCGCGGGTCGTCGGCGGTGAGGATCTCACGGGTCTTGCTGAGCCACCAGGCGAGCTGGACCTCGTCCAGCGCCGGATAGCTCGGCCGCTCGGCGAACAGGCGCTGCTCGACCTGGGGCAGGCGGGCGTCGCCGAACTCGGTCAGCCGGTCGGCATTGGGCTTGGGCCGCTCCTGGGCGCCGCGGACGATGTCCTCGGCCCAGTTGAACAGCTGCGAGCCGCCGCCGCCGCGGGTCTCGAGCAGGTAATAAGCCGGATAGAGCCGTCGCACCTCGTCCTGGACCGCTGCAAGCTCGGCCCAGGGGTTGCCGATGTCTTGCGACACCTGGGGGGTGGCTGCCACGCGGCGACGGAAGTCTTCTTCCGAGGCCTGGCGAGCCGCCATGAAGCGGGCGTCGATCAGCGCCTGCTGGCGGCCGTAGCCGCGCTTGTAGGTGTTCTCGACGCTTGAGATCGCCTGGCCGGCGATGAACGCGTTCTCATCACTCGCCTGGGCGAACTGGATGAGCCGGCCGCGAAGCTCGCTGTTGATCAGCTGCTCGAGCGGCAAGGCGACCTCGGCGACGGTGCGAAGCTGGTCCTGGGTGAGCAGGCGCTGCGTGGCCCCCGGGCTTCCCGACAGGAAGACCGGCTGGTTCTCCCGCGGCGGCGCCGGGTTCCAGCGGAAATGGTTGGGAGTCGCGACGGGGCGGTCGTTCTCGTAGATGCGGACGAACGAGGCATCGACCGCGAAGCGCGGGAAGCTGAAATTGTCGAGGTCGCCGCCGAACGCCGATGCTCGGTGCTCCGGAGCGAAGGCGAGGCGGACGTCGCTGTAGCGGCGGTAGGTGTAGAGCTTGAACTGGCCGCCGCGATAGAGGCTGACCACCTGGCAGCGTCGGCTCCGGTCCTCGCCGCACGCCTCCGCCTCGATCCGCGCCTGCTCGGCGTCGCGAGCGCGGGTGAACGCCTCGCCGGAAAGGCCGCGGCCCGCCGCCTGCATGCGCTCGGTGACGTCGGAGATGTCGGTAAGCACCTCGGCCGTCATCCCCGGGCAGCGAAGCTCGCCGGCGCGGCCCGACGGCGTGAAGCCGGTCTGGACGTAATTGCGCTCCTGGGTCGACAGATCCTCGACGCAGCCCGACGCGACATGTTCGTTGGTGAGGATCAGGCCCTCAGGCGACACCAGTCCTCCCGACGCCCCGCCGATCCGAACCGAGGCGAGCCTCACCCGGTCAAGCCACGCCTGGTCGATATTGGTGCCGAGATCGCGGTTCGCTTTCGCAATCGGGAAATTGTCGAACGTCCACATGCCCTCTTCGGCGGAGGCGGGAACCGAGACGAGAGCCGTGGCGAGCAGTGCGGGGATCAGGCGGCGCATAGCAACTCCGAACTGGCCGGGAAGGCTGCGCTGAAGCAACGGCTTGCCAGCCGAAGCTTCAGCGAAGGCTGGTCGGGGAGACAGGATTCGAACCTGCGACCCTCTGCTCCCAAAGCAGATGCGCTACCAGGCTGCGCTACTCCCCGACTAGACCCCCTCTAGGGAAAGGCTCGCGGGCTGGAAAGAGTGTGATGCCGGCCGCATCAGCACAACCCCGCAAATAATCTTCGTTAGTGAAAATCAGGGCGTAATCGGGGGATTCTCGCCAGCAACCCGGGCGTTTCGAGTTGACGCAAAGCAGAGTCGAAGTTATTCTGCACAGTCTCCCCAGTAAAGACCAAAACGAGCCGCGCAATGTGGCGGCCCAACTTGCGCCCCCATGCTTTGCGCGGGGCGACAAAGCCTGTGGTTGACTGAAGTCCAAGAGCGGTTGGTCCGGTTTCTCCGGATGAGGGGACGCATCTGCGTTCCTTGTGGGCACTTCCGAATTAGCCGGCCCTGCGGCCGAACAACCTGGAGGAAGACCATGACAAGTCCCACCGACACCACCACCACCACTGGACGCTCCACTCCGACGACCGACCGCGGGGCGAGCCCCGGCGCCGACACCAGCGACCGGGTCGAGGCGACCCTCGACATGCGGCCGGGGCGGCAGGGCCAGCAACCGGACGAGGCGTTCGCGGACGCGATCGACATCGCCGTTCCGCTGAGCCCGCTGCCCTTCTTCACCACCAGCGGGCGCTACACCTATGCGCGCCAGATCAGCCTTCCAATCACCCCGATCCCGATCCCGCGGCCGATCCCGATTCCAATTCCAGAGCGGGTTCCGACCCCGATCGGCGGTTTGATGCCGACCGACGAAATCTATGACGAGGATATCAACGCCATCGCGCTCTACCAGCGCGAGGAGGTGATGTTCGACGTCGACGGCCGCTATCCGCAGATGACGATCAGCGGCACCCGCGCCAACCTGTTCACAACCGTCGGCTACTGGATCGCCAAGGTCGCGAAGACTCCGGCCGGCAGGTACGAAGGGGCGATCTGGTACAAGAACGGCACCCCGGGCGCGATTCCGCACACCTTCGTCAGCGCGCGGGTGGTCGGCGGACCCTTCCCGACCACGCGCAAGCTGGAAGTCACCTTCTCGGGCGGCGGTGCGGCGGCCTTCACCCGCACCTACGATTACGATTCGGCTTACCGGCGCAAGGTCGAGTTCGAATATGATCGTGTGTCCGACGCGACCGCGGTAACGAGCATCAACACCCACGCCCATCCCAACCGGCCGGCCTCGCTGGCCAACGAGTCGCTTAGCATCGAGACGGTCTATCGCCGTTCCGGCTTCGATGCCTCGGTGAGCCCGGGCAGCGGGGTCATTCCGATCGCTGCTGCCGGTGCGGACGCGTTGTGGACCGACCAGGAGATGCACGACGCGATGCAGATCCATTGGTCGCGCTTCGCCAACAAGCCGCAATGGGCGATGTGGGTGCTGTTCGCCCGGCTCCATGTCACCGGCACCAACCTCGGCGGGATCATGTTCGACGATATCGGACCGAACCACCGCCAGGGCACCGCCATCTTCAGCCACGCCTTCATCGCCAACCCGCCGGCGGGCGATCCGGCGCCGGCCGCCTGGGTGGCTCGGATGCGCTTCTGGACGGCGGTCCATGAGATGGGCCACGCCTTCAACCTGGCGCATAGCTGGCAGAAGTCCCTCGGCACGCCGTGGATTCCGCTCGCCAACGAGCCCACGGCGCGGAGCTTCATGAACTATCCGTACAATGTCGCGGGTGGCCAATCAGCCTTCTTCTCCGACTTCGCCTATCGCTTCTCGGACAGCGAGTTGCTGTTCATGCGTCACGCGCCCGAACGCTTCGTGCAGATGGGCAACGAGGCTTGGTTCAGCAATCACGGCTTCCGCGAGGCGGCGCAGCTCAGCAATCCCGATTACGAGCTGCGGCTCACCACCAGCCAGGCGGGCAACCGTTTCGCCTATCTGATGCCGCCGATGGTCGAGATCGCTCTCGTCAACCGCTCGGGCAGGACCAGGACGGTGTCGAGCGCGCGCATCAGCGAGCGCGACGACTTCACCCTGATTATCAATGGCGAGCGGCAGGAGGCGCGGCTGTGGATGCCGTACCTGCGTCACTGCGGCGAAGGCGACGACAAGGTGCTCAGGTCCGGCGAGGCCGTGTATGACAGCGTGGTCGCCGGTGCGGGCAAGAATGGCTGGGACATGGCCGAACCCGGCCGCTACTGCGTCCAGGCCGTGCTCGAGGTGGACGGTCAGCCGGTCTATTCCAACCAGCTGATGATCACCGTCGAAGCGCCGCGCACGCGCGAGGAGGAGCGGCTCTCCGCCGACCTGTTCACGCCAGAAGTTGGCCAGGTGCTTGCGGCCAACGGCACTCGGGCGCTGTCGGATGTGTCAGCCGTGTTGGAGAAGGCTACCGAGCTTGCGGACAATCCCGTCTCGAAGCTCGCCGCTGTCGCCCTCGCGACTCCGCTGGCCTATACCTACAAGCTGCTCGAGACGGACGAGAAGGCGGCCGCGGGCGAGCCGGTGCAGCAACGGGTCGAGGTGTATCCGGCCGATCCGCAGGCGGCACGCAAGCTCATCGACAGCGCGATCGAGGACGACGCCGATGCGCTCGTCAATGCGGTCGGCCACACCCGCTTCCTGCGCGACGCGCCGGTGCTCGCCGCGCTCGACCGGGAGGAAGTGCCCAACAGTCCCGAGGCTTTCCTGTCCTTTGCCGCCGATGCCGAAAAGGCCGACGCGGCGACGGCGGTACCGCTCAGCGACAAGCTGCGCTCGCTGCTTGACGTGAAGGCGGCTGGCCTCACCCAGTAGGCTTTGCTTCTACGGGAGCCGGTTGCCCCCGGCTCCCGTTTTTCTCTGTTAGGAACAAGCTGTGCCGACTCTGAAGGTCTCTCTCGAAGAAGGATTCGATAACGACCATGTCGTCGTGACCGCCGACGGCACGGTTCTCGCCGACGAAAGCGGCGTCACGACCCGCTACCAGATCAGCCTGGCGCGCCTCCTCGACCTGGAGCTCACCGGGAAGGAGGAGGAGCTGGTGGTCTCGCTTCCGGAAAAGGGGATGGAAGCGAGCCTGCCGCTGTCCGGCGCGCCGCCGAGCCATCTGAGAGTCTCAGTCGCCCGAGATGGCAGCGGTCTCGACCTCAGCACGGAAGACCCGGTGGGCTTCGCCTGACCGATCAGCGCGCGGCGACCGGCTCGATCCGCTCCGGTGCGTTTGCCACCTCCGAAAGCATCGCAGTCCACGCCGCGACATTCTGCCTCAGCTGGGCCGGATCGACCTTGTCGAGCGTGTCGTCGGGCGTGTGGTGATAGTCGAAATAGCGCGTTCCGTCCTGGCTGAGGTCGATCGCGGCCGTGCCGGCGTTCGCCCAGGCGCCGAGGTCGGCGCCGGCATTGGCCGGCTCGCGGCCCGAGGCGATCCCGAGCGGCGCGAGGGCCGCGGCGACGCGGCGCTGGAGCGCCTCGTTCCCCGGGGCCATCTTGAAGTTGACCCGCCACACGCGATCGGCGCCGAAATCGCTCTCGCCGACCAGGACGACCTCGCGTTCGGCCTGGTGGCGGCGGAAATAGTCGGCGCCGCCGAACACTCCGATCTCCTCCGATCCGAACAGAATGACCCGGATCGTCCGCCGCGGCTGGCCGGAGCGCATGATCCGGTGGGCGGCCGCCGTGGTGATCGCCACTCCGGCGGCATTGTCGAACGCCCCGGTGCCGAGGTCCCAGCTGTCGAGATGCCCGCCGACCACGACCGTGCCCGCGGAGGGATCGCTTCCCGGCACCTCGGCGATGACGTTGCCCGACTGGCGGTTGCCGAGCTGGCGCGGAGTCATGGTGAGGCGGAGGCGAACCGGCTGGCGAAGTGCGGCCGCGCGGGTAAGCACCCGCTGGAGCTGCTCGGCGTCGGGCAGGCTGAGCGCCGCCGCCGGAATCGGCCGCACGCCCTCCGCGAAGCTCTGGACGCCGGTATGGGGATTGCGGTGATAGTCCGTGCCGATCGAGCGGACGAGGATCGCTGCCGCTCCGCGCCGTGAGGCAAGGGTCGGCCCCGCGCGACGGGCGGCCCCGAACGGTCCGTAATGGGAGCCGTCCTGGGTCGCCTGCATGGCGTGGCTAACGAAGACGATCTTGTTGCGGACCTCGTCCGCAGGGGCGGCCTGGAAGGCTTCCATGCTGTCATAGCCGATGACTTCGGCCTCAAGTCCGTTCGCCGGAGTCGCTCCGCTGTTGCCGAGCGCGGTCAGGACCAGCGGCTGGGGGTAGGGCGACACGATCTCCGCGCGCTCGATCCCGCGCACCCAATAAGGAACGTCGAAGGTCTCCACTCGGACGTTGCTGAAGCCGAGGCCGCGAAGCCGGGCGACCGCCCACTCGCGGGCCCGCGCCTCGGCCTCGCTTCCAGCAAGCCGCGGTCCGATCTCAGTGGTGAGCCCTTCGACCAGGTCCCATGCGAGCGTGTCGTTGTGAAGCACGTCGTCGCGCAGCTCGGCGGTGCGCGCTGACGGTGCCGGCGGCGGCGGTGCGGCGGTCTGGGCGATGGCGGTGGAGGAGAGAAGGGCGAGGGCTGCGGCAGCGGCGAACATCTTCATGGCGACGGTGCTAGCCAAACTCCCGCTGCCGACAAAGCCATTTGTCGGCGCTTGCGACGGTTTGCCAATCCGGCGGCGAGACATTAGGTAGCCCGCCAACCTTTTCGTTACCCCACATCATCGGAGCACAGCGCCGCCATGGCCGCCCAATACGCCTTTGTCATGAAGGACATGACCAAATCCTTCCCCGGCGCCCCGAAGCCGGTGCTGAGCAACATCAACCTGCAATTCTACTTCGGCGCCAAGATCGGCATCGTCGGCCCCAACGGCGCCGGCAAGTCGACCTTGATGAAGATCATGGCCGGCATCGACAAGGAATTCTCAGGCGAGGCCTGGCCCGGCGAGAACATCACCGTCGGCTATCTTCCCCAGGAGCCGCAGCTCGACCCCACCAAGACGGTGCTCGAGAATGTCCGCGAGGGAGCGGGCGAGACCGCGGCGATGGTCGACCGCTTCAACGCCATCTCGGCCGAGATGGGCGATCCCAAGGACGACACCGATTTCGACGCCCTTATGGAAGAGATGGGCGACCTCCAGGCCAAGATCGATGCGGTCGACGGCTGGACTCTGGACAACCAGCTCGAGGTCGCGATGGAGGCGCTTCGCTGCCCGCCCGGCGACTGGTCGGTCGAGAATTTGTCGGGCGGTGAGAAGCGCCGGATCGCGCTCACCCGCCTGCTCATCCAGAAGCCGTCGATCCTGCTTCTCGACGAGCCGACCAACCACCTCGACGCGGAGAGCGTCGAGTGGCTCGAAAACCATCTCAAGGAATATGCCGGCGCGGTGCTGATGATCACCCACGACCGCTACTTCCTCGACAATGTCGTCGGCTGGATCCTGGAATTGGATCGCGGCAAATACTTCCCCTACGAGGGCAATTACTCGACCTACCTGGAGAAGAAGGCCAAGCGCCTCGAGCAGGACGAGCGCGAGGAATCCGGCCGCCAGAAGGCGATCCGGGACGAGCTCGAGTGGATCCGGCAGGGCGCGAAGGGCCGCCAGACCAAGTCGAAGGCGCGTATCGCCAAGTTCGACCAGCTCGTCGAGGCTCAGAAGAACCGCACTCCGGGCAAGGCCCAGATCGTCATCCAGGTGCCCGAGCGGCTCGGCGGCAAGGTCATCGAGGTCAACAACATCTCGAAGGCCTATGGCGACAAATTGCTGTTCGAGGATCTGAGCTTCACGCTTCCGCCCGGCGGCATCGTCGGCGTGATCGGGCCCAACGGCGCCGGCAAGTCGACCCTGTTTAAGATCATCACCGGGGTCGAGCAGCCGGACAGCGGCACCGTCGACATCGGCCCGACCGTCCACCTCGGCTATGTCGACCAGAGCCGCGACCATCTCGATGGTAAGAACAACGTCTGGGAGGAGATCTCCGACGGTTTGGACTATGTGAAGGTCAACGGCCACGACATGAGCACGCGCGCCTATGTCGGCGCGTTCAACTTCAAGGGCCAGGACCAGCAGAAGAACGTCGGCAGGCTGTCGGGCGGTGAGCGCAACCGCGTCCACATGGCCAAGATGCTGAAGCGCGGCGGCAACGTGCTCCTGCTCGACGAGCCGACCAATGACCTCGACGTCGAGACTCTGGGCGCGCTCGAGGAAGCGATCGAGAATTTCGCCGGCTGCGCCGTGGTCATCAGCCACGACCGCTTCTTCCTCGACCGCCTCGCGACCCACATCCTCGCATTCGAGGGCGACAGCCACGTCGAGTGGTTCGAGGGCAATTTCGAGGCTTATGAGGAAGACAAGCGCCGCCGGTTGGGCGACGCCGCCGACCGTCCAACGCGAATGGCCTACAAGAAGCTGACGCGGTAGTCGGCACAGGCTCGGGCCGGTCAGAGCGGGGTCGACTGAACGCGCGTTCGCCAAGAGCGGGCGAAGCGGTATCCATGCCTGTGAGAAGGCGATCGCGGAACTGTCTCGGGGGGAGGCCCAGTTTCGCGGCGCCCCGTAAGCCTGTGCGAGCTGGCAGTAGCGGCCGCCGCCTACCGCAGGGTCGTTCTCGCTCGGCCAGCCGAAGAAGCCGGAGCTCCGTGCAGAGCACGCCGTCGCATCGAACACGGCGGGGATGGCAGCAGCTTTGCGAGCTTCGGCGTCGGCGAGAGGCGCTGAGCCCGCTCGGCAAATCGGCCTCTCGACCCCGCGCCCAAATCGCCCCTAAGAGAACTCCAAAGCAGAATGGGGGAGGGGCATGGCCTGGAACACGCGTAAGTCGGCGTCATCGGAGCAGGAGCTCGCGCCTCACCATCAGCTGAAGCGAACCTTGTCCTGGCCTCACCTCATCGCGCTCGGAGTCGGAGCGATCGTGGGCACCGGCATCCTCACCCTGATCGGGGTCGGCGCCGCCAAGGCGGGACCGTCCGTCATCCTGTCCTTCGCCATCGCCGGCATCATCTGCGCCGCCGCAGCGCTTGCTTATGCCGAGATGGCGACGATGATCCCCGCTTCGGGAAGCGCCTACACCTACACCTATGTGGTGCTCGGCGAGCTTCTCGCCTGGGTGATCGGCTGGAGCCTCATCCTCGAATATTCGCTGGTGGTGAGCGCGGTCGCCGTCGGCTGGTCGGGTTATGCCGCGGGCTTCCTTCAAGGCATCGGAGCCGGGTTGCCGCCCGAGCTGGTCGCCGGTCCGCATGCGGGCGGAGTCATCAACCTGCCGGCCATCTTCATCGTCGCGGTGGTGGCAGGCCTTCTGATCCTCGGCACCCGCGAAAGCGCCACCCTCAACGCCATCCTCGTCGTCGTGAAGATCGTCGCTCTGATCGTCTTCGTCGCCGTGGCGCTGCCCTATTTCGACGCAGCCAATTTCGAGCCGTTCATGCCTTACGGCTTTCCAAAGTCCGGGGCGCCCGGCGCAGAGGTCGGGGTGATGGCAGCGGCCGCGATCATTTTCTTCGCCTTCTACGGGTTCGACGCCATCGCGACCGCAGCCGAGGAAACCAAGAACCCGGCTCGAGACCTCGCCATCGGAATTGTCGGCTCGATGCTGCTGTGCGTGCTCATCTACATGGCGGTCGCCGCTGCCGCGATCGGCGCAGTGAGCTATACCGCCTTCGCCGACAGCCCTGAGCCACTCGCGCTGATCCTTCGCCAGCTCGACCAGCCCACGGCCGCTGCCTATCTCGCGGCTTCGGCGGTGATCGCGCTTCCAACCGTGATCCTGGCGTTCTTCTATGGCCAGAGCCGGATCTTCTTCGTGATGGCACGCGACGGCCTGCTTCCCGAGAATCTCGCGCGCGTGTCAGGCCGAGGCTCGCCGACCCGGATCACCTTGTTCACCGCGGTCGTGGTTGGAGCACTAGCGGGCTTCATCCCGCTCGACGAGCTTGCCGCTCTTGCCAATGCAGGCACCCTGACGGCTTTCGCCGCCGTCGCCTTCTGCATGCTGGTGATGCGGCGCCGGGCGCCGAATGCGAAGCGGGCGTTCCGAACGCCGCTCGCCTGGCCGGTCGGACTCGTCGCGATCCTGGGCTGCGGCTACCTCTTCTATAGCCTGCCGCAGACGACCCAGATCTACTTCCTAGCGGCCCATGTCGTGGGCCTCGTCCTCTACCTCGCTTATGGCGCCCGAAAGAGCGTCGCGAGCCGGTCAGGCCGGGCGGAAGCTGCCGGTGTCGGTGTCGAGGACGTGTAGGATCCCGTCCGCAATAGCGAAATAGGCGCCGTGGAGGCGGAGCCGTCCGTCCTCCACGCGCTCACGCACCCAGGGGAAGGTCATCAGGTTGCGCAGCGACACGCGCACGCCTTCCAGCTCCATTTCCCGGACCGCCTCGGGCCCGAGCTGGGGAAATTTGCGGCGGACCCGCTCGCGCGCCTCGTCCAGCATGTCGACCCAGTGGGCGATGAAATGGCCTTCGCCCGACGGCGCGCCCTTGAACCGGTCGGTGAGCGCTGCTGCGCAGCCGCCGCAGGCGCCGTGGCCCATCACCAGCAGCTCCTTCACTTCGAGCTGGGTCACAGCGAATTCGAGCGCTGCCGAAACCCCGTGATAGGCCTGGTCCTCCTCAAACGGAGGAACCAGGGCGGCGACGTTGCGGACGACGAACATCTCGCCCGGCCGGGCGTCGAAAATCTGGGTCGGATCGACCCGACTGTCGGAGCAGGCGATGACCATCACCTCGGGGCTCTGGCCGACGGCGAGCTCGTCCCATCGCTCGCGCTGCTCGGCCCAGCCGGAGGTGCGGAATCGGCGATAGCCGTCGATCATTTGGCGGAAGCGTGGCATGGCGCGCGGCTAGCGGCCCGAGCCGCGGGCGGCAAGCCCGGTTGAGAAGCGCCGGCCCGCTCGCTATGTGCGCCGCATGTCCGAGCCAATGCCCCTGAACACCATCGTGGCGCCGAAACAGCGCAAGCCCGACTGGATCCGAGTGAAGGCGCCGACCAGCACCGGTTTCGCCGAAACTCGCAAGCTGATGCGGAGGCTGAACCTGGCGACGGTGTGCGAGGAAGCGGCCTGCCCGAATATCGGTGAGTGCTGGACCAAGAAGCACGCGACCGTGATGATCCTCGGCGACACCTGCACGCGCGCCTGCGCCTTCTGCAACGTCAAGACCGGCATGCCGCGCATGGTCGATCCGATGGAGCCCGAGAATGTCGCGGTCGCCGCGGCCGAGCTCGGACTCAGCCACATCGTCATCACGTCCGTCGACCGCGACGACCTTCCGGATGGCGGCGCTTCCCAGTTCGTCAAGGTGATCGAGGCCCTTCGCCGCAACACACCGACCACGACGATCGAGATCCTGACGCCCGACTTCCGCAACAAGGCGCAGGCCGCCGTCGAGGCGATCGTCGAGGCTCGGCCCGACGTCTACAACCACAATCTCGAGACGGTACCGAGGCTTTACCCGACCATCCGCCCGGGCGCTCGCTACTACGCCTCGCTGCGCCTGCTCGAGAGCGTGAAGCGGCACGATCCCACCATCTTCACCAAATCGGGGGTGATGGTCGGCCTCGGCGAGCAGAGGCTCGAGGTTCATCAGGTCATGGACGACATGCGCTCGGCCGACGTCGATTTCCTCACGATGGGCCAGTATCTCCAGCCGACGCCGCGCCACGCCAAGGTCGAGGAGTTCGTCACTCCCCAAGCATTCAAGGCCTATGCGTCGATCGCTCGAGCGAAGGGCTTCCTTCTCGTCGCCGCCTCGCCGCTGACTCGGTCGAGCTACCATGCCGGTGACGATTTCGAGCGTATGCGCGCCGCTCGGGAGGCCAAGTTCGCGAAGGTCCCGGCCTAGCGCGATGCCCAAGCACACGGAAACCCGGAACCTGCCCTACACGCCGGAGCAGCTGTTCGACATGGTTGCGGACGTGCGCCGCTATCCGGAGTTCCTGCCGTGGACGGCGGCGGTGCGAATCCGCTCCGACAGCCCGACCGAGACGGTCGCGGACCTCGCCGTCGGCTTCAAGGCGATCAAGGAGACGTTCACCAGCCGAGTCCGCAAGGACCGGCCCCGGTCGATCGACATCGACTATATCGAGGGCCCGCTGAAGTACCTGCACAACAGCTGGAACTTCACGCCCGACGGGCAGGGCGGGACCAACATCGATTTCTGCGTCGACTTCGCCTTCAAGAGCCGGATGTTCGAGATGCTCGCCGGCCAGGTGTTCGACCGCGCGCTCCGGAAGATGATCGGCGCATTTTGCGAGCGCGCCGAGCAGCTTTACGGCCCGGCCGCGCCCGGCATCAGCAGCTCGAGCGCGCACAGCGCCGCCTGAAGCCTCACGCCGCCGCGCCCGAGGTCGCCGAATTGCTTGAGGTCCGCGACCACCTCGTCAGGGTCCACGCCCCGCCGAGCGCGAGCGAAGACGACCGTCCCGACCGGCTTCTTCTCCGAACCGCCGCCCGGCCCCGCGATTCCGGTGATCGCCACGGCGACGTCGGCGCCGCTCTTGGCCAGCGCCCGCTGCGCCATCGCCCAGGCGGTTGCGATCGAGACCGCTCCGAAGGTTTCGAGCACGTCGGAGCTGACTCCGAGCAGGCCCTGCTTGGCTTCGTTCGAATATGTGACGAACGACGCTTCCAAAATCTCTGAACTCCCAGGGATTTCCGTAATCGCGGCAGCGACGAGGCCGCCGGTGCAGCTCTCCGCCGTGGCCACGCGAAGGCCCGCGGCGCGGTTCGCCTCGACGACCTTGCGGGCCATGTCGACGAGCTCTTGGGGTAGGGTAAAGTCGCTTCTGTCGGTCATGGAATCTCGTTCATCGACACGGTCGCAATAGCCTGCGCCGAAATGCCTTCGCCGCGGCCGGTGAAGCCGAGCCGCTCGGTGGTGGTTGCCTTGACGCTAACCCTGGGGAGGTCGAGCCGCAACAATTCGGCGATGCGGGTGCGCATGGCCTCGCGATGCGGACCGACCCTGGGCGCCTCGCAGATGATGGTCACGTCGACATGCTCGATCCGTCCGCCGCGCTGTTCGACAAGCGATCGGGCATGTTCGAGGAAGAGAGAGGAGGGGGCGCCGCGCCATTGCGGGTCGCTCGGCGGAAAATGGTCGCCGATGTCGCCCTCCGCGATCGCTCCGAGCAGGGCGTCGGTCAGCGCATGGAGGCCGACATCGGCATCGCTGTGGCCCTTGAGTCCGCGCCCGTGCGGGATTTGAATACCGCCGATCCACACATGATCGCCGTCTTCGAAGGCGTGGACGTCGAAGCCTAAGCCGGTGCGGGTCGAGCGATGTGCTCCGAGCAAAGCTTCCGCGCGTTCGAAATCGTCGGCGGTGGTGAGCTTGAGGTTGATCTCGTCGCCCTCGACGGTGGTCACTTCCAGCCCCCCCTGCATCGCCAGCGCCGCATCGTCGGTGAATTCGCCGCCGGCAAAGCGTTCATGAAGAGCGCGGATGCTTGCCAGCTCGAAACATTGCGGGGTCTGGACGCGCAGCAAGCCGGTCCTGTCGACTTCATCGACGAGACTCCCAGATCCGCGGCGGAGGCTGTCCACCACCGGTAAGGCCGGCACGACGGCAACGGCGCCGTTGCTGAGCGCATCAAGGCAGCGGTCGATCACAGATCGCGGTAGCAGCGCTCGGGCAGCGTCGTGGATCAGGACGACGTCATCCTGATCGCCAAGCGCGGCGAGGCCGTTCGAGACCGATTCTTGTCGAGTTGCGCCGCCGAGGATCGCTTCGCCAAGCTCCAACCCTGAGACGGCATCGTCGTAGAGTGTTCGATCGTCAGCATGGATGACGACGTGAACGGCGCTGATCCGCGGATGCCGCAGGAAACCCATCACGGTCCGGCGAAGCACAGGCATCCCCCCGAGCGAGCGATATTGCTTGGGCAGACCCTCGCCGGCACGGGCACCGCGGCCGCCGGCGACGATCAGCGCGATGACGCGGGGAAGGGCAGGGCTGTCGCTCACGCGCCGGCCCTAGCCGAGGTCCAACTTGCCCGCCAGCGGGTTAGCCACTATCTGGCAGCCTCCCATGAACCGGTTGAAGCCCATCCAGATCGGACCCGTGCGGGTCGAGACGCCAGTCATCCTGGCGCCGATGACGGGCGTGACCGACATGCCGTTCCGCCGAGTCGTCAAGCGCTACGGCGCGGGCCTCACCGTCACCGAGATGATCGCAAGCCAGGCCGCGATCCGCGAGACCCGCCAGTCGCTCCAGAAGATGGAGTGGTGCCCGAGCGAGGAGCCGGTGTCGATGCAGCTCGCCGGCTGCTCGCCCAAGGAAATGGCGGAAGCGGCCAAGCTCAACGAGGACCGCGGCGCCGCGATCATCGACATCAACATGGGCTGCCCGGTCAAGAAAGTGGTCAACGGCGACGCCGGCTCGGCGCTGATGCGCGACCTGCCGCTCGCGGCCTCGCTCATTGAGGCGACCGTGAAGGCCGTGAAGGTGCCGGTCACGGTCAAGATGCGGATGGGCTGGGATCACAGCAGCCTCAACGCGCCCGAGCTTGCCCGAATCGCCGAGGATCTCGGCGCTCAGATGATCACGGTTCACGGCCGCACCCGCTGCCAGATGTACAAGGGCGAGGCGGACTGGGGATTCGTCCGCTCGGTCAAGCAGGCGGTGAAGCTTCCGGTCATCGTCAACGGCGACATTTGCGGGATCGAGGACGCCGAGAAGGCGCTCGATCAGTCCGGCGCCGACGGCGTGATGATCGGCCGCGGTGCTTATGGCCGCCCGTGGCTTCTGCGCCAGGTGATGCACTGGGCTCAGACCGGGCAACGCATCCCCGACCCGAGCCTCGACGAGCAGCTCGCGGTGATCCTCGAGCAATATGAAGCGATGCTCGAGCTCTACGGCCCGGCGATCGGCGTCAATTGCGCCCGCAAGCATATCGGCTGGTACACGCGCGGCCTCTACAACTCGGCCGAGTTCCGCAACGAGTTCAACAAGGTCCTCGACCCCAACCAGGCCAAGGCGATGCTCCGCGACTTCTATGGCCCGTGGCTCAGCAAGGCCGCGGCCTGACGGTTCAATCCTGCACATCCTGCGACGAAGAAGGCGCAATGTGTGTTCTTTGCGCCACAGCGCTGTGCTAGAGCCACGGCGTGGACGTAGCGCAGGGCATGATCGAGCATGAGCAAGGGGGAGCTCAGGGGCGGGAGCGGGCAAGCCTAGCCCGCCGGCGCCCTGCGTGGCTCGTTCCGGCGCTCGAGATCGGCGCGCTGGTTCTCCTGATCACCACCGCTACTGTCAGCTACTTCGTCATCGCTGGCCGGCAAGCGCCCGACACCTGGCTGGATCCGCGCGTCGTGGCAGCGTTGCTGGTCGCCAATCTCGTCCCCGCGATGGCGCTCATGGTGCTCATCGCCCGCCGCATCGCGAAGCGCCGAGCGGCCAGACTGGGCCTGGGTGAGGGGCGGCTTCACGTCCGACTGGTCGTTCTGTTCTCGATCATCGCGGCCATCCCGACCCTACTCGTCGTCGTTTTCGCCTCGGTTCTTTTCCAGAGCAGCCAGCAATTCTGGTTCTCCGACCGCTGGCGCGGAAGCGTCGAGAATGCGGTGGAACTGACTCAGCAGGCCTATCGGGGCGAGGTGACTCGGGTGGAAACCCAGGCGGTCACGATGGCCACCGATCTGGTCGCGGCACTTCAGGTCGCGGAATATGACGATCCTGAGTTCGTCACCTTCTTCAGCAGCCAGTTGTTGGAGCGCAACCTGTCCGAGGGCATCCTTTTACGGTTCGCTCCGGACACGGGCATCCAGACCTTCGTCATCGTCAATCCCTACCAGCGGGATCTTGAGAAGACGATCGACAAGCGGCTCTTCTCGCGGCTCACGGACCCTCTCCAGGCGGTCACGATCCAGGAGTCGAACAGGATCGGCGTCCTGGTTCGCTTTCCCGGCAACCAGAATTTCTACCTCTACGCGGCGCGCGTGTACGGCGAGAACGCCAGCCTCCAGCCGCAAAACGCGCAGGACCAGGCGAGCATTCAGTTCGAATCGATCATGCTCGATCAGCTTCGCCGCGGCGACACTCTCCAGCGCGACTATGAGGCGCTGAGCACCGAGGCGAGGGCGCTCCAGTTCCGCTTCAACGCCGCGATCCTCGCGGTATCCATCCTGATCGTGGCGATCGCGATCTGGGTCGCGCTGAGGCTCGCCGATCGGCTGGTGCGGCCGGTGGGAGCGCTCGTCGGCGCCGCTCGCCGGATCAGCGAGGGCGACCTTGCGGCGCGGGTTCCGCGGACTGGCGCCGGCGACGAGCTGAGCACGCTTGGCGAAGCGTTCAACGCGATGACGGAGCAGCTCGAGGAGCAGACCGGAGCACTGGTGACCGCCAACCAGCAGTTGGACAGTCGCCGCGCGTTCATGGAGGCGGTGCTCGCGGGCGTTACCGCGGGCGTCCTCTCAATCGATCAGGACCGGATCATTCGCCTGGCCAACACCACGGCGGAGGCCTTGCTTCGGACCAGCGGGCTCAGCCCGGTCGGGCAGAAGCTCGCGGACGTTGCTCCGGAGCTGGACCAGCTGCTGTCCGATTCCGAGGCCGAGAATATCGTCCAGTTCGCGAGCCGCGGGGAGCCGCGGACACTGGCCGTGAAGACGGTGGCGGTGGAAGGGGGGCACGTGCTCACCTTCGACGACATCACCGAGCAGCTGATCGACCAGCGCCGCGCGGCGTGGTCGGACGTGGCTCGGCGAATCGCCCACGAGATCAAGAATCCGCTGACTCCGATCCAGCTCGCGGCGGAGCGGCTGCAGCGGCGCTACGGTGCGGAAGTGACGTCCGACGCCGCAACCTTCGAGCGGCTGACCGGCACCATTGTCCGCCAGGTCGGCGACCTTCGCCGAATGGTCGACGAATTCTCGTCCTTCGCCCGGATGCCCAAGCCGGTGTTCAAGCCTGAGGCGGTGACGGACATCGCCCGTCAGGCCCTGTTCCTACACGAGGTCGCTCATCCCGGTATCGCCTTCAGCCTCGATGCGCCGGAGCCGTCGCCCCTGATGGTGTGCGACCGCCGTCATCTCGGCCAGGCTCTGACCAACATCGTCAAGAACGGCGTCGAGGCGATCGAGCAGAAGCACGAGGATGGTGAGGTCGAGGGCGAGCGAATCGCGATGCGGATCGTCGACGAGGACAGCCGCCTAGTCATCGAGGTCGAAGACAGCGGGGTCGGCCTTCCGGCGGACCGCGGCCGTATCACCGAGCCCTATATGACGACACGCGCCAAGGGCACCGGCCTCGGCCTCGCCATCGTCAAGAAGATCGTGGAAGAGCATTTCGGGCAGATCGAGTTCATCGATGCGCCCGCTGGCGGCACGCTGGTCCGCCTCGTCTTCGATGTCGAGACGCTCGCACGCGTCGGCGGCGGCTCGCGAAACATGGAAGAACATTCGATTGGTGGTTGAACTCAATGTCGCTTGATATTCTCATCGTCGACGACGAGCAGGACATTCGTGAGCTCGTTGCGGGCGTGCTGGAGGACGAGGGCTATACGACCCGAACGGCCGCCAACAGCCAGAGCGCGCTCCAGGCGCTCGCCGACCGTCGGCCGTCGCTGGCCCTGCTCGATGTCTGGCTGCAGGGCTCCAAGCTCGACGGTCTTCAACTGCTCGAGGAGATCAAGCGGCGCGACCCGACGCTTCCCGTGCTCATGATCTCCGGCCACGGCAACCTCGACACCGCGGTCGCCGCGATCCGCCAGGGCGCGGTCGACTTCATCGAGAAACCGTTCGAGGCCGGCCACCTGGTCCACCTCGTCCATCGCGCGACCGAGACCGAACGGCTCCGGCGCGAGAATGAGAGCCTGCGCCAGCAGGTCGGCCAGGAAATGGAGCTGACCGGCTCGTCGAGCGCGCTGAACCAAGTGCGTGCGACCCTGAAGCGAGTCGCTGCGACCGGCAGCCGGGTCCTGATCACCGGGCCCGCCGGCGTCGGCAAGGAGGTGGCCGCGCGCCTCCTCCACAATTGGAGCCCGCGCACCCGCGGCCCGTTCATCGTCGTGGGGGCGGCGCAGATGGCGCCGGAGCGGGTCGAGGAAGAGCTGTTCGGAGTGGAGGAGGGCGGCGAGCTCGTCCGCCCCGGTCTGCTCGAGCAGGCGCATGGCGGAACGCTCTATGTCGACGAGGTCGCGGACATGCCGGCCTCGACCCAGGCCAAGATTCTTCGGGTGCTCACCGACCAGAGCTTCTCGCGGGTCGGTGGCCAGCGCGTGGTCAAGGTCGACATGCGGGTGGTCTCGTCGACCGCCCGAAACCTGCAGGACGAGATCGCCGCGGGGCGATTCCGCGAGGACCTCTACTATCGCCTGAACGTGGTGCCGGTGCACGTGCCTGCGCTTTCGGAACGGCGCGAGGACATTCCGGAACTGGTCACCCGCTTCGCCGCGCGCTTCGCGGCCGAGCGGCGGGTCGGTACGCCCACAATTTCCGGCGACGCGCTCGCCGCTCTTCAGGCGTTCGACTGGCCCGGCAACGTCCGGCAGCTGAGGAACGTCATCGAGCGGACGGTGATCCTGGCGCCCGGCGAGCGGATCGGCTGCATCGAGATCGACATGCTTCCGCCCGAGATCCTCAGCGATCAGGCGCAGCTGACGCCGAGCGAGGCGGTCAAGGCGATCATGGGCACCCCGCTCAGGGAAGCGCGCGAGACGTTCGAGCGCGAATATCTGCGCGTCCAGATCCGCCGCTTCTCCGGAAACATCTCGCGCACCGCGACGTTCATCGGGATGGAGCGCTCGGCTTTGCACAGAAAGCTCAAGGCCTTGGGTCTCGGCGACACACGCAACGAGACTGAAGAGTAGCTCCGGGCTGCAATTTTACCGCGGATCGCCTATAGCGAGGGGAAATTCGCCACTCGGGTGAACAACAGAAGCTCGTAAACAGCCGATCGGGGAGAGCGGGATGGCCGACAAGGTCAACAATCTGCAGGACATGTTCCTGAACAGCCTCAGGCGGTCGAAGACCCCGGTGACGATGTTCCTGGTCAAGGGCGTCAAGCTCCAGGGCATCATCACCTGGTTCGACAATTTCTCGGTGCTGCTGCGCCGCGACGGCCAGGCCCAGCTCATCTACAAGCACGCCATCTCGACGGTGATGCCGGCCCAGCCGATCGACCTCACCGAGATCCAGAAGGGGTTCGACGAGCAGACGGCGAAGAAGAAGCCGACTCTTCTCCAGGAGGTTTTTCTCGCCGCGGTTCGCCGATCGGGGGAGCCGGTGACGATGTTCCTCGTTAACGGCGTCATGCTCCAAGGCGAGATCGCCGCTTTCGACCTGTTCTGCATGCTTCTGCAGCGCGACGGGATGTCGCAGCTGGTCTACAAGCACGCCATCTCGACGGTGCAGCCCGAACATCCGGTCAGCCTTCACGAGCCGGCCGAGGACATGCCCGAGGAGAAGGGCGCCTGAGCGTTTTCAACCGCGAAGAAGCAGACGTCGCCCGCGGAGCACCTGCACTCATCGCACTTCCGGACCTCGGCAGCGCCAGCCGCCGCGACACCGAAGCGCGCCTGGAGGAGGCCGCCGGCCTCGCGGAGGCGATCGGCATCGACGTCAAGGAGAAGCGCGCGTTCAAGATCAGGGCGCCGCGGCCCAAGACGCTGTTCGGGCAGGGCCAGGTCGACGCGATCGCCGAGGCGATGCGCGAGGCCGAGGCCGAGCTCCTGATCGTCGACGGCACCGTGTCGCCGATCCAGCAGAAGAATCTGGAGGACGCGGTCAAGGGCAAGGTCATCGACCGGACCGGCCTCATCCTTGAGATTTTCGGGGAGCGCGCGGCGACCGCCGAAGGGCGGCTCCAGGTCGAGCTCGCCCATCTCGACTACCAGGCGGGCCGGCTCGTGCGGTCGTGGACCCACCTCGAGCGGCAGAGGGGCGGCTTCGGCTTCCTCGGCGGCCCAGGCGAGACCCAGATCGAGGCGGACCGTCGACTGATCCGCGACCGAATGGCCAAACTCAGGCGCGAGCTCGAGCAGGTCACCCGTACCCGCTCCCTCCACCGATCGCGCCGCCAGAAGGCGCCGTGGCCGGTCATCGCGCTGGTCGGCTACACCAATGCCGGCAAGTCGACGCTTTTCAACCGCCTCACGCGAGCCGAGGTGTTTGCGGAGAATCTGCTGTTCGCGACGCTCGACCCGACGATGCGTGAGATCGCGCTTCCGGGTCTGCCCAAGGCGATCCTGTCCGACACGGTGGGCTTCATTTCCGACCTTCCGACTCAGCTGGTCGCGGCGTTCCGGGCGACCTTGGAGGAGGTGCTCGCGGCCGACATCATCGTCCATGTCCGCGACATCTCCCATCCCGACAGCGACGCCCAGCGCGAGGACGTCGAGCAAGTGCTGAAGGAGCTCGGAGTTCTCCATGTCGGGGAGGGCGGGGAGGGCGCCGAGAGCGCCGCGCCGCTGATCGAGGCGTGGAACAAGATCGACCTTCTCGACGGTGACAATGGTCCCGATGTTCCCACCGACGTGCTGTCCGAACGCTCCGCCATCCTCGCCGAAGCCGAGCGGCGCGAGGACGTCGTCGTGCTGTCGGCGCTGAGCGGGGAAGGGGTGGACGACCTCCTCGCCTGCGCCGCCGCTCACCTCAAGAAGGACTCGCGCCTCCAGGAAGTGACTCTTGGCGCCGGCGACGGCGAGGCGCTCGCCTGGCTCCATCAGCATGGCGAGGTTCTTCACCAGGAAAGCGAAGGCCTCGAGACCCGACTGGTCGTCAAGATCGCGCCGGCGGAATGGGAGCGCTTCCAGGCGCGACGCTGACGAAGTTCATGAAGTTCATTGTCTCCCGCGAGAATCGTGAACTTGCTGGTGCAAAACTCCGCTCGAGCCGCATTCCAGCGATGTCAAAGAACCAGCGCGCCTGGTGAGAACATTAGCAGAACATTAGGCCAAAAGCAAGTGTGCAAGTCGCACGGGACTGGGATTAGTCAGCACGTCCCCAGGCGCCGCTACTGTGCTACGCCCAGCTGCTTTTTCGCCCGCCGCCACAGAGTTTCATATTCCTCGAGGCTGAGATCCTGGAGAGGCCGCTCGGCCATCTCCTCGATGAGGCGATAGCGAGCCTCGAAACGCCGAGTAGCGCCGACGAGGGCGGCCTCGGCGTCGATGCCGTGATGGCGCGCCAGGTTCACGACCGAGAAGAGAAGGTCGCCGAGCTCAGCCTGGCGCTCGGCTTCGGTCTCGGCGGACTCGATCTCGGCGAGCTCCTCGTCGATCTTTTCGCGCGGCCCGCTGGCGTCGGCCCAATCGAAGCCCTGGCGAGCGGCTCGGTTCTGGATCTTCTCGGCGCGGCGAAGTGCCGGCAGAGCCAGGGCGACTCCGTCGAGGACGCTCTTGTGGTCGGCTTCGTCGCGCTCGGCGGCCTTCAGGGATTCCCAGTCGGGGCGCTCGGTCTCGCCGCCGAAGATGTGCGGGTGGCGGCGGACCATCTTGTCGCAGATGGCGCGGATGACGTCATGAATGGCGAAGGCACCGCGTTCCTCGGCCATCCGCGCGTGATAGACGACCTGGAGCTGAAGATCGCCGAGCTCGTCCTTGAGCGCCTCCATGTCGTCGCGCTGGATCGCGTCGGCGACCTCATAGGCTTCCTCGATGGTGTAGGGCGCGATCGTCTCGAAGTTCTGGGCAACGTCCCATTCGCACCCGGTCTCGGGGTCGCGAAGCCGGGCCATGATTGCGACGAGCTCGTCGAGGGGGGTAGCGCTGGTCGTGTCGGTCACGTGCAATCTGCTCCGCCCGTAAGTGCGATAATATACATTATGTAAAATGGAGACCGGTTCAGGAGCGCAGCACCAGGGTTCGCCCTTCCACGCCCCAACTGCTCAGCGAGGACAAGAAGTTCATTCCCAGCACGTTGAGGTCGCCGAACGCTTCCGAGACGTGGACTGCGACGTTGCGCCGCTCGATGTCGCCGATGCTGATCGTGTCGGCGCGGCCGCGATCGACCGTGACGGTGCCGTTGGCGGTCTGAACGATCGCCGGGAAGCCTCCGCGGAGCTCGATCCCGACGCGCCGCGCAGTCTCGTTCGAGATGCTCGTGGTGGTCGCGCCGCTGTCGACGAGGAAGCGGACGCGCTTGCCGTTGACCTCGGCATTCACCCAGAAATGGCCGTCACCGGCCAGTCGAATTCTAGTCTCGCCGGGCGCGACCTGCTCCACCTCGCCCCCGCGCGCCGCGAGCAGCAGCCGGTCGCCGAGCGCCGCGAACTCGCCGCGGAACGTGAAGATGACGAAGCCGGCGGCGAAGATCAGCACCCAGGCGGCGAACATCTTGAGAGCGGTGCTGATCGGGATGCGGCGCACCGCGAGCGCGCTTCCGACCAGCACCAAGGCGCCGATCAGGTACAAGACGTGGATCGCCTGATCCCCGCTCTCGCTCATCCTTCCCCGCTCACAAGTGGATCTCCATGCCGTCGAACCCGGGTTCTACATGGGGAGGAAGTTCGCTCAGCAAAGACCGGTAGTCCATGCTGTTGTCCATATGGGTGAGAACGGCGCGCGCCGGTTTGAGGCGCTCGATATAGGAGAGCGTCCGTTCGAGATGGCTGTGCGTGGGGTGCGGCCTGGCCCTAAGCGCATCGACGATCCACAGGTCTAGACCTTCGAACATGCTTGCCATGTCGCCGGTCAACGCATTGAAATCGGTTGAATAGCCGACGCTCCTCCCATCCATTTCGAAGCGCAGGCCGGTGCTTGTGATGTTGCCGTGCGGCTGCTCGACGCTCCGGATCGCGATCGGGCCGATTTCGATTGAGCCGGCAAGAAGGTTGGGCTCGGCGCTTGCGGGATAGCCCCACTTGCCTTCGAACACATAGTCGAAGCGCTTGGTGAGACTGCGCAGCGTCCGTTCGGCGGCATAGCCTGCGACAGGCGATCCACGATTGTGGAAGATCTGCCTCAGATCGTCGATTCCGTGGCAGTGGTCGGCGTGCTCGTGAGTCCAGATCACCGCGTCGACGTCGCCGACATCCGCCTCGAGCAGCTGCGCGCGCATGTCGGGCGTGGTGTCGACGAGGATGTTGGTGTCGCCAGCGGTGACGAGGATCGAGACCCGGCTCCGGCGGTTCCTGGGCTCGTTCGGGTCGACACTTCCCCAGTCGTTGCCGATGCGCGGAACGCCGGTGGAGGTCCCGCAGCCGAGGATCCGGACTTTCATAGCCCCCTATCCTCCCTGTCGCCGAAGGCGATGGGGAGG
>JAEZHP010000134.1 GCA_023416515.1 Pseudomonadota bacterium | reverse complement strand
GGTCTGAACCGACTGGGGCCCGGCCGCGTTGATCCGTCGAGACGACGGAGACCGCATGGCCAACGCCCCTACCCAGAAGAGCAAGACGCCCGACGAAGCGACGCGGGACGACTCCGGCGATGCTGGCGGCGGCGCGCCCTCCGGCGGGCTTCTGTCCGGCGCAGGAGCGACGACCGCGGGGCTGACGGACGAACTGATCGCGTCCGAGGCGGCGGCGCGCCCTGCCGATTCCGAGCCGGACGATGCCGAGGTCGACTAGCTGGTCAGGCTGAAGTCGAGGTCGATCTCGGCATTGAGCAGCTTGGAGATCGGGCAATTGGCCTTGGCTCCTTCGGCAACGGTGCGGAAGCGCCCCCCGTCGATCCCCGGAACGTCGGCGCGCAGGGTGAGATCGGAGCGGCTGATCTTGAACCCCTCGCCTTCCGGCTCGAGCCTGACCTTGGCGCTGGTGTCGAGGGTGCCGTCGGTGAAGCCTTCCTTGGCCAGCGCGAAGGACAGCGCCATGGTGAAGCAGGCGGCGTGGGCGGCGGCGATCAGCTCCTCGGGGTTGGTTCCGGGCTCGCCCTCGAAGCGGGTGCCGAAGCTGTAGCCCTGATCGGAGAGGACTCCCGAACCGGTCGAGATGCGGCCCTTGCCGGCCTTGCCGAGGCCTTCGTAGCGCGCGGTTGCGGAGCGGGTGATCATGATGCCCTCCTGCTGGAATGGGTGGTGAAGCCCGAACCGATGCCGAGGCGCATCGGTTGCAATGCGGCGGACAGAAGTCGGCGCGCGCCGGGAGCCGGAACGGCGGGCAGCGGCATCCGTTGATCGGTCATGTGGGGGGCTTCGACCAACGGGAGCCTGAAATGAACCATGAAAACAACGAGGGCCGCGGCCAGCAGGGCGGCATGGACCAGAATCGCCAGCAGCAGCAGGACCAGGACATGGGCCGGCAGCAGGGCGGCAATCAGCAGGGCGGCGGAATGGACCCGAACCGTCAGCAGGAGCAGCAGGACCGCGATCGCCAGCAAGGCGGCGGCCAGATGGGCGGCGGCCAGCAGGGCGGCGACATGGACCAGAGCCGGCAGCACGAGCAGCAGGGCGACCGCATGAACCAGCAGGGCGACGACCGCGCCCGGGAGCAGGACAGCGACGACGTCAGCGGCGGACAGATGGGCGGACAGAACTCCCAGCGCTGACCGGCGACGAAGCTTCGCAGGAGGCCGTCCGGGAAACCGGGCGGCCTTTCTGTTTGGGGGGATGCTGCGCTAGTCTCCCGCGGCGACGAGGGAGGCGGGCATGGAGAGGCTGTTCGAACGATTTGGGGGGCGGGTGGCGCGCTGGGCGGGACAACCGCTCGCGTTCGTCCTGGCGCTTGCGATCGTCATCGTCTGGGGCGTGAGCGGGCCGATCTTCGCCTGGTCGGACACCTGGCAGCTGGTGATCAACACCGGCACCACCATCGTCACCTTCCTGATGGTGTTCTTGATCCAGAGCGCCCAGAACCGCGACGCGAGCGCGCTCCAGGCCAAGCTCGACGAGCTCATCCGAGCCGCCGGCAAGGCCCGCAACGAGTTCATCGGGATCGAGCATCTGAGCGAGCGCGAGCTGCGTTCGGTGCTCGAGGAGCTCGAGCGGCGCTATGGGACCGAGGAGTCCGACGCGGCGTCGGTGCGGCGGCTGATCGAGCGGCGCTAGCTGGTTCGGATCAGGCGGCGCTGCTCGGACGGGTCTCGGCGGTGACCTGATCGAGCCGCTCGTGCGCCTCGATCACGGCGCGGTAGCGCTTGGCGAGGTCGAGGTGGGCGGTCCGGGCGGCTTCGCTCAACGCCTGGGCGGCGAAGGCGCGCTCCTGCTTCTCGCGTTCGCGGTAATAAGTGAGTTCCACCGCTCGGGCTCCGTTACTGCAAGCGGGAGCACGAACGACGGCGGGAACAAGCATCCGCCCTGTCTCTCAGGCACCGGCAGGCTCACAATCGGGGACGCCGGCGATGAACTGGTTATAGCGCAAAGGTGCTCTTTTCGTCTTGATCTGGATCAAACCCGCGAGATCGATGGAAGCGGCGCGAAGTCCGGAGAAAGGCGGGCGCGGGGCGAGCCCGCGCCCAACCTGGATCACATCGCGGTCTGGAACTGGCGCTTGAGGTCGCGGGCGGTGTCGTGGCCGCGGCGCACGGAGTCGTAGCAGCTGCGGATGACGGCGCGGGTCTCTTCCGAGACGTTGGTGTCGTTCATCGCGCGCTCGAACTCTTCCTTGAGATAGTCCTCGCCGCGCTCGACTTCCTCGATCACCGCCTTGTCGTTGTTGCCGGTCAGCGCCGAGCGGAGATCCTCCCAGCGGCGGTGGAGGGTGCCGGCGACGGAGCCCTGATCGGTCGGGGTGCCGCCGAGCGCTCGGCTCTGCGCCTGGAGCTGGCTGGCGACCTCGCGGCGCTCGCGGGCCATGTCGCGGAAGAAGGAGGCGAAGCGGCCGTCGGGCGCGTCCTCGGCGGAATTCTCGAAACCCTTGATGCTGTCGATGACGGTGTGGATGAGGTCGTCGAGCTTCGAAATGTCGGTGTTGGTGGACATGATTGCCTCCGGGCGTTGGTTCGGGGGCAAAACGGTCGGGGACGCGCGATGTTGCGCGTGAAGAGAGTTAATCGTCGGCCAGTGCCGCCTCGGCCTTGGCGGCCGCGGTTCGGGCGACCGAATGGCGGTGGCGCTCGGCGCGCTCGGCCATCTCGGTCCAGGCCGCGGCAGAGCGGAGGCAGCGGTCCCGGACATTGCCGAGAACCGCAGCCTCCGCCTGCTCGTGCATCGTCGCCGCCTGGGCGCGGAAAAATTCCGGCTGGGTGGTCACGACGCTAGTCGCCATCAGGCGCTTTGGAGATTGACGGCGCTCATCTTGCCGCGACGGTCTTCCTCGAGCTCGTAGGACACGCGCTGGTCCTTATCGAGGGTCGCCATTCCGGCGCGCTCGACGGCCGAGATGTGAACGAACGCGTCATTGCCGCCGTCTTCCGGAGCGATGAAGCCATAGCCTTTGTCGGCATTGAAGAATTTCACGGTGCCAATGGGCATGGGATGTACTTTCTTTCTGGGTGGCGCGGGATTGCGCCGGGGTCTGGAGTTGAAGAGGAGCGTCAGTCGGCCTCGAAGGCCGGCTTGTCGCGGTCGGAAGGGTTGGCGGCCGCCCGGCGGCGGTCGCGATAGAAACGGCGGCGGCGCTGCTGGAATGCGAAACGGTGGCGGAGCACCGAGAACCACAGAGCGAGGAAAGCCCCCAGGGCGATGGCCGCGATGAGGCCGTAGGCGATCATGTGACGAGTGCTCATGAGGGCGTCAGGCGGCCTGCTGCGGCGCGGAACCGGTGAGCTGGCCGACGGCGCCGTTGTCCTCGCGGTAGGAGTCGACCTTGCGGCGGTAGAGATCGGCGAGGCCCTCATGGGCGGCGCGGGCGAACGGGTCGCCGGCGGAGCGCGCATGGGCGCGCTCGATCTGTTCTCGGGTGAGAAGGTAGTTGATGTCCATGTCGATACTCCCGGACTGGCAAGCGGGAGCGTATCCGATGAACGGGGAGTCTCTCAGCCGCCGGCATGCTCACAAGATGTGTTGGCCGGCGATGAAGGGGGTTTAGCACGGATCGGCACAATCGCCTAATCGGCGCCGCGCGAAGCCCGCCTGGGCCGCCGCGCGGGGGCGGCCGGAGCCGGCTCCGCCTCGG